>CAMCMP010000020.1 GCA_945876095.1 Chitinophaga pinensis
GAACTCTTAATTGGTTAAGTCCCAATATAAGCGCTACAAACTTGAGCGGCTTTTCAGGTCTTCCGGGCGGCACCCGTGACAACTCTGGAAAGTTCCTCGATGGTGGCAAGGACGGCTACTGGTGGAGCGCTGCAGTGTACAGTCCTACGGACTCCTGGCACCGCTCCCTGAGCAACTACTATGGCAACCTAGGCAGGCACAACCACCTTCAGAGAGATGCGTTTTCAGTTCGTTGCCTTAGGGATTAATTTATTTGGTTATTTGATTATTTGATTTTTGGAGTTTAGTTAAGTTCATCGGTTGGTATTTCATGAATTCTTTTAAGAAAAAAATATGGTAAACTGCCACCAAATTACATTGAGTCGAAAAAGTACTTAATATAATGATAACATGTAAAGTAAAAGAATTAACCATTTGAGGTATAGGTGTATCAAATTATTGCCTTTAATCTTACATGTTTTAATTCTTTAAAAAATAAATTGAAAATGAAACTTTAGAATTTCAGTTTGAATTCAGCTTTCATTTTGTTTTTAAAATCATCAAAATATGAAAAAGTTAATTATTGTTCTTCTAGTTGCTCTTGCAATAAATTGTAAGGTTGATGCCCAAGCTCCGCAAGGTTTTAATTTTCAAGGTATCGCTTTGGATGGTAACGGCTATGTGGTGGCTTCAAAATTAGTAAGCCTTCGCTTTTCTATAACTACAGATAGCTTGGGTAATACAGTAAGTTATAGTGAAACAGCAAGCACCCAAACGGATAAGTATGGACAGTTTACAGTTGTAATTGGAAATGGTATTCCTAGCATCGGAAGATTCAACTCAATTATCTGGTCATTGGGCAGTCTTTATATGAAAACTGAAATTGATATTGATAACACAGGGAAATATGTGGTGACAGGATTATCTAAATTGTTATCGGTGCCTTATGCTTTGCAAGCTAATTCATCTAGTAATATTAATTCAGATTCTTTGCATAATACTAGAGCGGGATCTAACTCACTTTACAAAAACACCTCTGGGTCGAATAACACAGCAACTGGTGATAGTTCACTTTATTCCAACACTACAGGGAGGCTTAATACTGCAACTGGTTCAAGATCACTTAATTCTAACACAACCGGGTATTATAATGTTGCGAATGGTTATTTATCACTTTATTCTAACACCACAGGGTATCATAACACTGCAAGTGGAATTTCTTCGCTTTACTCTAACACTACCGGAAATTCTAATACAGCTAATGGTTCAAGTGCACTGGGAAGTAACACTACGGGAAGTGGTAACACAGCAACTGGTTACCAATCAATTTTTTTTAACAAAACAGGATTATATAACACAGCCAATGGGAATGTATCGCTTTACAACAATAACACAGGATCATTTAATACAGCCAATGGGTTTGCTTCGCTTTACAACAACAAAACAGGGGGGTATAACACAGCAATAGGGAACCAATCTCTTTATTGGGACACAACTGGATCTTATAACACAGCAATAGGATATTATTCAGGAGGAAAATTAACTACCGGTTCTAAAAATATTTTCATAGGAAATGATGCTGGTAATAATATTAATTTTACCACCACTAGTAATAAATTGGTGATTCAAAATGATTCATCAAAAACACCACTTATTTATGGAGAATTTGATAATAAAAAATTAACTATCAATGGTGATCTAGAAGTTACTGGATCTTTTAAAGGCTCTTTAGGTAGAGTTTATAAACATGGCTCAAACACCAAGGATACTATGTTTTTAGCAGATGATGTTGATTTTTATGAATCTAGCGATGGTTTTTGGAATGCAGTTGTTAGTCTGCCTTTACCAAATTCTAACAATTCGTATTTATTCAAAAGACTGAACACATCTTTATTATTGAATTGCAGATCTTCCTTTTCATTAAAAATCTTAAAAGCAAATACAGATTTAAAAGATGAATTAACATTGCGTACAGGGGAATATGCCATTTTTACATATGCATTTAGTAGATGGATATTGACTGGAAAAACAGGAGGCCTTGCAGATATTAGTTCAGATACTTTATTTAATACTCGAACAGGTTCTCACTCACTTGAAAAGAACACCACAGGATCTAATAATACGTCAACTGGGTTTAATTCACTTTATTCAAATACAACAGGTTATAATAATGTAGCAATTGGAATGCAGTCATTGTATTCAAATACTATTGGTGCATACAATACAGCAACTGGTGTAGATGCACTTAAATTAAATACTACAGGTAGTAATAATGCTGCCTATGGCCAAAGTTCACTTTTCTCAAATACAACAGGTTATAATAATGTAGCAATTGGAATGCAGTCATTGTATTCAAACACAACGGGAAGCAGTAATACAGCAACTGGTGTAGATGCACTTAAATTAAATACTACAGGTGGTAATAATACTGCTTATGGAAAAAGTGCACTATTCTTAAATACAACTGGATATGATAATACAGCAAATGGCATGAATTCACTTTATTCCAATACAACAGGTAGATATAATGTAAGTATTGGCTCTAATTCACTTAATAAAAATACCACAGGTTCTAATAATGTAGCAAATGGTTTTTACGCACTTTTCGCAAACACTACTGGAAGTAGTAATACTGCTGTTGGGGAGTCGGCACTTGTTAATAACACTACAGGCCTTAGAAATGCTGGAATTGGGGGTCAATCACTTTTTTCAAATACCACAGGAACAGATAACACAGCAAATGGGTACAGAGCACTCCAATCTAATACCACAGGAAGCTACAATACAGGAATAGGATATAGGGCGCTTATGTGGAATTCTACTGGGTGGAATAATACAGGAATTGGCGATAGTTCACTTCCGGACAACTCAACTGGTGGATATAACACAGCGATTGGATATAATTCGGGTAATACTCTAACTACTGGCAGCAATAATACATTTATAGGAAATGGTGCTAGTGCATCTTCTGCTTCAGTAAGTAACGAAATTGCTATTGGAAATTCTTCTATTGCTACCCTACGTGCTCAGGTTACTTCAATAACTGCCTTATCCGACAGACGCGATAAAACAGATATCATTAGTATTTCAGAAGGCCTTGATTTTATTAAGCAACTCAAGCCTGTGAGTTTTACATGGAATACCCGCGATAAAGCAAAGGTTGGAATTAAGTCAGCTGGTTTTATTGCACAAGATCTTTTGGCTTTGCAAAAACAATCCAAAATCGGTAACAATCTGGATTTAGTAAGTCAAGAAAATCCTGAAAAATTAGAAGCAAGGTATAATAATTTATTACCTGTGATTGTAAAAGCAATTCAAGAGCAAAATGTTATTATAAAAGAGGAAAGCGCCGAAAAAGACAAAAAAATTGCTGATCTAGAAGCAAGATTAAAATCATTGGAAGCGATTGTTAATAAGCGCTAATCATACTTCTACCTCAATTAAAGGCTGATTGGGCTTTGGTTTGAAGAGAGGACGAATAATATTTTGAATTGAATCAAAAAAGTAAGTCATAAAATATTTAAAGAAAGCAACCTAATTATGAAAAAAAGTATCTTTTTGTTTTTCTTACTGCTGACAATTTTTAGTGAAATAACCGCTCAATCAATTAGGCGTTCAGCTATTTCATTTTATGGTATTACCAATGATAATTTGAAGGCTACCGCTGGTCAAATTGCCAACGGATCATCTTCTAATAATTCCAATAGTTATGTAATTGGTTTTCAACAACCATTGAATTATAAAATAAACGTAGCCCTTTCTGTTTTATCAGATACTACCATTTGTGGTAACGGTAAATTAGTAGTAAAGTCAGGCACTTGTTTTACTTATCAATGGTTTAAAAATGACACTGCAATTGTGGGTCAACGAACTGATAGCATTTCCATACTTTCATCGGGGGTATATAAATTGGTGGGAAGTGATGGGTTAAATAAATACGATACTAGTAAAAGCATTCGAGTAAGTTTTGTTCCGAAACCTACAAAACCTACTTTAGCTAAAACTTTAAAGGACACAATACTATGTTTTAATGATACCATTCGTTTAAAAGGTAATTTGGTGTATGAAAGATATCTATGGTCTACCGGTGATACCACTAGTAGTATACTTATCAATAGTCCAACATCGATATTTTTGAGAGGGGGTGTAAGAATGGGTTCTACTTCAAATTATTGCTACTCTGATTCTTCCAATTTAATTACTATAAGGAAAAATACAACTCCTATTCCATCACTTCTAAGGGTAGACGATAATCTCTATAGCACGGATTCAAAGAATTACAAATGGTTTATGAATAATTTAGCTTCTCCTGTTTCTGCTACGAATGTTTATAAAATTCTCTATAAAGGATTTTACGCTGTGGAAACAAGTGCTGATAAAGTTTGTTGGTCAAGATCCAAAGATTTTATTGTTCAAAACGATCCAGCATCTTTAGATCAGAAGAGTTATTTGCTTAGTGCTTATCCTAATCCAACTTCAGGTTTTTTCTATCTGCAAGCCAAACTAAATAAAAGGTATAGTGGCTATATGGAATTGTCAATTGTAGATCAGACGGGAACTTCAAAATGGAACATTAAGAGGTTTGTGTTTAATGAGAACAATATTCGACTACCAATTAATCTAAAACTAAATAAGGGTAGTTATTCTATCCAGGTTAAATTAAATGGTTATAAAACACAGGTTATTCAAATTATAGCTTTATAAAAATGAAAAGATATCATTATATACTATTACT
Organism: Chitinophaga pinensis; assembly: GCA_945876095.1. Taxonomy (GTDB): domain Bacteria; phylum Bacteroidota; class Bacteroidia; order Chitinophagales; family Chitinophagaceae; genus Ferruginibacter; species Ferruginibacter pinensis_E. The sequence continues at coordinate 4,715 of CAMCMP010000020.1, forward strand.
TCTTTTTTGTGCAGCAGGCTGTTCTAAAGAATTTGTACAGACGGACCCACTTACAGGCGAAGAGGTACAAACTTTAACAACCAACGCTTCAGCTACTTGTCAAATTTCTAAAATTAGACAGATTAGTTCAAAAATAGCTTTCAATAGACTTGAATTTCAACGAGATAATAGTAATAAAATGTTGGGTTTAAATTATTATGATAGCATTACCAATACCGTTGATTATAAAGCAAGTTTTCAATACCGTGGTGATACCATTATAATGGGGGTTGCTGAATGGATGGTTCAAGATCCTAAAACAAAAAATATCAATCAATACTTTGTGCGCGATACTACTATTGATTTATTTGCTGACGATATTCTCTATGAATACAAATATGATTTATCAGGAAAATTAGTTCAGAAATTGACTTACTACAACTATTCGACTGAGCCCGATTATATTACTAAATATATGTATGATGGAAGTAATTTAATTACTACCCAATTTTTAGGGAGAGATGGGATCACTAAGTTAATGCAGACAGATATAACCTATGATGTAAATACAATTACTAAGCCTTGGATTTATCTTTTTGGCGATGCCTTTGAAAACTACCGTTTTATTCAAGGGTTTTCCTTTGGACCAAGATCCACCCTTGCAGTTAAAAAAATCATTTCTATAATTTATGATGCTAATAATGGAAGTGCACTAGATACTTGGACTACTAATTTTGGTGGATATGTAGTCAGTAAGGACCAATATGTTTTGCAGGTTACATGTGATGGAGATCTTCAACAGGGTATGGGGTTATTTTTAGGGACTATTCGATTTGATTATCAGTGCAATTAGGGCATTACAATTTTATAAGGCTTTTATATTTGGTTTAATCTTTTGCTTCCAAAAAACATTCAAGTTTTTATTTTTCTGAATATCACACAATTCCTGTTAAATCTTCTAATTACTCTGCTTAATGAAAACACCCGCTCAAAACGGATTAAACAGGTTAATTTCTGATTTTACGAACCACTCCAACCGAGCCAAACAAATCAATACAAAAGACTACAAAAGCGTGCCATAAGGGCATAAAAAAACTCCGATTTCTTTACGATTTCGGAGTTTTTATTGCTATTTAACTAGCAGGGGGTGAACTGGCTGGGACTCGAACCCAGGACCCATACATTAAAAGTGTATTGCTCTACCAACTGAGCTACCAATTCAAACCTTATTTTTTCCTAGAAAATAACAGATTTTTAAGGTATTTTCTTTTGGATTGCAAAAATAGGGTAAAAACATTTAGTCCCAAAGTTTTTTAAAGATCTTTTGAGTAATAGTTATACAATTTTATCAAGATAATTGATAAACAGCAGATGAAGTCACTTATTTTTGCTATTATTTTATCATATGAGTGACTTTTTTAAAAACAAAGTGATTGCGATCACTGGTGGAAGTGAGGGCATTGGAAAAGCATTGGTAGATGCGCTAATACCCCTAGGTGCCAAAATTGCTACCTGTGGCCGTAACCAAGATAAATTATATAGCCTGCAAGTGCAATATTCCAATCACCTTCTGCACACAATGGTGGCTGATGTAAGCAGATATGCAGATTGCAAAAATTTTATAGACTCAACCATCGCTACTTTTGGTGGCATCGATATTTTGATCAACAATGCAGGCATTAGTATGAGGGCAGAACTAAAAGATGCCGAAGTGGAGGTAATCAAAAAAGTAATGGACGTTAATTTTTTCGGCACCGTTTATTGTACCAAACTTGCGCTAGATTCTATTATACAAAGAAAAGGAACCATTGTGGGCGTTTCTTCCATTGCTGGATACCGCGGCCTTCCTGGTAGAAGTGGATATTCTGCTTCTAAATTTGCTGTCAATGGATGGCTTGAAGCGATAAGAACTGAATTGTTAGAAACAGGAGTCAATGTAATGTGGTTGTCCCCTGGCTTTACTCGCAGTAATATTCGCAATGTAGCGCTCAATAGCAAAGGCTTTGCACAAGGAGAAAGTCCGCTCAACGAAAGAGACTTAATGAGCTCTCAGGATTGCGCCAACCACATTGTAAAAGCCATTGAAAAAAAGAAAAGAACCTTAGTACTTTCTTTTAGCGGTTTTCAAACAGTTTTCATGAATAAATTTTTCCCTTCTCTAACAGACAAACTAGTGAGAAAATTCTTTTATAAAAACGGTGAACTAGTTAAATAATACTGTGTTTAATATTATTATAACCCCCTAACTTAAAATATTTATTAAAAAATGCCGATCCTAACACTTACTTCTGATATTGGCCAGCAAGATTTTCTTACTGGCGCAGTAAAAGGACAGTTGTTACAGGCAAGTGAATTGTTTTCATTGGTAGATATCTCTCACCAAATATCTCCCTTCAATTATCCTCAAGCAGCCTATGTTTGCCGAAACGCTATAAAAAATTTCCCCATTGGTACCTTTCACTTAATTCTAGTGAACTTGTTTGACGAAAAGCCAGAACACATGTTGCTGGCAGAACACAATGGTCATTATATCGGCTGTGGCGATAATGGATTGCTCACAATGATACTAGAAGAAATTCCACAAAAAGTAGTAGCACTAGCACTTGAAAAAAATCAAAGAAAAAACACCCTCTATTGTACCAATGTGTTTGCAAAGGCCTTTAATGATATTGTTAGTGGCAAAACACTGGATCAAGTGGGAGACAGCTCTGTTTCTATTCAGGTAAAAAATCCTTTACGCCCTTTACTCGGTGCCAATTGGATGGAAGGGCAAATTATTTTCATAGACAATTTCGAAAATGTAATTGTAAACATTACCCGTGAAGATTTTGAAGAACAAAGAAAAGGCAGAAGCTTTAAAATTGTTTTTAAAAGAGATGAAGTGATTGAAAAAATATGTGACACCTATGCAGATGCTCAAGAAGGTGAAAAATTAGCATTATTTAATTCAGCAGACTATCTTGAAATTGCTATCAACAAAGGGAATGCAGCAGGCCTCTTTGGTTTGCAAGGATTTTCAGAAAAACAAAACCAAGCCCAACATCAATACCTCAACAATCGTCTCTTTTACCAAACAGTGAAAGTATATTTCGAATAAATAGTCTCATTTCCCTAGATAAAATTTTCAATAAGCAATCCACTATATTTGTATTGGACTTACTTTTAAAAAATCACCGCTATATTAATTGTAATAACTAGATTTATAAAATTAGCTTGGATTGGTTTCAAATTAACTGATCGATAAATAAAATAAACATGAAAAAAATACTTCTTTTTTACATGGCTTTGTTGATTTTGAAAATCCCTCAGGCTCAAGTTCGACTTCCTTCTCCCGCTCCCACTCAAACAATTAAACAGGAATTTGGTCTAGGTAATATTGAGATTACCTATAACCGACCTGCAGCTAAAGAAAAGAGAGTTTTTGGTGATTTGGTGCCTTATGGAAAACTATGGAACACCAGTATAAATAGTCCTGCTAAATTATTTTTTTCAGAGCCTTTAGAAATCTTTGGTAAAAAAATTGACTCCGGAAGATATGTTTTATACACTATCCCTGGTGAAGAAAACTGGGATATAATTATCAATAAAGGAATCAACAACAAAGGAACAGAAGATTACAAAGAATCACAAGATGTCATTCGATTTAAAGTAGCTCCCATTCATACAAAGGATAAAAAAGAATTACTGACCTTTCAATTTACAGAAGTAAAACCAACCAGTTGTGCATTACAACTACACTGGGAAAGGAAATTAGTCATTCTTCCAATTACAACCAACCTAAATGAAAAAATTCGAACACAAATTGAAACTGCCATGCGCACTAATAAAAAACCCTATTGGGAAGCGGCGCAATTTTATTATGAGTACGACAAGAACTTAAGCAAGGCACTTGAAAATGTAAACAAAGCAACCGATACTTATCCAAAAGCATATTGGATGTATTTATATAAAGCCAAAATACAAGAAGAAATGGGCTTCACCAAAGAAGCGATGGAGAGTTCTAGATTATCACTAGAATTTGCAAAACAGGCAAAAAATATAGACTACATTAAAATGAATGAAAAGTTACTGAAGGAATTAAAAAAGAAAGAAAATTAATTAGTCGACCTCCAAAAAGTCGTAAGCGCCCATTCGGTAAAGCTTTTGACAAAATGAATCGACAAAGAACTATCAGATAATCATTCAAATGATTAATATCTCATTCGCATTGCTTTTTAGTAAAATAAAAGTTAGGTACTTAGGCCTGAAATTCCATTTGGAATAGAGTCCTTTTCCTTTTTACTTGGTAAAACCAACTGTATGATTACACTAAAAAATATCACCAATATCACCCCTATTGCATTCAGCCATAAAAAAGAAACAACATTGAGATTGTAGATTAAAATAATTAATAATTCTGATATCACCGATGCAATAAAAACAGCATTTCCCTTCACATATTTAATCCAGAATGCTACTAAAAATATTCCCAATATTACTCCGTAAAATAAGGAACCCAAAATATTAACTGCCTCAATTAAACTATTACCCAGATTGTAAGCAAACATAGCTACTACTACAGAAAATACACCCCAACCAAATGTGTACCATTTTGAAATACTGTAATCCTGAGCTTCCGTACAATTTTTATTGATAAACTTTTTATGAAAATCTACCACCGTACAGGAGGCGAGCGAATTTAAAGCAGCGGCAATACTACCCCATGCTGCCAAAAAAATAACAGCAATCAATAAACCTACCAGCCCTTTTGGTAAATTGTCAATTACAAAACGAAGGAAAATAAAATTAGTATCATTGGCATCATCTCCAGGAATGGCTTTTTTAATTATTGATTTATATTCTGCTCGTAGTTCAGTTGCGAGCGCTGGATTATTTTCTTTTAAAGCATTCACATATTGATTTTCCAAATGAACCAGAGAATCTTTGTAAACTGTTTTTTTAGCTACTATCACTCTTGCTTCATCAAAATAAATTGGTGCCTTGTGGTACTGGTAAAAAGAAAAAACTAAAATTCCTACCAATAAAATAAGAAACTGCATAGGCACTTTCACCAAACCATTGGTTAATAATCCAATTTTACTTTCCTTGTCCGACTTAGCGGTAAGGTACCTCCCTACCTGACTTTGATCTGCACCAAAGTAGCTAATTGACAAGAAAAAGCCGCCTAACAAACCACTCCAAATATTGTATTTATCTTTCCAATCGAAATGCTGATTGGTAACACCAGTAGTGATAATATTCATCTTTCCCTTGCCTCCTGCCACCTTTATGGCATCCAAAAAACCCATTCCATCTGGCAGTAAATTAATTACCATGTAGCCCGCCAAAAACATTCCGGCTATAATGATGATCAATTGCAATTGTTGTGTGTAGGCAACCGCTTTGGCCCCTCCAGTAATGGTATAAACAATCAGCATTCCTCCCATTACCAAATTGGTATAATAAATATTCCAACCCAAAAGTGAACTCAGTATTATAGAAGGAGCATAAATACTAATGCCAGTAGATAAACCGCGAGAAATTAAAAACAAAGCAGAAGTAAGCGACCTTGTTTTTAAGTCAAACCGATTTTCTAAAAATTCATAGGCGGTATACACTTTTAATTTTCGGAAAACAGGTACAAAAAAAATGCAGACTACAATCATTGCCAATGGTAATCCAAAATAATATTGCACAAATCGCATTCCATCAGTATAGGCCTGACCAGGCGCACTTAAAAAAGTTACCGCGCTAGCCTGTGTACCCATAATACTCAATAGTACCATGTACCATGGTAAACTACGGTTACTCAAAAAGTAACCATCCAAATCCTTTGTGGTTTGACTTTTATATACACCATAAATAATGATGCCGAAAAGGGTAGTTATTAATATGATCCAATCAATGGTACTCATTCAAAAAATTAGTGATCATGAAATATAAAAATCAATTCAAACTATTGGTAATAAATAGTAATAAAATAGTAGATCATCATTTGTAATAACAATATGATGGCCACTCCCCAATACCATTTTCTCCAATATGATTTTTCACTTTGCATACAGCAGACTTTTAAAAAATTAAATTACTTTTTTCCTTTTTCTGGTAATGCAATCAAATTGGCAAACAAACGATACGCTCCTGCAACTCCCGCCGGCAGTTCCCTAAAAAACACTAGCCCTGTATAAATAAATCTTCCCTTACCATAATTGGCAATGATCAAAGATCCATCCTGATCTGCTTCCGAAGGGTCTTTCATGCTCAATATATGTTGAAAAGCAGGATCAGTCATTCCAGAATTATAAATACTGCGCTCTTGAATCCATCCTTCAAAATCCTTTTCAGAAATTTTATTAGGATAATTTAATGCTGGATGATTGGGCAATAAGAAATTTACTTTTGCCTCTTCGTCTGTAACTCTATTACGAGTGATAGTAAATGGATAAGGCGAAATTTTTGCTTTTACAGGCCCAATCTGATTGCTCGTATTATACTGACAAAGTAAAATGCCGCCCTCCTTAACATAATTCATTAGTGCATCATACACATTATTCATCCAGTCATTTGTATTGTATGCCCTCACTCCTGTTACAATTGCATCGTATTGATTAAGCTTGCCTGCCTTAATGTCTATCTCTGAAAGTAGGTCTACTTGATACCCCATTTCCTGCAAAGCCTGAGGCACTTTATCACCTGCCCCTGGAATATAACCCACTAGTTTTCCGCTAATTTTTATATCTGCAAAAACAGATTTTGTGATTGCTTCTTTTTGATAAACGATAGAAGGAATGTGATCATAATTGATCACTCTTTTATAAGTTTTTGAACCTTCAGAAACTCCACCACTTAACGCAGCCTGAATGGTTACTGTTTCACTCGATAAATTATTTTGTGGCAGTCGAACCTTTAGTAAGACTGGCTTTTCTTTTGAAATTGCTTTTAAAGAAAAATCTTTTTTATTTAAAATAGTCCCTTGCTTATCTTTTAAAGTAGCTTGCACTTGAAACTCAGCCTTCAAATCAATATTGGGTATAACCCGCATATCTACGTGCAAAGAATCTTTGTTCTTTAATAAATAAATATCTTTTTCAAACTTCACATCCGCTACTGGCAATATAGTAAATGGCTGATTCAACTCACCTCTTACTGGGTCAGTATATTTATATCGAATAGGTTGGGTAAATATAAATGGAGTACCTTCAATGGTTACATCAAAATCCACTTGAATAGGAGTGTTTTCTGCCATGCCTATTTTTTGACGATCCGCTACATTAAAACTTCCTTTATCCATTGGCAATGAAAGCCAATAAGGTTGCGCATTTTTTACATCTGCATCGCTAAGGAAAATATTTTTTATAATCGACTGATTGTTATTTTTATTGAGTGCTCCTAACAAATAATGCTGATTGCCGATGCTTACACCCATCGTACTAATATTTAAACCCAATTGATTATTAGCAGTAGCCGTTATTCTAGCACTATCACCTTGAACGCCAAATTGATTGTTGGAAGTTGCTTCAAGAAATAGACCACTGGCAGCCTTGATGCAGTTTTTTATCTCTTTTAATTTCTGAGTTTTCCAATAACCATCATTGAGTGATGAAACTAAATTATATAGATTCACCAATGCTGGCACTGATTTTTCTGGATGTTCTGCAGAGAAATTAGCAGCTATATTTACTGAAAGTTTTGATAAATTATTTTTATTAACCCTTTCCCAATTCGTTGTTACGCCATCCATCAAATCATTCACTGGTTGTTCGCCTTTGATGGTGGTAAAATATTCAGTCACGGTTCCTCTTTGTGCTGACACACCAAAGCCCTGACTTTTATGTTGGCTTCTGCTAAGTGCAGCAATTTCTCCATACCCTTTTCCCAGCAGTGGATTGTACATACCCACATCAATTTTAAATTGGTCTTCACTTTGTGTGTTACCACTCCCAAAATTAAAAGTATTCCAAAGTAATCTTTTGGCCTGCCAAATGCTTACTCCCTGTGATAACTGCTCAGGGAATTTGGAAGGATCTGCCGCAGCATCAAAAGCCTCACGGGCAAGGATTCCCGAAGCTGCATGATGACCATGCCCTGCCCTACTATCTTCTGGAAAACGGGCAATTAATATATCAGGCTGAAATTTACGGATAACCCAAACTACATCACTCAATATTTTATCATGTCCCCAAAAGCGAAATGCCTCTTCGGAAGATTTACTAAATCCAAAATCAAAGGCCCTGCTAAAAAACTGTTCAGCCCCGTCTATTCTTCTAGCCGATAGTAATTCTTGGGTTCTAATTAGTCCCAAATCAATCCCCTGCTCATCGCCAATTAAATTTTGTCCTCCATCACCTCTAGTCAAACTTAAGTACCCAGTTCGATACAATTTTTCATTCGCGAGATATGTAAGCAGACGAGTATTTTCATCATCTGGATGGGCTGCAATGTATAAAACTGAACCAAGAACCGGTAATTTTTTTAACTGTAGCAATATTTCAGAAGAAGTATAGCTTTTGGGAGTTTGAGAAATCGCTAACAACGAATTAAATAAGAAAGCTATAACAGCAATAGGTTTTAACATACGATTTTGATTATATATTGGATGTAATATAATGACAACTTAAAGAATTTCCATTTTTAAAAAATATCTATAAAAATAATAGCCTCACTCTAAGTTTTGTTTGACCTAGCCTCCAATTTTTATAAAAACATCAAAAAGATATCTTTTATTAACTTAAAATTGAATATTTAACAATAAAATTGATTCAGTAATTTAGTAAAAAAATAGCGGATGAAGTCCAAGAATCTAGTTCGATTATTACTGATTGTTTTATTGATAAGTGGCTCGATGGCTAGGGCACAAAAGATTGACCCTTTCCATTATCAGCAACAAAAAAAAGTCATTTGTACCAAGGGGGCTGTATCATCCGCCAATGCACTAGCTAGTAAAGTAGGCGTAAATATTTTAAAAAAAGGAGGAAATGCCATCGATGCTGCAATCGCTACTCAACTGGCCCTTGCGGTAGTATACCCAGGAGCTGGCAATATTGGTGGGGGTGGTTTTATGATCGCGCATTTAAAAAATGGAAAAAATATCAGCATTGATTTTCGGGAGACTGCACCCTCCCAATCCAATAGGGATATGTACTTGGATAAAAAGGGGAATCCGCAAATGAATTTATCCCAAGACGGTCATCTTGCTAGTGGAATTCCGGGTTCGGTGGCAGGTATATTCTCAGCTATGAAATACGCTTTATTGCCTTTTAGAACCCTTATACAGCCAGCTATTGAACTTGCAGAAAAAGGTTTTTCAATTAGTGCCAACCAGGCGCATGATTTCAATGAATTAAAAAATGAATTCATCCAGCTAAATACTTCCCCCACCGCTTTTGTAAAAACAACCCCTTGGAAAGCAGGTGACACACTGATACAAAAGGACCTTGCTAATACTCTCAAAATAATAAGGGATAAGGGTGTCAAAGGATTTTATGAAGGAGTAACTGCCAATTTAATTATTGCTGAAATGGCAAAAGGGAAAGGGATTATTACTGGGGATGATTTAAAAAAATATACCGCTAAGGAAAGGACTGCGATTGAATTTGATTATAAATCACATCACATTATTTCGATGCCATTACCTAGTAGTGGAGGAATCATTTTACAGCAGGTATTAAAAATGATAGAACAAAAAAATATCGGTGAAATGAAATTTCAATCTGCTGCTAGCGTTCAGCTTTTAACCGAAGCAGAGAGAAGAGCCTTTGCCGATAGAGCACAATATTTAGGAGATGGGGATTTTGTGAAAGTGCCAGTAAAAGCCTTGATAAGCGAAAATTATTTAAAAGAAAGAATGAAAGATTACAGACCGGGTATTGCTGGTAATAGTCAGTCAACTCAACAGGGTTACATTAAAGAAAGTGATGAAACCACTCATTTAAGCATAATTGATGCCGCAGGCAATGCGGTAGCCGTAACTACCACTCTAAATGGTTCTTACGGTAGCAGAACAGTTGTTGGCGGAGCAGGATTTCTGCTAAATAATGAGATGGATGATTTTAGTGTGAAGCCGGGTGTTCCCAATATGTATGGAGCTTTAGGTGCCGAAGCCAATGCTATTTACCCAGGCAAAAGAATGTTGAGTAGTATGGCTCCTACCATTGTATTGAAAAACAATCAACCCTATTTGGTAGTGGGGACCCCAGGTGGCACTACCATACCTACTAGTATTATTCAATCCTTGGTAAATATGATTGACTTTAAAATGTCACCAGAAGACGCTGTCAACCTGCCAAAATTCCATCATCAATGGCTGCCAGATGAAATAATAGTAGAAAAAGATTTTAACGCAGCTACCATTCAACAACTAGAAGCGATGGGCTATAAAGTAGTAAAAAAAGAGGCCATTGGGCGAACTGAATTGATAGAAATAAAATATGACAAAACAAGGAAAATAACAGCCATTGCCGATAAGCGAGGAGATGATTCTGCTGAAGGGTATTAATTCATTGTGATTTATTTTACACTGTATTTTAAAAACTACTTTTTTTAACATATAAATACCTATCACTAGTTTTGGTATTGAATTTGTATATAGGTATCTAAACGCTATTTTTGCATAATAATTCAATCCACTGCACAAAAGCTTACACATATTAAAACGAATAGCCCTAACGCTTATTTTTTGGGTGACGCTGGCTATTTTATTAACCACTGTTTTGAATGACGCCCCTCTATGGGTTTTTGTAGTGCTTTTTGTTGGCTGGATTGCCATCTGGCTGTACTTTTTCAAAGAAAGAAATCAAAAAATCAAGTTCTTTCTACCCGTTCTGTTGCTAATACTTTTTATTTGGGGTGTTTTACAACTTACTCCTGTACAAAATTTTATAGTGGGTAAAGTCACCACTACCCTTTCGAAGGAACTGCATGCAAAGGTGAAAATTCAATATATCAATTATCATTTATTTGATAAGATGGCATTGAATGGATTTTTAGTAGAAGATTTAAATAAAGACACTTTATTATATGCAGCTAGTGCAAGTTTCAAAATTACTGACTGGTTCTTTTTTAAAAACAAAGCCATCATTCAGTACATAGCCTTAGATAACGCGGTAGTTAATTTGCACCGAACCGATTCTACATGGAATTATCAATTTATATCCGATTACTTTGCTCAGCCAGCCGATAGCTCCACCAAAAGTAAAGAAGCTATTGCATTTGATTTTAAAAAAATTCTTCTTACTAATATCCAATTTAACCAAGTAGATAAATGGGTTGGACAAAACTTGAAATTCTCTGTTAAAAAGTTTGATCTCAATGCAGAACAAATCAATCTTACCAAAAAACAAATCCATTTAAAAAATATTTTACTGGACGCCCCCATTTTTTCACAAGAAGATTACACAGGACTAAGGCCTGATTCGCTCATCAAAAAAAAGGTTGAAAAAATTAACTTGTCCCCCCTTCCTTACAAATGGAATAATGAGGGATGGCTTTTATTAGTAAATAATATTGAAATTAAAAACGGTGAATTTGTAAATGAAATACAATCTGATCATATAGCCTACAAAGAAACCATTGATGGAGATCATCTTAAGTTTAGCAATATTACTGGTGAAATAAAAGATGTTCGGTTTGAAAAAGATACTCTAACTGCTTTTGTACAATTAGGCACTAAAGAACAATGTGGACTTGATATTAAAAAATTACAAGCCAACTTGAAATTCACGCCTGATATTATGGAGTTTAAGCAGCTAGATTTGAAAACTGAAAAAAGCAGACTAGGGAATTATTATGCGATGAAGTATTCCAGTTTTCAAAAAAACATGAATAATTTCAATCATGATGTTCAATTGGAAGGAAACTTTACCGACAGCAAACTAAGCACAGATGATATAGCATTTTTTGCGCCTGAAGTTAAAAAATGGGAAATGCTTTTTGATATTTCTGGCTCAATAACTGGAAGATTTGATAATCTTAGAACCAAAGGCATGCGCATTAGTTCTGGCAGCTCCTTGTTTGATGGCGATATATCTTTGGCTGGGCTTCCAGACATTGAAAAGACATTTATCAATTTAGATGCCAATACTCTCCAGACAAATTATGAAGACTTATGCATCATTGTTCCATCCCTTAAAAATATAACTACTCCTCAACTTAGTAAATTAGGCTATATACAATACCAGGGTATGTTTACAGGCTTCATCAATGATTTTGTTGCCTTTGGAAGTATTCAAACACAGTTAGGTGTTTTGAAGGGAGATATTAATTTGAAGCTTCCAGAAAAAAGAACGCCTGTTTATAAAGGTAAAATCTCCACTGTTGGATTTAAATTAGGTGAATTTTTTAATTTAAATACACTTCAAAATATCACTTTCAATGGCAATGTGAATGGAACTGGATTTTCTGAAAAAGATATCAATGCCAGTTTTTATGGAAAAGTTGACACCTTAGGGTTAAACGGATATGACTACCAAAATATTGATGTGAATGGAAGGTTTTTCAAAAAAATATTTACGGGTCTTTTAAGTATTCATGACGAAAATTTAGTAGTGGATAGTTTGAAAGGGACGATAGATCTGAATAGTAAAGTACCTCAATTTTTATTTAATGCCACCTTGAGTAAGTCAGATTTTAAAAAATTAAAATTATCTACTGATGATTTTGAGCTGAAAGGAGATTTTGAGCTCAATTTTGCCGGTAATAATATTGATGACTTCTTAGGTACAGCGAGAGTTTATAATGCCAAGTTAACTCACAACCACCAACCATTAAATTTCGATTCTTTATTATTAGAGTCTTCTATAGAAAAGAATTTGAAATATTTAACTCTTCATACAAATAATGTAGATGCAGAATTGTTAGGTAAGTTTTCAATCAATGAATTACCCACTGCATTTAATTCATTTCTGAGCAGATATTTCCCTTCTCAATTCAATGTGCCACCAAGCTTTAAAAGCGAACAGGATTTCTCATTTAAAATTACCACAAATGATTTTGATGCCTTTTCAAAAATACTAGATAATAGATTGGGAGGGTTTAATAATTCATCGTTCAGCGGCAACCTCAATTTAAAAGAAAATAAACTAAATATAAATGCTGAGGTACCGCGTTTTAGCTATAATGGAAAAGTATTTAACAATACAAGATTTAATAGCATTGGCAATATCGATTCGCTTCAAACTGAAGTAGATATAGATGAAATTATTATCAATGACAGCATGAGCCTTCCCTCTACCAAAATAGCCTTTACCACCCGCAACGATCTTTCTGATATTAGCATCAATACAAGAGCTAGTAAAACTTTTGGAGATGCAGCCATTCATGCTAGTTTGCAAACTTTAAAGGATGGGCTAAAAATCCATTTTTCGCCTTCCTCCTTTATTATCAATGAGAAAAAATGGGAGTTAGAAAAAGATGGAGAGCTTACTTTAACTGAGAAAGAAGTGAGTGCCAATGATATAAAATTCATACAGGGAAATCAGCAAATCATTATTTCAACTGAGCCGTCTGATATCGGTAGTTCAAATGATTTGTTGATCAAGCTCAATAAAATTAATATCAATGACTTTGTACCTTTTGTCTTAAAAGATCCAAACTTAGAGGGACAACTCACTGGTGATATTAGAATAATGGATCCTTTTGGAAAGCCATCCATTGAGTTTGATTCCAAAATAAAAGAATTTAAAGTGGATGGAGACTCTATCGGAATAGTACAAGGCACTGGTAATTATTCAACTTATTCTGGCATCGCCCGTTTTAAATTGGATGCTCCTAATAATAATAATCGATTCAAAATAGAAGGCATTGTTAATACAAAAGACACTACTGGTAATCAGACTGATATTTCAATGATTTCTGACCGGTTAGACATTGGATTTTTAAACAGTTACCTAGGAGCCGTTTTCAGCAATATTAAGGGGATTGCGAATACAGTCGATCTAAAGATAAAAGGAAATATTAAAAACCTTTCATTAACAGGTACTGCAAACATTGTTGGGGGCTCTATGGTGGTAAAATATACCCGATGCAAATACCTTTTTGCCAATCAAATGATTGTTTTTAATTCAAATGAAATTGACTTTGGTAAAATTTTATTGAAAGACACACTCAATAACACTGCAACACTGAGTGGTAAAATAAAACACCAATTTTTTCAAGATTTTTTCTTTGACGATGTAAAAATTGAAACCAACAAGTTTTTAGTATTGAATACAACTAAAAAAGATAATTCTCAGTTTTACGGAAAAGTGATTGGTAAAGCCAAATTGAATATTAATGGGCCGATAGATAATATGAGGATGGATATTAGTGGTGAGCCATCTAGATTAGATACCAGTCATATTTATTTACTGAGTGGTAGTAGTTTAGAAAGTAGTACAGTAGATTATATTGACTTCATTCAGTTTGGTAGTAAGATGGAGGAAAAATTTAAAGGGCAGCCATCCACCAACATATTGGTAAACATGATACTAACGGCCAACCCTGCCTGTAAAATTGATGTAATTTTAGACGAGGCTACAGGTGATATTATAAAGGGGCAAGGAAATGGTTTGCTAAAGATTCGTGTTGGAAACAAGGAACCGCTTACCATCAATGGAAACTATAATATTACCAAAGGAGAATACACTTTTAATTTTCAAACCTTTCTTAAAAAATATTTTACTGTAAACAGCGGAACCATCGTTTGGAACGGAGATCCATTGAATGCTAGAATTGATATTATGGCTGAATACCTAGCCAATAAGGTTGATTTCAAACCGATCTCAACTGCCAGTTCTCAGATATTTCAAAAAGAGGATGTCAGAGTAATTGCTCGCCTTACTGAAACACTTTTAAAACCTGCTATTGATTTTGAATTCTTATTGCCAAGTTCTAGTTCGTTAAAAAACGATTTTGTAATTACTAAAAGACTTCAACAATTTAAAGAGGATAAAAATGAACTCAACAAACAGGTTACCTCTTTATTGCTATTCAATACTTTTGTGAGCAGTACACAAAGTATGATAACGGCTAACAGTGGATACAATGTAATAGCAAGCACTATAGGAGGAGTCGTTTCGAATGCACTGTCTGGCTACTTTAATAAATTATTACAAAAATATATGAAGAACACTTCAGTCTATCTAGATCTGAACACAGGACTTGGATTAGAAAGTAATGTTCAAAAACTACAAGCTGCTGCAAAAACAGGATTGGTCTTTACGCTACTCAATGGAAGGGTGATTGTTTCAGCAGGATTTAATCTCGATTACAACAATCCTTATGTTGCAAATATGAGTAAAAATAACAACTTATTAGTAACACCTGATATCACTGCTGAATGGCTTTTATCAAAAGATGGAAGTGTTAGATTGGTTGGCTTTAACAGAACCAATTTCGATTTAATTAGCCAGCGTACTAGAACGGGTACTAGCTTGTCCTATCGCAAAGATTTTGATAAACTGAACTCTTCTTATGATGCGGAGGAAGAAAAGAAAAAAATACAACCTATTAAAAAAGGAGAATAGATCGAGTTCTTAAATCATCTACTTTGAAAGTTTTGTGAATAATTCTATATTAAAAAAAATCTTGAAAAAATTATTGATCTCCCAAGATCTTATGCCCCATTTTATCTCGCTTAGTGGTAAGGTATTTTTCATTGTGTTCATTGGGTGCTATTTCAATTGCCACCGTTTCTACTACTTCTAAACCGTAACCTAAAAGACCTGCGCGCTTACGTGGATTATTACTCATCAATTTCATTTTGCTAATTCCGAGGTGACGAATAATTTGAGCTCCCACGCCGTAATCTCTCTCATCCATTCCAAATCCAAGTTCAAGATTAGCTTCTACTGTATCCATTCCCTGCTCCTGCAATTTATATGCTTTCAATTTGTTTAGCAATCCAATACCACGTCCTTCTTGATTCATATATAATACAAGGCCTTTGCCTGCACCTTCCAACATTTTTAATGCTTTATGCAATTGATCGCCACAGTCACAGCGCAATGAACCTAAAATATCACCCGTCATACAACTACTATGTACCCTTACTAAAATGGGCTCATCTTTTTTCCAGTCTCCTTTTTTTATTGCCAAGTGAATTTCACCTGTGTTGATTTGCTGAAAAGCGATTAACTCAAAATTGCCATATTTGGTTGGCATATTCACCCTCTCTTCTTCTTTGATAAGTGTTTCCTTAGAAAGTCGATAAGCAATCAAATCTTTAATACTAATTAGTTTTAAGTCGAATTTTTTAGCAATCTCCATTAACTGAGGAAGTCTAGCCATGCTTCCATCCTCATTCATAATTTCTACCAACACACCCGCTGGTTGAAAACCCGCCAATACAGACAAATCGGTGGTAGCTTCTGTATGTCCAGATCTTCTGAGTACACCACCTTTTTTTGCCCTAAGCGGAAAAATATGACCAGGGCGTCCAAGATCAGATGCCTTTGTTGAAGGGTCTACGAGTGCTTGAATCGTTTTAGCACGATCATGAGCAGAAATTCCTGTGGTACAACCTTGCCCCAATAAATCAATGCTTACCGTAAAAGGAGTAGCATGCAAAGAAGTATTGTCAGGCACCATTGCAGGAAGGTTAAGTGCATCACACCTTTCTTCAGATAACGGCGCACAAATAAGACCGCGGCCGTAAGTACTCATAAAATTTATAATTTCAGGAGTAACATTTTCTGCTGCTGTTATAAAATCACCTTCATTCTCTCTATCCTCATCATCCACCACTATTACCAATTGACCATTTTTAATAGCCTCAATCGCCGACTCAATACTATCTAACATCATTTTTTAATTTAAAGTGCAAAGTTAACAAGGTTTACTCTTTTTCAAGCTGGTTTATTAGCTAGAAAACGGGATTCTTTGGTATTAAAATAATTTCAATCTATAAAAAGCTAGCAGTCAAGGTAAATTTGATTGAAATAGGAGTATAATTTTTCATCAATTGTTCCTATACTTATTCTAATAATCTAATACCCCTAAAGCATTTACCCATAGCGCTTAATAAGTATCTTTGAATAATATAATATATAAATAGTATTCCAATACCAATTGATCAAGCTTAATTACAAAAAATTATTAGTTTATCCATTATCAATAAAGTAAGCTATGGCTGATATTTCGTTTAAAAGTTTTACAGTGGGTGTAGAGGAAGAATACATGGTAATAGATCCTATCACAAGGGAACTAAAAAGCCATGAGCAACGGATTGTGCAAGAGGGACATAAAATTAGTAAAGACAAGGTAAAAGCAGAGATGCACCAGGCGGTGGTAGAAGTGGGATCTGATATTTGTAAAGATGTGGAGGAGGCTTTCATTGATGTATCAACACTGCGCCAAACGATTAGTGGAATTGCAGATAGTTTAGGTTTTAAAATTGGTGCATCAGGCACGCACCCTTTCAGTCATTGGGAAAGTCAATTGATTACTGACCATGCACGGTACAATGAAATGGTCAATGAATTTCAAGAAGCCGCACGTAGCAATTTAATCTTTGGTCTTCATGTACATGTAGGAATGGAAAATCGTGAGATGGCGATACATATCGCTAATTCAGCGCGCTATTTTTTACCCCATGTGTATGCACTCAGTACCAACTCCCCTTTTTGGGAAGGCCGACTTACTGGTTACAAATCTTATCGTACCAAAATATTTGATAAATTTCCTAGAACAGGTATACCCGATCATTTTGAAAATATTCAGGCCTACGAAAACTATATTGCACTGTTGGTAAAAACCAATTGTATCGATAATGCTAAAAAAATATGGTGGGATATAAGGGTACATCCAACATTTAACACCGTAGAATTTAGAATTTGTGATATCCCGCTCACAGTTCAAGAAACCATTGCTATCACTGCTCTTTTTCAGGCTATCTGTGCAAAACTGTACAAACTAAGAAGTCAGAATTTAAATTTTATGACCTACTCACGGGCACTGCTAAACGAAAATAAGTGGCGCGCTAGCAGGTATGGAATTGATGGAACGCTGATTGATTTTGGAAAAGAAAAAGAAGTAAATACAAGAACACTCATCTATGAATTACTCAACTTTGTGGATGATGTGATACCCCATTTAGGAAGTATGCATGCAATCAGTTATGTTAATAAAATATTAGAAAAGGGAACAGGTGCAGATCAACAATTAAAAGTATACCAAGAAACTAATAATTTGGTAGAGGTAGTAGATTTTATACAGAAGAAATTTTTAGAGGGTATATAGTTCTAATGGAGTATAGCTGCTTTATTAAAAAATCAGCCATCAATTTTTATTTAGATCAGGAAATTAAATTTTATAGTATGGATTCAATTCAACGGCAGCCTATTCGAATTGCCGTTTTAGATTTATATGACGGAGTAGCTAATCAAGGAATGCGGGGTATCAGAGAAACGCTTCAACGGTTTTATAAAAACTTAGCAACCGAAATTAGCTGGGATGAATTTAATGTTCGACAAAAAAACGAGATCCCTGATTTATCGTATGATGTTTTTATATCCAGTGGTGGTCCGGGAAGTCCTCTAGAGAATAAGAATTCTGAATGGGAAGCTAGCTATTTTAAATGGCTTCAACAAATTGAGCAATGGAATAAAGAAGATAAAAATACACGTAAAAAATACATTTTTTTTATTTGTCATTCTTTTCAATTAGCCTGCAGATATTTTAAAATTGGGAATCTATGTAAAAGAAAAAGTACTGCCTTTGGTATTTTTCCTATCCATTTACTAAGCATTGGAAAAGATGAGCCCGTATTCAATGAAATGCAAGACCCTTTTTATGCAGTGGATAGTAGAGACTATCAAGTAATAGAACCCAATCACCAACAAATTGAATCGATCGGAGCAAGTATTTTAGCGATAGAAAAAGAAAGACCTCAAGTTTTGTTAGAAAGAGCGGTTATGGCGATACGATTCAATGAATACATGATTGGGACACAGTTTCACCCCGAAGCCGATGCTCCCGGCATGAGCCTTTACTTACAAACCGATGAGAAAAAGAAAACTGTCATTGAAAACTATGGATTACAAAAGTGGGAACAAATGATTACCCACCTAAATGATCCAGACAAAATTTCATTTACCTATTCTCATATCCTTCCTAATTTTTTATCGATTGCAAGTATTCAACTTTAATAATCTTTTATAACAGATTCATCATTAAATATTCTCTAAGAATAAACTAAAATTACCAGGACATATATGATAATTGTAAGGATAATGTTTAATTTTAATTAGCCATCAAATGCTTCCTTTAAATCACTCTACTTAAAAATGCAAAAGGATTTACGCAATCAATTCAACGATTCTTTTTCGGAAGAAAAATACGAAGCTTACAAAAAAGAAATAGAAGCTTTGTCTACTGGAAACTTGGATTTTACGCTAGCCGAAACACCCCTTTTTATTTCAAAGGAATTTACTAATAAAATGTTGGCAACAGGTGAGCATATTATAGATGCTATTGTAAACCCTTCGTTTAATTTACAAACGCAAAGAGCCATACCCAATAATGCAAATATTACAAATGAAAAGAAATATCCTGAATTTTTAGTCCTTGATTTTGGTATCTGTGAAAATGAGCAGAAGCAGATAGAACCTCAGTTAATAGAAATGCAGGGATTCCCCTCTCTATTTGTATTTCAAGCACTTCATAGCTCCATTACTTTTAACTATGCCAATGTCCCCGATAATTATAGCGCCTTCCTCAATGGTTATACCCAGGAAACCTACTTTCAATTACTGAAAGAGATAGTAGTAGGTGATTTAGATCCTTCCAATGTGATATTATTAGATTTATTTCCAGCGCAACAAAAAACAAGGATTGACTTTTATTGCACAGAATCAATACTCGGAATAAAAACAATTTGCTTCACTCAACTCATTGGTGAAGGAAATAAATTATTTTATGAATGGGATGGAAAGAAAATAGCGATCAAAAGAATTTATAATCGTTTAATTTTTGATGAGCTTTTTAAACAAAAAGATTTACCAGAAACGATCGACCTCTTTCATCCTTGGGAAGTGGAGTGGCTGCCTCACCCAAATTGGTTTTACCGACTTAGTAAGTTTACACTTCCCTTGTTGAGACATCCTTATATTCCTAGCACTTACTATCTAAATGAGCTAAAGGAAATTCCAGCAGACCTAAATAATTATGTATTGAAACCACTTTTTTCTTTTGCTGGAATGGGCGTTAAAATTGATGTTATTATTGATGATATTATAAAAATTAAAGCTCCTGAAAATTGGATACTACAAAAAAAAGTTAATTACGCCTCCGTGATTAAGACACCTGATGAACCCGCCAAAGCTGAAATTCGTTTGTTTTATTTTTGGAAACAAGGATGGAGTAGACCCCAAGCGGTCTTCAACTTGGCAAGACTTAGCAAAGGAAAAATGATTGGTACCCGATACAATAAAAATAAGAAATGGGTAGGTGGCACAGTGGCTTATTTTGAGAAATAAATAGCACAAAAAAACCCCATTTGAATGGGGTTTAAATTTTTTAAACTTTCTGTTTTGTAGGCGCTTTTTTCTTCACCTTTTTTAAGGCAGCTTCTATTGACTTACTTAATTCTTCGTAAGTCACTTTTCCTGTGAAGCGTTCTCCATTTACAAAAAAAGTAGGAACATCTTTAACTCCTCTGTTAATACCTTCACGCATATCACCTTGCACCTGCCAGCCATAAGTAGCGTTTACTAGTTCATCCAAAAAACGTTTGTTTTGAACACCTGCTTCTCTACTATGTAACTTCAAACTAGTAGTACCCAGGTTGCGACGATTTGCAAATAAAATATTGTGCATTTCCCAAAACTTTCCATCCTGAGCAGTAGCTACCGCTGCTTCGCCAGCTTTTAAACTGCGCTGGTGAATGTTAGTCATTGGAAAATGACGAAAATTAAATCTTACTTTTCCGTCATACTCCTCTAAAATTTGCTTAACTACTTCGTTAGCTTTTGCACAAACTTCGCTTTCGTACTCACCAAACTCTTCTAATGTAACCGGCGCATTGATATTTCCAACAAATACATCTCTTGGTTCAATAATCTCTACCACCTCTTTCTTAAATGCCATAATATAATTTTTTAATGTGTTTGCCTCTAATTGGCAATTTCTAATCTTGTTTCTATATAACCATTCTAAGTCGAAATGGTTTGTTTTAGATAATAATACCTAGTTGTTCCTAAAAGACTCAGAATTTCGGAAGGTAACAAATTTTAATCTTTTTTCAATACCTTTCATCAAAACTACTCTAGCCTAATTATATAAATATCTGATAATCATATATTTACGTTTTATTAAAAATTATATTTTAGGAAGGTCTTAACGATTAACTCACTGATTTTTCTACTTTTCTTTCTTTAGAAATTTCATTCCGAAAAACCACATTTCCATCAAAAACATCCACCAAAACCGGAATTGATTTGTCGATATCCCCAGCCAAAATCCTTTTACTCAGCTGATTAATGATTTCCTTTTGAATCAATCGCTTCAATGGCCTTGCACCCATTTGTGGATCATAGCCATTTTCTGATAAAAAGTCTAACACATATTCACTGAACTGTAACTGAATTCCTGTTTGAGCTACCAATTGTTTCAAACCTTGTAACTGAATGTCAATAATTCCCTTTATTTCTTTTTTCATCAAAGGTTGAAACATAATTACTTCATCAATGCGATTCAAAAATTCGGGACGAATGGTTTGGCGTAATAATACCATCACTTCAGCCTTGGTACTCTCCACCACTTCTTCCTTATTATGCTCAGTGACTTTTTCAAAATTTTCCTGAATAATATGACTTCCCATATTACTCGTCATGATGACAATGGTATTTTTAAAATTTACTACCCTTCCTTTATTATCAGTCAATCGTCCATCATCGAGCACTTGCAATAACACATTGAATACATCGGGATGCGCTTTTTCAATTTCATCTAATAATACTACGCTATAAGGTTTGCGTCTAACCGCTTCAGTTAGTTGCCCGCCTTCATCATATCCCACATATCCTGGAGGTGCACCTACCAGTCTACTCACCGAATGTTTTTCTTGGTATTCACTCATGTCTATTCTAGTCATCATGGAGTCGTCATCAAATAAATAATCTGCCAAAGCCTTTGCCAACTCTGTTTTTCCAACACCGGTGGTTCCTAAAAAAATAAATGAACCGATAGGTTTTTTAGGATCTTGCAAACCTGCTCTACTTCTTCTGATCGCATCACTCACCGCCTCAATCGCTTCATTTTGACCCACTACCCTTTTGTGTAATTCATCTTCTAGTAACAATAGTTTTTCTCTTTCACTCTGCAACATTTTCATTACAGGAATACCTGTTGCTTTGGCTACATTCGCAGCGATGTCCTCCGCATCTACCTCTTCCTTTAATAATCTTTTTTCACTGATATCATCAAGCAATTGAGTTTGATCTTCAATAATTTTTTCTTGAAGCTGCACTTTACCATATCTAATTTCTGCTACCTTTCCATAGTCGCCTTCTCGCTCTGCTCTTTCTGCAGCAGTTTTTAAATTCTCTATTTCAGATTTAGCAGTCTGTATTTTCTCAACTACTTCTTTTTCCTGTTTCCATTTAGCTTTAAAAGTATCTCTTTGTACAGAGAGGTTAGATATCTCTGTATTGAGTTCCTTTAATTTAACTTCATCACTTTCTCTTTTGATAGCCTCTCTTTCAATTTCAAGTTGTCTAATTTGTCTTTCCAATTTATCCAACTCCTCGGGCATAGAATTCATCTCTAAGCGAAGCTTGGCTGCACTCTCATCAATTAGATCGATGGCTTTATCAGGTAAAAAACGATCCGTGATATATCGATGTGATAATTCTACTGCTGCAATGATGGCTTCATCTTTTATTCTTACATGATGATAGGATTCATAACGATCCTTTAATCCACGAAGAATAGAAACTGCATCTTCCACAGATGGCTCATCAATCACCACTTTTTGAAATCTTCTTTCGAGTGCCTTGTCTTTTTCAAAAAATTTCTGATATTCACTTAAGGTAGTTGCACCAATGGCTCTCAACTCACCTCTTGCCAGCGCAGGTTTTAAAATATTAGCCGCATCCATTGCTCCATCTCCACCACCTGCACCTACGAGCGTATGTATTTCATCAATAAATAAAATAATTTCACCCTCGCTTGTACTCACTTCTTTTACAACCGATTTTAGTCGCTCTTCAAACTCACCTTTGTATTTAGCTCCGGCAATGAGTTGCCCCATATCCAAAGCAAAAATTATTTTTGATTTTAAATTATCTGGTACATCTCCATTTACTATGCGCATGGCCAAACCCTCTGCAATGGCGGTTTTACCTACACCGGGTTCGCCTACTAAAATTGGATTATTTTTACTTCTACGTGATAAAATATGTAAGGTTCTTCTAATCTCCTCATCTCTTCCAATTACGGGATCCAACTTTCCATTTCTCGCCATCTCAATTAAATTCTTGGCGTATTTATTCAGCGCATTAAATTGCGTTTCCTGTGTTTGCGAAGAAATGGTAGACCCTTTTCTAAGATCTTTGATTGCTGCTATCAATCCCTTTTCAGTAAGACCTGCATCTTTTAAAAGTTTAGCACTGTTGTCACTACCCTGTAAAATAGCAAGCAATAAATATTCAACACTTACAAACTCATCACCAAATGTTTTTAAAGCAGACCCTGCACGAAGAATGACACTATTCATATCTCTGCTGACTGATTGAGCAGGATCAGCGCTTTGCACCTTGGGTAATTTTTTAATACTCTCTTCCATCTTACTCGCCACAAAAGCAACATTCACATTATTTTTCTTCAGCAAATATTCGATGGGAGAATCTTCATTGGTCAACAATGCTTTCAACAGATGTTCTGTTTCAATATTCGGATTTTGACTATTGAAAGCTTCCTGTTGCGCCTTAGAAACCGCTTCCTGCGCTTTGATGGTGAAATTATTTAAATTCATATATACACAATTTAATATTTGAAAAACCTATCTCAATGTACACCAGATCAATGCTAAAAACAATGCTCATGGATGGATTCATTAAAATAGAAATACCTTTAATTTTCATTAGTAAAGAGCAATTTTTTGACCAAATTGAAATACAGGAAATTATGACACTTAAAACTAGTTTTATCTGCCGTAAATTCAGTCTAGCAGAAGCTTTTATGCTAGTTTGTCTATTATTAAAAGGCCAATTTAAGTTTGCTTTCTTAGAGCAATGGACAACTAACAATGATCGGTCTGTAATTTAAAGCAGTACAAAATTGCTAGATACAGTAATTTGCAGAAGGAGGAATTTTAAAAAATAAGCTGTAAAAATAATTTAGTATTTATAGAAGTTAATTTGATTAGAATGAAAGAGACTACTAAAAAAGCACTAGCGCCAAAAAAAACATTTTACAAAAGAATATGGAATAACGCAGTAGTGGCAATGCTCATCATGAGTATTTGTCTTGCAATAGGAGTAGTTGGCTACAAGCTTACGATACCAGCATTTGATTGGTATGATAGTCTATTAAATGCTTCCATGATTTTGAGTGGAATGGGCCCCATTATTGATGCCAATATTGTGCTAACGAACCAAGCAAAAGTATTTGCTTCTGTGTATGCTTTGTTTAGAGGTGTTGCATTCATTAGTACCATTGGAATTTTAATAGCTCCTTTAGCACATCGATTTTTTCACCAATTACATTTGGAAGATCAAGACCAATGAATAGTATTGAAAAAAATACGCGGCTCATAAAAGAGCTAGCAAACCAGTTAGGTTTTGATCATTGCGGAATTGCCCAATCTGTCGTCCTAGATGAAGATGCTAGAAGGCTAGAAAGCTGGCTAAATAAGGGTATGCACGGCTCCATGCAATACATGGAGAATAATTTTGATCTGCGAATAGACCCTTCTAAATTAGTGCCTGGCGCTAAGTCGGTTGTCACACTTTTATTAAATTATTTTCCGTCGCAGCAACAACAACCAGGGGCTCCTAAAATTGCGAGTTATGCTTATGGAAATGATTACCATGAAGTGATTAGGGAGAAATTAAAAATATTTTTAGCGCAAATAAAACAAAATATTGGCGAAGTAGTAGGAAGAGGATTTGTAGATAGTGCACCCGTGTTAGAAAGAACTTGGGCACAAAGAACTGGACTCGGATGGATTGGAAAAAATGGAAATCTAATCAATAAACAAGGAGGTAGTTTTTTTTTCATTGCTACGCTTATTATAGACTTGGATTTAATTTATGACGACCCTTATGCAAAAGATTATTGTGGTAGTTGTACTAAATGCATAGACAGTTGCCCAACCGATGCGATACTACCCAATAAGGTGGTAGATGGAAGTAAGTGTATTTCTTATTTTACGATAGAGCTAAAAGATGCGCTCATTCCAGATTCCATACAGTCAAAATTTGACGATTGGATATTTGGTTGTGATGTTTGTCAAACAGTCTGCCCCTGGAATCGATTTTCATCTCCCACCACAGAGATTAAATTTAATCCGCTCCCAGAAATTCTCAATTTCAGCACGAGTGATTGGGAGGAATTGACAGAAGAAAAGTTTAAAATAATTTTTCAACATTCTCCGCTGAAGAGAAGCAAGTTTTCGGGGATTAAAAGAAATTTACGATTGACAAAGAAATTGTAAATCATCCTCTCTCAGGCGCAGGTTTCCATCGGGTGGCTATTTGTTATTGATCTTGCGTGATCAAAAAATAACCAATTTTTTTAGAGTAACTTAATGCAAGGCAGTAGTAACAATGCAGACACAGGACCAGAGTCCTGCGTATAAGAAATAATAAATATATAAAATCATCATTTACCTTGGCGGCCTTCTATAAAAATCTTCAGTCCGTTTAATGCTCCCTCATAACTAGCTCCAGTTAGTTGGTCCAAAAATATTCCATAGAATTTTTCCCAAGGATACCATTTTAAGTGGGTGATGGTTCGCCATTCCAATTGAACCGCCTCTTGCGCAGGCAATGAATGAATCAGTATTTCGTTTTGAACATCATTTTCCCCCTTCACCTTCAATAAAAAATGAACAGAGGAGCTGTCGCTATCTTTAAGAGTAAATACAATATCTTGCTGTCGATGTAAGATGTGAAAACTTCTATCTTTCGCATCTCGATTATAGCTGGCAGAATCAGTCGTAAAAATAGGATGCCAATTTTTCCAATTTTCAAAAGGTACCAATTGATGAAAGATAGCTGTTGCATTGGTATTATTAATTACCACCGCTCTAGAAATTCGAACACTAGAAGGAATCAATAAAGAAAACAAAGTAATCATCAAAAAAAGACTACTGATTATTATAAAAACACCTTTTATTAAACGCATGATACTTATTTACTCCCATTTAAAAACTTTAACAGCCACCGCATAAATTACTATCCCCCATAACAATAAAATACCGATTTCAGATTTTACGTCCCATAAATTCTGCCCTTCAAATGCCACCGCACGCATAGCCGTATTTAAGTGGGTAAGTGGCAACGCTTTTGAAATGGGTTGAAGCCAAGTTGGAAATGCATCTACTGAAAAAAATGTACCCCCCAACAGAAACTGTGGTAAGGTAAGTAAATTAGCAAATGGAGGAATACTGCTATCACTAGTCGCAAACCCGCTAACAATAAAACCCAATCCCATAAATACTAGCAGTCCTATAAAACTAAGCACCAGCATTTCCAACAAGGTGAATAGTCCGTGAATTAATGTAAAACCAAAAAGTAATCTACCCACCACAATAATTACTATAGCTGTCAGCATTTGAAATATCACTCTCGCTAACCCTTCGCCTAAAATAATATAGGTTCTACTAATCGGAGTGGCAAAAAAACGTTTTAACACCAAGGTATTTCTTAAATTAAAAAACATAAAAGCAACTCCGAAAACACCCGCACTCAAAAGTGAAAATCCTAATTGTCCGGGTAATACAAAATCGATTGTTTTATATTCTCTGATCACTTCTACATCTTTGGCCGCATCAAAATCACTAACTGCAAAGGTGGGTCGATCAGCATATTGTTGATTACTGACCGTATTCACCATGCCATTGATTAAAGGCAATAATTGAGGCCACTTGTCATTGCTCGCACTAGTAGCAGATAGCGTATATCGATAAGCAGGCTGTGGGACAGCATTTTTAGTGATAGTCAAAACACCCGAAAGTTTCCCTTTCACCAAATTTTCTCTCAACTCTTTATCGCTTGTAAAATAAACTATTCTAATGCTACTGCTTTTTTTAATAGAATCAAATAAGGCATTGATGGTATCACAGTTTTTAGATAAGGCTATTTTAAAAACAGGAACACCTGTATTTTTTCCAATAAATCCAAAAACCAATATGAAAATAAAAGGGAAAGCAAAACTAAAAAGCACTGCAGAAGGACTTCTAAACTGTCCTCTTAAGCTAGCCTTGGTAATGGCTAACATGGCTTTTATCTGATTGTAATGCTGCATTTAATAAATAATTAGAACGTAAAGCTATATTTAAAAAAAGTGTAAAAAAAATTTGAAATCTGAGACAACTGTCGTAAATTTGAAGACAAATGACGGTATATGCAAAAGAAATTAAAAAAGACAATTGTGGCACCCCAAAAGATTACAGAAACAAAGCTAGAAGAGCCGGAGGTAATGTACATGCGTTCGGTGCGTGTTATCAGCTCCGTAAAAAAATTTACTTATATTGAATTTAAAAAAATTGCTGAAAAAACCCCCTTCACGCAGTCCGAATGGGCAGCCATGCTTCATGTTAGCGAACGCACGCTGCAGCGCTATGCAAAAAACAATAGCAGCTTTGCCCCTATCAATGCAGAAAGATTTGTTCAAATCGTGCAAGTATTCAATCGTGCTAAAAAAGTTTTTGGAAGCGTAGAAGCATTCTACGATTGGATTCATTCCCAGCCCCCCATTTTAGAAGGGGAGCTTTCATTTAATTCCCTTACTTCTCATGAGGGTATTCAAAAAATATTGATTCAAATTGGTAGAATAGAACACGGAATTCTTGCATGATTGTATACCGCCTTGCCAATGGAGAATTTATTAATGACCTTTCCGGCAAAGGAGCCAAACTGTATGGAGGCAGATGGAACTCATTTGGCTTGCCCGCAGTGTATACAACTGAGCATATTTCACTTGCGGTGCTAGAAATTTTGGTGCATGTAAAAACCCTCCAAACTCCACTCAATTATTATTTAATTACCCTTGAAATACCTCAGAATGTTCCATTGGTTAGTATTGATTATAAAAAAATGAAAAAAAACTGGAAAGATGATACTTCCTATTTACAATCAATGGGAGACGAATTTTTAAATTCAAAGAAATCAATGGTATTAAAAGTTCCCTCCGCAATCATTGAAGTTGAAAATAATTTTATTATCAACCCTGCTCATCCAGATATAGAGAAAATTAAAATACTGAATGCTGAAAACTTTATTTTTGATAAAAGACTTTCCCTGAAAAATGAATAGCACCTACCTTTTACTCGGCAGCAATATGGGCAATAGCACTGAGCTATTATCTAACGCTATCGAACAAATTGAAAATAAAATTGGCCCACTACTACTACAATCAAATTTGTATGCTACCGCTGCCTGGGGTAATACGTCGCAGCCTGATTTTTTAAATCAAGTCATTAAAGTAGCTACCAATTTAGAAGCAGCTAAAACATTAGAAAAAATCCTATCCATTGAAAAAAAAATGGGTAGAATTAGGACTATTAAAAATGCTCCAAGGATAATAGATATTGATATACTTTTTTTTAATAATGAAATTATCAATCGAAGTGATTTAATTGTTCCACACCCAGAAATTCAAAATAGACGATTTGTATTAACCCCACTTCATGAAATAGCACCTCAGATGATCCATCCAGTGCTAAACAAAACTATAGAGCAACTCCTTTCTCAGTGCCCCGATCAGCTAGCAGTAAAAAAAATATAATACCAGAATAGATATTTGCTTAAATTGTGTGCCCCTACTTATGAAGTATAGTTTTATTACCATTGAAGGAAATATCGGCGCAGGAAAAACCACGCTTGCCAATTTACTAAGTAAACATTTTAATGCTAGACTAATATTAGAAGAATTTGCAGAAAATCCCTTCCTGCCAAAATTTTATGAAAATCAAGAACAATATGCCTTTCCACTTGAGTTATTCTTTATGGCCGAGCGTTATAAGCAATTGAAAGACCTACTTCAAACAAAAGACATTTTTCAGCAAGTAACTGTCTCGGATTACCTATTCACTAAATGTCTTCTATTTGCTAAAGTGAATTTACCCAATGAGGAATTTAGATTATATCAAAAACTATTTGACATCATTAATCCTCAAATTTTACAACCCGAAATTCTAATTTATCTGCATAGCCCCGTTCATAAGCTACAAGAAAATATAAAAAATAGGAACCGCCAATACGAACAAAATATTCCAAACGACTACCTCTTTTCGCTTCAAGAAACCTATACCAATTATATTAAACAACATAATATTAAAACGCTTTTCATTGACTGTTCCAACGCTGATTTTGTTAACAATGAAGCCCATCTTACCATTATTATTAATGCCCTCGATAAAGAATACGAAGATGGGCAACATTACATCACATTACCCTAGTTTTTTATTTGCTATACTTGTTAAGTTATTCAGTCTGGTAATTAGTTTTTAACTTCGTCAAATAATTAATTAAAATCCCATTGAAGAATTCTCCCTTAGCTGTTTTAAAAATTCCAGAATTTAGAAATTTTATTTTAGGCAGATTTGTGTTTATAATGGGACTTCGAATGATGGGCACTTTGGTGGCCTGGTGGATGTATGAATTAACGGGCGATGCTTTTTACATAGGTATGATTGGCTTGGCTGAAGCAATACCTGCCGTAGGACTTTCATTGTATGCAGGCTACATTATTGATAAGAGTGAAAAAAGAAAACTTCTTTTACGAACAGTAATGCTATATGCAATTTGCGTAATTATTTTACTGGGTGTTTCCACCAATTGGTTTCATGCTGAATTTGGCAACAAATTGATCATTGTCTTTATTTATAGCACCATTTTTTTTACTGGAGCCATACGCGCATTTTCAGGTCCAAGTTTTGGTGCCATTATCGCTTCAATGGTTCCAAGAGAGTTATTAATCTATGCATCACAACTCAGCTCAACCAGTTGGCTAGTTGCAAGTATTACCGGTCACGCGATGGCAGGTTTTTTAATCGTTTGGCTTCAAGTTACCGGCACATTCATGGTTATTTTGACGCTCATTTTAATTGGATTATTTAGCCTTTTCAAAATCAAAGAAAAACCAGCAAGTCTTACAGTAGAGAAAAAAACTTTAGAAGCCGTCGGTGAAGGCTTGAAATACGTTTTTAAAACAAAAGAAGTCCTTGCTGCATTGTCTTTGGATTTATTCGCTGTGTTATTTGGCGGAGCGGTTGCCATGGTACCTGTATACGCAAAAGATATTCTTCATGTAGGTCCTATTGGTTTTGGATGGCTAAATGCTGCTGCAGATATAGGTTCCATCAGTATGGTAATTGCACTCACCATCTCACCTATGAAAAAAAGACAAGGCATCAAACTACTTCTGGCAGTAGCTGGTTTTGGAATTTGTATTATTATTTTCGGAATATCAAAATGGTACTGGATTTCATTTGTAGCCCTAATGGTTAGCGGTCTTTTGGATGGCGTTAGTGTAGTAGTTCGTAGTAATATTATCCAACTAAAAACACCTGATGAATTAC
Organism: Chitinophaga pinensis; assembly: GCA_945876095.1. Taxonomy (GTDB): domain Bacteria; phylum Bacteroidota; class Bacteroidia; order Chitinophagales; family Chitinophagaceae; genus Ferruginibacter; species Ferruginibacter pinensis_E. The sequence continues at coordinate 35,394 of CAMCMP010000020.1, forward strand.
GCGGCAGAGTGATGAGCGTAAATTCAATGTTTATAAATTCTTCTAATGAGATCGGTCAATTTGAAAGCGGGGTAGCTGCAAAGTTTATGGGAGCCATCCCCTCTGTTGTTTTTGGTGGCTTTATGACCCTTTTTATTGTAATCACTACTTGGATAAAAGCTCCTTCTTTAAAAAAACTGGAGTACTAAAATTTCATTTAAATTAATTCAAGCTCCCTTTGCTGCTGCCATTAATTTTTCAATAATGTAATAAGTAATCGGACAAAAAGTTGAATTTTTTAAAGCCATTGGTTGCCTTTTTAATAAAAAATCTTCTTCTGTATAAGGAAAACGCTCACAATCCGATGGACGTACATCATAAATAGTGCAATAATTATCTTCGCCTAAAAAAGAACAGGGGGCAGCCCTCATCACATAATCTCCCTCTTCATCCACCCGAAGGTAATTATTGATAAGATCTCCATCCTTCATCTTAAGATGTTTTGCAATACGTTTAATATCTGGTTTCTTAAACCTTGGTGAATACCCTTTACAACAATTACCACATTGAAGGCAATCAATTTTTTCAAAAGCCTCTACATTTAAATCCGGCAATGCTTTTAGTACTGTATTTTTATCTGCTCGGTGGAGATAATTTTTATACAACTTCTGCCGCTCTCCAGATTTTTTTTCCCAGGCTCTCAACAATTCATCACTCATAATTGTAATATTATACGATTTTTTATCAGCCGAAATAGGAGTTTATTCCCCTTTTTTCCACAAGTGCAAAGTAACGAACATATTAGCACCAAATCTTGTTGTGTTAATGTAATTTTGTGCCTTTCTATTAAAAAGGTTAATAAATCAACTAGTTCATTCATTAACCTTGACTTGAATTGAAAGATTTTTTTATATACCTATTTGCTTTTTCTGATACTAACAACACAACTACTTTATGAATCTTTTCGAAAAACAACAGAATGAATTCTCCGGCAGACATATTGGTCCTAACCAACTTGAAGCCGCTGCCATGTTAAAAGAAATAGGTGTTGCCTCATTAGAGGAGCTTATTAGCAAAACCATCCCTGATGCCATTCGAATTAAATCCGATTTGGATGTCCCTGAAGCCATCAGTGAATTTGAATATTTAAATGAACTAAAAAAAATAGCCTCTAAAAATAAGGTCTTTAAAAGTTTTATTGGTCAAGGATATTATGACACCATCACGCCTTCTGTCATTCTTAGAAATGTTTTCGAAAACCCAGGTTGGTATACCGCTTACACTCCTTATCAAGCAGAAATTGCACAAGGCCGATTGGAAAGTTTACTGAACTATCAAACGATGGTTACCGATTTAACTGCATTACCTATTGCAAACGCTAGTCTATTGGATGAGGGTACTGCAGCTGCAGAGGCGATGGCTATGTTATTTAACCATAAAAATAAAAGTCAGGATCAAATTACCGCTCCTAAGTTTTTTGTAGATCAAAATATATTTGCTCAAACAAAAGATGTACTTATTACGCGGGCAGCACCTATTGGAATTGAATTGGTTTTCGGAGATTTTTCTAAAATCGAATTAGACGAATTGTATTTTGGAGCAATTGTACAATACCCCGACTGCAATGGATCAGTTGTTGATTACCGTTCGTTTATTTCAGCTGCCCATGCAGTTAATGCAATGGTAATAATGGCAACCGACCTTTTATCATTAACTCTTTTAACCCCTCCAGGAGAACTAGGTGCTGATGTAGCCATTGGTTCGTCGCAAAGATTGGGAGTGCCAATGGGATTTGGAGGACCGCATGCTGCTTTCTTTGCAACAAAAGACGAATTTAAACGCACCATTCCTGGTCGAATCATCGGAGTAAGTGTAGACGCCCAAGGAAAGCGCTGTTTAAGGATGGCACTGCAAACTAGGGAGCAACACATAAGACGTGAAAAAGCAACTAGTAATATTTGCACAGCACAAGCCTTGCTAAGTAATATGGCGGCGATGTATGTGATTTACCATGGTGCAAAAGGTATTACCAATATCGCTAAAAGAATACACTTACTTAGTCAAAAATTAGCAGCCGGCCTGACTGATTTAGGAATTCAACAATTGAATAATCAGTGGTTTGATACATTAAAAGTAAATGGTGTAAATGCAGCGAAACTAAAATCGGTTGCCGAAAAACAAGAGATGAATTTTCACTACTTTAATGACGGAACGGTAGGAATTAGTTTAGATGAGACGAGTAGTAACAATGATGTAAATAAAATAATAGAAGTATTTGCAGAAGCTCTTGGGAAAAACACTTCAACTAAGGAAATTAAAGTAACTGCAGAAGGATTTCCAGCTGCAATAAAAAGAACCAGTACTTTTTTATTGCATCCTGTTTTTAATTCGCACCATAGCGAAAGCCAAATGATGCGGTACATTAAATTTTTAGAAAACAAAGACCTAAGTCTAAATACCTCCATGATTAGCCTAGGAAGTTGCACTATGAAATTGAACGCAGCTACCGAATTGATACCAGTTAGCTGGCCTGAGTTTAGCAAATTACATCCTTTTGCTCCAGCAGATCAAACAATTGGATTTCAGCAATTGATAAAAGAATTGGAAAATTATTTAACTGCTATTACAGGTTTTGCTGGCACCTCAATACAGCCCAATAGTGGTGCTCAGGGTGAATATGCAGGATTATTAACCATCCGTGCATACCATGCTTCTAGAGGTGATCACCACCGCAATGTCGTACTAATTCCGATATCTGCACATGGCACCAATCCTGCAAGTGCAGTGATGGCTGGAATGAAAGTAATTGTTACCAAATGTGATGAAGCAGGAAATATAGATGTTGCCGATTTAAAAGAAAAAGCGACAGAACATAAAAATGAACTATCCGCTTTGATGATTACCTATCCATCCACTCATGGAGTTTTTGAAGAAAGTATCAAAGAAATTTGCGAAATCATTCATCAACATGGTGGACAAGTCTATATGGATGGAGCCAATATGAATGCTCAAGTTGGGCTAACCAGTCCAGGTATGATTGGTGCAGATGTATGCCATTTGAATTTGCACAAAACATTTGCCATCCCACACGGTGGTGGTGGACCAGGTGTAGGACCTATTTGTGTTGCAAAACAGTTAGTACCTTTTTTACCTGGTCATATTAATTTAGACAATTCTTCTACACAAATTCATGCGGTAAGTGCTGCACCCTATGGAAGTGCTAGTATTTTATTAATCAGCTATGCCTATATTAAAATGCTTGGTGCAAAAGGTATTCGCAGTGCTACCGAACATGCTATCCTGAATGCTAACTACATGAAAGTAAGACTCGAGAAATATTATAAAATTCTTTATACAGGAAAAAATGGTACATCCGCACACGAATTTATAGTAGACCTTCGACCATTTAAAGCAAGTGCTGGTATAGAATCAGAAGATGTAGCTAAGAGGCTGATGGACTTTGGCTTTCATGCGCCCACGCTTTCTTTTCCGGTAGCTGGCACATTGATGATTGAACCTACAGAAAGTGAAGACAAAAGAGAGCTGGATCGTTTTTGCGATGCACTTATTGAAATTTTTAATGAAATAAAATCAATAGAATTGGGTATTGCTGATAGAAAAGAAAATTTATTAAAAAATGCCCCTCACACGCAAGAAGTAATATGTGCTGACGAATGGACGAAACCTTATAGCCGTCAACAAGCTGCCTTTCCATTGCCTTTTGTAAGTGGAAATAAATTTTGGCCAAGCGTGAGTAGGGTAAATAATACTTTTGGCGATCGTAACCTAATATGTACTTGTGAACCAATTGAAAGCTATCAATAATAATCTCAAACTGTTTGATTTTCGATAAATGTTATTTTTAATTAAAATATGAAAACCACCTTTTTAATTTTCACTATACTGTTCTTTTTTTGCACTTACAATTCTTTTTCACAAATTAATAGTAGTGGTTTTGATTCAATTAGTAAATCTTTTTATTCAAGAATTGTTCCGATTGGCACTTCATTAGACGCAGGTAAATTTTCATCAAGAATTAATCAAAATTTTGAAGTAGGTAAAACTTTTGGTCCTATTGATATTGGTATTGCGGTTGGTAGATTTGCTTCATCTGACTCAACCAATTTTGCTGAGTTGAGAACTACCTTAGATGCAACACAAATAGGGGTTTTTAGTTGTGAGTTTGCTTTAGGAGTTGGTAAAGTATTTAATTCAAGTAATCCACTCATGTTTGAAATGAGTACCACCTTATTAGCTCAATTCACCAAAAAAATTGGTATCGGTGCAATTGTTGGTAGTTATGATTTTATTGGAGAAAATCAACAAAATCATAAAAATTTTTTCGGATTATTCGTAAGATATGGTCCATTGCGAAATGAATTTGGGGGATTAATAGGAAGAGCTACTAGAAATGTTGGAAGGAGAAGAATTGGAAAGAGATAAAAGATCGGACATTTTCTAAAACCACTGGTAAACTTATGCCGCTCTTCACTTTAACTTTTTAATAAATTACGATTGCTCTTAGAAATTATATTTGAAAGTAATTTTTAATACCTACTTCAATTTTAAAAATCTTCTTCTTTAATCTTACTGCTAAACTTCTGTATTTTATCTAAACTGATCAAAAAAAATAAATGGGTAATAGAAATTTTCTTTTATATGGAGCCAATGGTTACACGGGCGTATTAATAGCAAAACTTGCTGCTGAATATGGGCTTCAACCAACACTTGCAGGAAGAAATGAAAAAGCAATTCAAGCATTGGCAAAGGAATTACAATTACCTTATCAAATTGTAGATCTTGCAGATACCAATGCGCTTCGCACAATTTTATCGGAGTTCTCTTTGGTACTTCATGCAGCAGGTCCTTTTCAAATTACAGCTAAGCCAATGATTGAAGCCTGTATTGCAACCAAAACGCATTATTTAGATATTACTGGTGAAATTCCAGTATTTGAAATGGCCAAGAAATTCAATGAACTGGCTACTCAAGCAAATATTATGCTGATGCCAGGTGTTGGTTTTGATGTAGTACCAACTGATTGTATGGCACTATTTCTTTCAAAAAAATTACCTGATGCCTATTTGCTTCAACTTGCTTTTGCATCAGTAGGCGGAGGTTTGTCACATGGCACAGCTACTACCATGGTAATGGGACTAGGCGAAGGAGGAGCGGTAAGAGAAAATGGTAAAATCAAATCAACCCCACTTGGTCACAAAGGTAGATGGGTCAATTTTTCCTTAGAACCTGATAAAAGAAGAAATTTATTCACCATGACGATCCCATGGGGAGATATTTCAACTGCCTTTTTTACGACAGGTATTCCAAACATTGAAACTTATACAGGAATTGCGCCGAAAATTTATAAAACGCTCCGCTGGCAAAAAGCTTTTAATTGGTTACTAAAAACATCTCTCGTTCGCAATTACGCTCTCAAAAAAATAAATGCAAAGCCAGCTGGTCCTTCTGATGAAGCAAGAGCAAAAGGAAGTAGCATGATTTGGGGAATGGTGCAAAATGAACAAGGGAAAACATTTCAGGCTACCATGAGCGTAAAAGATGGATATACCTTAACGGCTCACAGCAGTCTATTGGTAGTTAAAAAAGTATTAGAGGGGAATTTTAAGCCTGGCTTCCAAACTCCAGCAGCAGCATATGGTGAGGATTTGATTATGGAAGTACCCGATACAAAAAGAACTCTAGCATTTGAAGGCTAGAGTTCATGTATTATATTTAAAAAGATAAATTACTTTTCGTTAACTTTCTACAGAAATTAAGTTGCAATTGGCAACTTTTTACAATTAAGCAGTTTGCTTAGGAAGAGAAATCCTATTAAACTCGGATCCACTAAAAATTTTTGCTAGCTTATTATCTTGAGACAATTTCCACTCAGTAATATTGGTTTCTGAAACAATACGCCAAAAGTTTTTTGATTTCAAATCCTCATAATCAGGAGATTGCACGAAAATTCCTAGTATAGTATTTCTTTTTTTAAACTCAATTTTTACTGCATTTTTTGCAAGGTGCCCACCTTCTATAAATTTGGCAATGGCTTCGTTGATCATGTCTTTTTTTTGCGAATATACGTTATTAAAGCCTTACTGTCCTAAGTTTCTAAGCCTTAGACAGTTTATATTGCAATCTCCTATTGATTTTCAGTAGATTGACTAGACAAATGACTGAGGCCTAAAGAAGGATGTTTTCCTTTAACTCTGCCAAAATAATCTAGAATCTTCTTCAAATCTTCAACCTCATTATCAGTTGTATAAAAGGGTAGTTCAAACCGAAATTCCTTATTTTCAAAATCTAACGCCAATAATACGATGGGAACATTGGCCTGTCGAGCAATATGATAAAAACCAGTCCTTAAGCGATCCACCTTCTTTCTGGTTCCTTCGGGAGAAAGTGCAATAGCAAAGGATTCATTTTCATTAAACATTTGAACGATCTGGTCTACAAAATTATTACTACTAAATCGATCAACCGGCACACCACCTAACTTTCGAAAAATAAAACCAAAAGGCCCCTTAAATAATTCTTGTTTGCCAATAAACTTGATATAGTCTAATTTTAAATAACTCCTAAAAATAAACCCCATAATTACATCCCAGCTACTGGTATGCGGCGCAGCCACCATTACAAATTTTTTCAAATCAGGCGATATTCCATTCACCGCTTTCCAACCGGTAGCCTTGAGGTATAATTTCAATAATAAATGTAACAATGGACTTTTGATTTATTTACTGCAACTTACGTTTAAGAATTAATAATTCATTAAATGATACCACAATAATTCTTTTTTTATATGGCCATTCCCTGTTATACTTGGGTGAGTCACCCTGGGGGTGACTCACCCAAGTATAACTAATAAAGAAAGGATTTTCAATATTAATTTAGTTCTTACATTATTGTACTTTTGAATCTGATTAATACCTCTATAATGAATTTATCTGTTTTTCTTAATCACCAATGGCTCAATTTTTGGCGCGCGCGCAATGCCAACAAAAGCCTAGCCATTCAAATTATACTGGGTGTTTTTTATTTTTTAATCTTCATAGAAATTGCTGCGATTGGAATTGCACTCCCTTTTTTATTAAAAGAAAAAATGCCCAATATAAATCCCATTTCTATTTATACCTCCTATCTTATTTATTACTTTCTAATTGGATTATTAGCCCGTTTTCAATTACAAGAATTGCCTTCGATTAGTATTCAACCTTATTTAAGTCAAAATGTTCACCGCATATACATGCTTCGTTTTTTGAATGTGCGATCCTTGTTTCATTATATTAATTTTTTACCTCTATTTGTTTTTATTCCCTTCATAATAATAGTGGTAGCGCCCTCCTATGGACCCACTGCAGCTTTTTGCTTTTTTATCGCTCTATTCTCCCTGGTGATCAATAACCATTTTTTGAATATGTACATCAAACGAAAAACCATCAACAATGCTTGGTTCTTTTTTGCTGTATTGGTCTTTATTGCTGCTTTAAAAGGACTTGATTACCTGAAAATTTTGTCCTTTGAAAAAGCTTCTTCTAGCCTTTTTATAACCATTTTAAATTATCCAATACTTTGCCTAATCCCGGTAGCAATGGCAATTGTTATATTTATTAAAAATAACCAATATTTAAAAAGTCATTTATATATAGAAGAGCTGGTTTCTGAAAACAAAAAGAAGGAGAGTAAAAATTTTACCTTTTTAAACAGACTAGGTGATATAGGAGAAATGATTGCACTTGATCTCAAACTTATTTTTCGAAACAAACGACCTAAATCACTTGTCGTACTTTCTGCTGTATTACTATTGTATGGCTTTCTTTTTTATCCAAAATATTTGGCAACAGGTAATTACTCGATGCTCTTCTTTTTTGCATTAATGATTACAGGTATTTTCATTTCTAACTATGGGCAATTTTTATTTTCATGGCAAAGCAGTCATTTCGATGGAATGATGACCTACAACACCAATATGCACCAATATATTAAGGCCAAATTTTCTTTGTTTCTAACCGTCTGTTCTCTCCAATTTTTAATTGCTAGTTTTTATGGATTAATGAGTTGGCGTTTACTACCCATTCAATTGGCTGCCTATTTATATTGTGTAGGAGTGAATTCATTTGTAACGATCTATGTTTCTACCTTTAATTATAGATACCTTGATCTAAGAAAATCTGCTAGCATGAATTTTCAAGGAATCGGAGCAATGCAGTGGCTTCAATCATTGATTATTACATTTGGACCAGCCTTAGTATTTTATTTATTAGATCATTTTGCTGGCTTCTGGTACGCGGTGTTGGGAGTTAGCCTTCCGGGCGTTGCGGGACTTGTTTTTCACGAAAGCATTATCAACTGGCTAGTAAGCCAATTTAAAATTCGTAAACATAAAATACTAGAGGGATTTAGAGAAAGATAGCAATTGATTGATTGATTCATTCATTTATCAAACATTACAAAAATGATAAAAATTACTAACTTAAGAAAAAGTTATAACGGAGTAGACGCTGTAAAAATCGATCATTTGGAACTTCATCCGGGTGAAGTGATTGGACTAGTAGGCAATAATGGCGCTGGCAAGACAACCCTTTTCCGTTTGTTACTTGACCTAATCAGGCGAAATGAAGGTGAAATTTTATCAAAAGGAAATTCTATTACCCAATCAGAGGACTGGAAAAGCTATACCGCAGCATATATTGATGAAGGTTTTTTAATTGACTACTTGACGCCAGAAGAGTTTTTCTACTTTGTTGGAAAACTTAATCAGTTATCTAAGGCAGATGTGGATGATTTTCTATCATCCTACCATGTGTTTTTTGATGAGGCAATCCTAAATAAAGGCAAATACATCCGGGATTTTTCAAAGGGTAACCAATTTAAAATTGGTATTATAGCCGCTTTATTAGGAAATCCTGAGCTACTCATATTGGATGAGCCGTTTGCAAATCTTGATCCTTCTACCCAGCTTCGATTGGTAGACATGATTAAATCGATGGCAATGGAACGAAAGATGTGCATCATAGTTTCTAGCCACGATATCAATCATGTTTCAGAAGTCAGTAGCCGCATCCTATTAATGGAAAAAGGTTCAATTATCAAGGACATCGTCGGAGGAGAAAGCGCCTATGCTGAAATGGTAGACTATTTCAAAATTCGATAACCCTCTTAAATTGAATTGATTTTATACTCAATTGGCATTAAAAACACCTTTTTGAGAGTAAATCAGTCTTTTGACCCTCAAATATGAACGAAAAATAAAATTTGTTGCGATTTTGAAAAAAAACATATATTTGTTCATTAATTTAATACAATACAAATTTAAAATGGACAAAACACTAGGCACCGTTAAGTTTTTCAACTCTGAAAAAGGATTCGGATTTATCAAGCATGATGATTCAAACAAAGAAACTTTCGTACATGTTAGCGGATTAATCAATGACATTAAAGAAGGAGATCGTGTAGAATTTGACCTGCAAGAAGGTAAAAAAGGTATGAATGCCGTTAACGTTAAACTGATCTAATTAATTATTGATCTTTTTTAATAAAGGTATTGGGCTGCTAATTATTTAGCAGCCCTTTTTTTGTACTTAATTTGTTAAAGTCGTCTACTCAGCTTTTACTAATACATTTATTTTTTACTTTTGTCCAAACTATTCAAAAATCAATATATGAGACCAGTTTACTCCCTGCCAATAGTATTAATCTCCTTGTGTTTAATAACCATTCATACAAACGCTCAAAACTCCGTTGGTAAAATAATATTAACCAAAGGACAGAAAATTGAGATCAATAACAATACCAAATCGGTTATTAGTCAAGAAATGATGGGCCAGGCAATACAGATCACCGTTGATGCCAAAATGGTACACCAAGTTGAGGTGAAAGACAAAATGTCTAATTCCTATCTGATTACTTCTACACTCACTAAGTTGACAACTAACGGCGCAGCGATGGGGCAGGAAATGAAATTTGACTCTGAAAAAAAAGAAGATATGGAGAGTGAAACTGGTAAGTCAATGAAAGATCAATTGAATGTGACTAAGGAAATAGAAATTAGTGAAAATGCCAAAGTAATTAAGGCTGCAAAAAAATCAGCTTCTGCAGTATCTGCTGGACAAATGATGGATATGATCAATAACATGACTGGCGGAAATGTAGATGAGAGTAATGGAGCAGGTAGCGCATTCGAAATTATTCCTGCTGGAAAAAAGATAGGTGACAAATGGTCTGACTCCACAATAATGGGAGATATAAAAACTTATAACTCATATACTTTAAAATCTGTCAATGGCAATATCGCAACTTTGGAATTAAAAGGTAAGCAGATTATTAATAAAAAAATTGAACAGCAAGGAATGGAAATCAACGTAAAAATGGAAGCTAATATTTCAGGTGAAGGAACAGTGGACTTAAATACAGGATTACTAGAACAAAAAACCATCTCAACGGATGGGAATGGATCAGCTGAAGTAATGGGTCAAAGTATCCCTATGTCTTCAAAAACAACTACGATTACGACTGTTAAAAAGATTTGATATTTTTTTTCAATAATAATTAAGGCACTGTTTTAAACAGTGCCTTAATTATTATTTTTTGATGTAAAATAAAAAGCCTTCAGAAAATAGTCATACAATTATTTATATAAAATCTGGTAGTATTCATCGGCCATTCGATTGCTTTCAAATTGAACTTGTACATCGTTCATTCCATTTTTGATAATATCCCTCCAAGTGTCTTTATTGTCATAATATAAGGGAAGGATTTGATCTTCTAGAATTTGATATAAACTTTTTAAATCATATTCATCTTGATCATTTACATGTATATTTTCATAATCAATTGGTGGCACTACAAACCCATTATTACCGTTGTGAATAAATTCACAAATCCACCCGTCATTGGTACTAAGATTAACTGCTCCATTCATTGCGGCCGTCATGCCACTCGTTCCACTCGCTTCCCTGGGCACTCTCGGGTTATTTAGCCATACATCAGAAGCTTGTTTTAGCCGCTTACTCAATGCAAGTTCATATCCAATACATACTGCTACATTTTTATAATTCTTACTGATATGAACAAGGTGGTTAAAATCGTTGATAGCCGGATAGTCAAGTGGATAGGGTTTACCCGCCCAAATAATTTGAACAGGATGGGTAGTATTATTCAACAAGGCCTCAAAGCGTTTATGGTCCCTAGTTAATAATTCTCCTCTCTTGTAACCTGCAAATCTTCTAGCCCATACGATGGTTAAAATATCTGGATCAAATAATTTACCAGTTTGATCTGCAACAATATCTAAAGCTCTTTTCTTTAAAAATCTTTTACGATCATCAAACCAAACATCATTGCCATCAACTTTAGCCTTATACAATTGCTTATCCGCCCAGTATCTCCAATTCTGAGCATTGGTAATTGCTTTTATTTCACAAATACCCGAATACTTATTCCACATTTTTCTACTTACCTCAGCATGAAGTTTAGAAACTCCATTGGCAAGTTTTGCAAAACGTAAAGCGGCCAAGGAATGATTGAATAAATCGTTTTCCACTCCTGTAATTTTTCTTACGTCATCGATGTGCATACCGCAGAAATAACTCATCTTTTGACACAAGAAAATATCATGTTTTTCATTTCCAGCTTCTTCAGGAGTATGGGTAGTAAACACCAAGCGCTTCTTAACTTCTTCCACACTACCCAATTTTCTATGTAAATAAAAAGCGGCACTAATTGCATGCGCTTCATTTAAATGATATAATTCTGGATTAAAATTTATTTCATCCATTAATTTAGCTCCCCCTACTCCCAATAAAATAAACTGGGCAATCTTAGTCGCCTCATTGCCATCATATAAACGATGGGTAATCGTTTGAGTTAAATAATCATTTTCGGGTAAATCAGTACTTAATAAAAATATAGGCGCGCTATTGAATGTTTCAGGATTTAAATAGAAGGCCTTTACCCAAATTGGATTATCATGTATAGTAATCTGAAATTTGATTCCAGTATCTTCCAAAAAATTATAAATTTTTTCATTCCACTGAACCTGAAGAGTCTGGTCTGCATTGCGAGCCTGATCATAGTATCCAAATTTCCATAAAATGCCAATACCCACTAAATTCTGCTTTAGTTCGTAAGCACTTCGCATATGCGAACCTGATAGAAACCCCAAGCCACCACTATATATTTTTAAAGGCTGGTGAATGGCAAATTCCATCGAAAAGTAAGCGATTCGTTTACTGTAATTTTCGTTTATCGCGTAAGGAACTTTGAAATCATTGAAATTCATACATCAATTAAATTAGAAATAGAGTGCAAGATAGTCTGAATTTTCAGTAAAAAGATGAGTACCCCTTTACCAAACCAATCACCCGCTTTTTTGCTGATCAACCATTCTTACAACTTAAATAAAATACCACCCTAATTAGTTGACCGTTAAAAAATCAAAGCTGTATGAGCCTTCACGCTCATTCACCAACGCCCTCGAATAAAAAGTGCTAGAAATTAAATATAAGCCTTTAAAAAATCAAGTCTGTTTGAGCCATCAAGCTCATTCACCAACGCCCTCGAATAAAAAGTGCTAGAAATTGTAACTATCAGCCGTTAAAAAATCAAGGCTGTTTGAGCGAGCACACCTTTTAAAGTAACCTACTCTACCCGCGAGTTCCTTGATTTTAGGCTGATAGTTACAATTTCAGCCTTTTTATTCGCAGGATTGATTTTTTTTGTTACTTTTTTGCATCAAGGCAAAAAAGTAAAAGCACTCTATTCCGAAGGAAATCATCCTTGACAAAACTTCTAATAAATTGTTTTTCAATAAATTAGAATATTGAAGAGGTAGCGTGAATGCGCATTTTAATGGTATAAAATCCATTATTTACACCTCTACTTGCGCTAGTAAAAGACGCAATGAAGAAACGGAATGAATTTATAAATATACTTTGTTTTGAAAATTTGATTATATTTTTTAGATTTGTCTAAAAATAAATTTAGTCGAGATGAATTTTTCTATTACTGAAGAGAACTATATCAAAAATATTTATCACCTTCAACAGCAGTCCGAGTTAGTCAATACGAACTCCCTTGCTTACGAGTTGCATACCAAGCCAGCCTCGGTAACCGATATGCTAAAGAAGCTACAAATAAAAAATTTACTTGACTATGAAAAATACAAAGGATTTCGGTTGACAAATAAAGGCAATAAAGTAGCCATTAATATTGTTAGGCGGCATAGATTATGGGAATTCTTTTTGGTTACCAAACTAGGCTTTGAATGGGATAAAGTACACTCTATAGCTGAAGAACTTGAACATGTAAGTAATCAAGAACTGATTCAGAAATTAGATCGCTTTCTTAATCACCCACAAATTGATCCGCACGGAGATCCCATACCAGATGGGAATGGAAAAATACCCATCATTCACCAACTCAGCATTGCCGATGTAGCGGAAAAGAAAAAGGTAATGGTTAGCTCCGTCGCAAACCAATCGCCTGCGATATTAGAATTACTTAATCATTATCACATTAACATAGGAACAGAAATAAAAATAAATCAACGATTCAGTTTCGATGGATCAATTGAAATTAAAGTCGGAAAATATGCCGCCTGTACCATTAGTGAACTAGTTGCTAAAAATATTTTTGTATATCATGATTAAACATTCTAATCCAGAATCTTCATTAAGTGAAGTGCACCAGAGCATCGATACAACTGGAAAAAAAAGAGGCTGGCGAAAAATGCTTTCTTTTCTAGGACCCGCCTATTTAATTAGTGTAGGATACATGGATCCGGGAAACTGGGCTACCGATCTTGCAGGTGGTAGCAAGTTTGGATACAGCTTAATCTGGGTTTTATTAATGAGTAACCTGATGGCCCTTTTGCTTCAAGGGCTTTCCGCTAGGTTAGGTATTGTAAGAGGTCGTGACCTTGCGCAAGCTAACAGAGAAGCATATCCTAGAATGGTTAATCTAGCTTTGTACATACTAGCAGAAATTGCTATTGCAGCTTGTGACCTTGCTGAAGTTTTAGGAATGGCAATCGGCATTCAATTATTAACCGGATTACCACTCATCTGGGGCGTATCCATTACTGTATTAGATACCTTTCTTTTATTATACTTACAAAAAATGGGCATGCGAAAGATGGAAGCTTTCATCATTACCCTTGTAGCAATTGTAGCCATTTCATTTTTAATAGAAATTATTTTTGCAGCTCCTGTAATCGGTGAAATTGTTCATGGATTTATTCCATCTGCATTATCTGATGAAGCACTTTATATTGGAATAGGCATAATAGGTGCCACTGTGATGCCGCATAATTTATACCTCCACTCCGCATTGGTTCAAACTAGAAAAATTGACCGTTCCAATACTGGTATAAAACAAGCCCTAAAATTTAATCGAATTGATACTACTATCGCTCTTAATCTCGCATTTTTTGTAAATGCTGCTATCTTAATTTTAGCTGCTACTGTTTTTTTTAAGACAGGTAATTCACAAGTAGCTGAAATCAAAGAAGCACATCGTTTATTGCCCAATTTTTTAGGTGATCTAGCACCCAAACTATTTGCCATTGCACTGATTGCAGCAGGCCAAAGCAGCACCATTACTGGTACGCTAGCAGGACAAATAATTATGGAAGGGTATTTGAATTTGCGAATCAACCCTTGGGTAAGACGTTTACTCACTAGATTATTAGCCATCATACCAGCACTGATAGTAATTATTATTTCCGGAGAAGAAAAAGTTAATTCCTTACTAGTATTAAGTCAGGTTATATTGAGTTTGCAATTAGGCTTTGCCATTATCCCTTTGATACATTTTGTAAGTGATAAAAAAACGATGGGGGATTTTGTAATCAAACCCATCACCAAAATAACTGCTTGGGCAATTGCAGGTATTCTGATTTTTTTAAATTTAAAGATGTTAGTAAATGAAGCAGCTAGCACTTGGGGCAACGCTACTATTTTTTCTAAAATTGGATTAATTACGCTGGCTGTTTTTTCTCTAGCCTTGCTATTTTACACATTACTCTTCCCTCTGTTTAAGACTGCTCAAAAAACAGCTTCTATTCAGATGCATCCTGATATCGAAGAAATGAATCAGTTGGCAATTCCTGAATTTAAAGTAATCGCCATCGCACTAGATTTTAGTGAAAAAGATCAAAAACTAATAGCCTTTGCAATTGGGCAAGGGAAAGAAAGTACTCGATACGTATTGGTACATGTAGTTGAAAGTGCCTCCGCTAAACTACTCGGTATTGATAGCGATGATTATGAAACTAGAAAAGACAAAGAAAGAATGGATTGGTATGTCAATCAATTAAAACAACTCGGCTATTCTGTTGAGGGACATCTAGGTTTTAGAAATAGGGCAAAAGAAATTGTGCGAATAGTAAAAGAATTAAATGCCGATATGCTTGTGGCAGGTGCACATGGTCATACAGGGTTTAAAGATTTAATTTATGGCGAAACAGTAAATACCGTTCGGCATGAATTAAAAATACCTGTACTAATTGTAAATGTGTAATACAAGAAATAAGACAGAAAGTATAGCTAATTAATTTTCAACATAATTAAGATCCTTTCCAAAAGTTTCTTCTGTAAACCAAGCAGCAGTAAAACTTATAGTCATAACAATAGCACCTGTTATCCAACCAGCAGTAATATAATTACCGGTTGCCAATTGTAAATTTTTAAATAAAAGAAACATCAGAGGCAGGGCACCCCTCACCATATTAGGAACAGTGGTAGTAGCAGTTGATCTTAAATTGGTTCCAAATTGTTCTGCCGCCATTGTTACAAAAATGGCCCAGAATCCCACACTGAAGCCCATTGCAAAACAAATCAAATACATATTTTCAGCAGATCCATTTTGCTGATTAAAATAAAGAAAAATTGATAATATGGTAAGGCTATAAAAGATAAACAAAACTTTTTTTCTACTCTTCAACCAATGACTAATTAAACCAACCATCATATCCGCTAATGCAATTGCAGCATAAGCATACATGGTTGATTTTTTGGGCAAAACCTCTTCTGAAAAACCAAATGCTTTTCCAAAATCATTTGAAAAGGCAACTAAAATACCAATTACATACCAAGTAGGTAGTCCAATTAAAATTGCAAGTAAATATTTTTTGAACCGAACTCCATTTGTAAAGAACATGAAAAAATTACCTCGCTGTACATCAAGCTCTTTCAATCTAGTAAACATTCCACTCTCCAAAACAGAAATCCTTAAAATTAAAAGGCAAAACCCCAAACCACCTCCTATGAAATAACAGGTACGCCAATGGAAATTTTGAGAAATAAAATAAGCTACCACTGCACCTGTCAAACCAATTCCTGCAACAAAAGAAGTACTTAGTCCTCTTTTTTCTTTACTTACCAATTCAGATACCAGCGTTATACCTGCACCCAATTCCCCCGCTAATCCTATACCAGCAAAAAACCGGGTAAGCCCATATTGAAAGGGTGTTTGAACAAATCCGTTTATAATATTTGCAATAGAATACAAAACAATTGAACCAAACAAAACACTCAATCTTCCTTTTTTATCTCCCATTACTCCCCAAATAATTCCACCCACTAACAATCCAATCATTTGAACACTAATAATAAATTCTCCTTCAGATTTTACTTGGTCCATGGAGAGTCCCATATCTTTCAAACTATCTACTCTAACTATTTGAAACAGCAATAAATCGTAGATATCTACAAAATAGCCAAGCGCTGCTACCAGAACGGTAATATTAAAGATGGAATTTGAATTTTTATTCATCGACTTTTAATTTATACTATAATTCTAAGAGGATTTTTTTATTTTAATAAAAAATAATTTCAATATTATCGGAGCGGTGGTAACCAAAACGATACCTATTACAATAACTTCCAAGTGCTTTTTCAAATCAAAACTAAACCAATTCAAGAATAGTATTTGCAAGTAATGCCCGGCAAACAACATGGAGAAAACCCAGGCAAAAGATCCTACAACATTGTAAAATATAAATTTACTTTTATTCATGCCCACAATACCCGCTACAATAGGTGCAAAAGTTCTTAGAATAGGTAAAAATCTAGCCATTACGATCGCTCCTGCCCCATGTTTTTCATAAAAATCCTTGGCTTGAAATAAATATTTTTTCTTAAATAAAAAGCTATTCTTTTTTTCAAATAAATAGGGTCCACTTTTTTGACCAAACCAATATCCAGCAAAATTTCCTATAACACCCGCAAAAGAAATGATGGCTCCCAATATTATTAAATTAAAAAAAGAACTTTGCGAGCCAATTCCCAATGCTGTTTTTATAAGGTTATCGCTAAAGATTCCTGTTACGAATAATAGGGAGTCTCCTGGTAAAAAAAATCCTGCAAATAATCCAGTCTCAGCAAATACTGCAAATACAATGAACCACAAACCTCCATTGTCAATATACCATTGAGGCTGCAATAATTCAGTCCAGTGGAATAATAAAATAAAATCGAACATGTGTTTGGTTAAGCTTAAATGAAAATTATTTTTTTAAAATTTGATACCCAGCTGATGCTGATAAATCAACTTCATTTCTATTATAAATACTACTACTTCTTTTCGATATCAATCAAATCTCCTTCCCATTTACTTACTACAACCGTTGCAATACTATTCCCTACAACGTTGGTTGCACTTCTGCCCATATCGAGTAATGGATCTATTCCCAAAAGTAAGGCGATACCTGCTTCGGGAATGTTAAAGGTAGCCAGTGTGCCTGCAATTACTACCAATGAAGCCCTCGGTACTCCTGCAATTCCTTTACTAGTAAGCATCAATACCAACAACATAGTCAGCTGAGTTGCCATAGGAATATCCATTCCATAACTCTGTGCAATAAACAGCGAAGCAAATGTCATGTACATCATACTACCATCTAAATTAAAAGAATATCCTAGCGGCAAAACAAAGCTTACGATTTTATTCTTACACCCAAAATTCTCTAACTCTTGCATTGTTTTTGGAAAAGCTGCTTCACTACTTGAGGTACTGAAGGCCAATAAAATTGGTTCCTTCATTCTTTTGATCAAATGGATAACTCTTTTTCCAACAAATAATGATCCTGCAAGAATTAAAAATATCCACAATAGAATCAAACCAAAATAAAATTCTCCAATAAAAATGGAATAGGTTTTTAAAATACCTATGCCCTGTTTAGCGATAATGGCAGCCATTGCACCAAAAACTGCAAGCGGCGCAAAATTCATAACATATCCTGTCACCTTTAAAATAATTTGAGCCATCACATCAATTGCATGAATTACAGGCTTTGCTAATTCTCCAATTGAAGCAGCAGCTACACCAAAAAATAAGGCAAATACTACAATTTGGAGGATCTCATTTTTTGCCATTGCATCTATAAAGCTTGCAGGAAAAACATGATAAAAGAAATCCTTGATAGTAAGGGCAGCCTTATCAATACCGCTATTGGCATTGATCTCTGGAAGGGTTAAATGCATTGCAATACCCGGCTTAAAAAAATTAACCAATACCATCCCTAACAACAAACTCATTAGAGAGGCACTGATAAACCAAAGCAATGTTTTGCCACCTATACGACCTACTGCACTTATGTCTCCTAGTTTAGCAACTCCTACTACCAACGTAGTAAAAACTAGTGGAGCCACAATCATTTTGATCAGTCTTAAAAAGATATCTGCCAAAATAGTAAACCATTCTAATTTTTTATCCCTCTGTTTAAGGCCTTCATTTTTTTGAACTGCAACAGACTCTCTTTGTTTTTTTAACTCCTGATACATCCTATTGGAGGTGTCAGAAAACGAAGTGAGCATAGCATTAACTGACTGAAGGGAATCCGACAATAGCTTAATCTTAGACAAAACAGCCGCCTGATTTGTACTTTCTAATAATTCGGAGGAGGCCGATTTTTTTTGAACGAGAATATTTTTTTGAAGAGAAAGCAATTGAGTATATCCAACACTATCTTTTATTAATTCATAGGGCTTCATTGACATTTGCAGCTGCATTAATTTAGAATCTGCTAATGCAATCTGTTCGTTTTCTTTTCCAACATAACTTCTATTTAAAATAAATCCTCCTATCACCCCAGCAATTAGGGCAATACCAATATATAAAGTCAAATGGCTTTTCTTAGAAGGTTGAATACTCATATTTGAAATATTAGTGTCGCAATATAATATTTAATACTTGTTAAACTGCTTAGGGCACAAAAAAATAGGCTAGATGGCTCATTTGAAAATTTATTGCTAATTTTATACCAAATCAACAATTGAATATGAGTTTATTTGTAAAAAAACCCCTGAATCAGATGATGGCGCAGGCCGACGATGATGGAAAAGGAATGAAAAGAACCCTGGGTGCCGGCAACCTAATTGCTTTAGGAATTGGCGCTATCATAGGTGCTGGTTTATTTGTAAGAACAGCTGCTGCCTCTGCCGAGGCTGCGGGTCCTGCTATTACATTATCATTCATTGTAGCCGCTTTAGGCTGCGCTTTTGCAGGACTTTGTTATGCTGAATTTGCTTCCATGATACCCATTGCTGGTAGCGCTTACGCCTACTCGTATGTAACGATGGGAGAATTGGTAGCATGGATTATTGGTTGGGCTTTAATAATGGAATACGCCCTTGGTGCTGCTACTGTTTCAATTGCTTGGAGTGAATATTTAAATAACCTTCTTGGAGGGGCCATACCCTATGAATGGTGCCATTCGCCTTTTGAAGCACTTCATAAAGTAACTGGTGCCGCAATCGATCAAATTACTGTAGCCATTCCGGAAACGCTCAAGAATGTAAAAAATGGTGTCCTAATTTTAAGTGATGATCAATTCAAAGCGCTACCTACCAATTTAACCGGAATAGTTGAAGTTACAAGAGGCATGATCAATGCACCTGCACTAATTATTTTATTATTGCTCACCTTACTGTTAATAAAAGGAACTCAGGAATCTGCGTTTGTTAATATGATTATTGTGTTTGTAAAAGTGGCCATTGTATTACTATTTATCGTATTCGGCTGGCAATTTATTAAACCAGAAAATCATACCCCTTATTTGATTCCAAAAGGAACCATTGGTCATGATGGATTTTTTAAATGGGGCTGGGGAGGTGTACTTGGAGGTGCTGCCATTGTGTTCTTTGCCTTTATCGGCTTTGACGCAGTAAGTACCGCAGCTCAGGAGGCTAAAAACCCTAAACGAGATATGCCCATTGGTATCTTAGGCTCATTGGTTGTTTGTACCATCCTTTATATTTTATTTGGACATGTACTTACAGGTGTTGCTAACTATTCAGAATTTAGCACCGCTGGTAAAGAAGCCTCTGTTGCTTACGCTATCAAAACTTACATGAAAGGTTATGAGTGGCTTGGATCTAGTGTAACAGTAGCCATTCTTGCTGGTTTTTCGTCTGTAATATTGGTAATGTTAATGGGACAAAGTCGAATTTTCTTTTCAATGAGTAATGATGGACTTATTCCAAAAGCATTTGGTGATTTGCACCCCAAATATAAAACTCCTTACAAAGCCAACTTAATTTTATTTGTATTTGTTGGCTTGTTTGCAGCATTTATCCCTGGTAGTGTTGCGGGTGATCTAACTAGCTTTGGTACCTTGTTTGCATTTGTTCTAGTAAGTGTTGGAGTTTGGATCTTAAGAGTAAAATCGCCTGAAATTGAGAGACCTTTTAGAGCTCCACTAGTTCCCATTGTTTCAACATTGGGTGCACTAGTTTGCCTAGGAATGATTGTAGCATTAGACCTTCAGACTCTGAAAGTAGCTTTCATCTGGATGGCAATTGGACTGGTTGTATATTTTGCATACAGCAGAAAAAATAGTAAGCTAAGAAATAAATAAAAATAATATTTACTTTGTAAACGAAAAAATCCCGAAATTAAGATCGGGATTTTTTCGTTTATAGAAAAACTTAGTGTCTTTTTAAAATTTGACTTTTAAAAACCAATCGTTAAATACTTATTTTTAATACCAAAATATATAAAATGGACAGAAGAAAATTTATACAAAATGGATCAATTGCTGGTTTATCGCTTGCAGCAATTTCGAATGGTTGCAATAATGCTACCAAATCAGCTGAAATAAATTCATCCAACCAAGGTTTTAATTATGAAAAAGATAGTTTTCCGCTAAATGAAATCACCATTCTTGAGCTTCAAAAAAAAATGAAAGAAGGTGAATACAGCTCTCGTAAAATAACTGAACTTTATTTAAATAGAATTTCAGCAATTGATCAATCAGGACCCTCCCTTAACTCGGTGATAGAAATTAATCCTGATGCTTTGGATATTGCTGATAAAATGGATCAGGAAAGAAAAGCAGGAAAATTGAGAGGGCCATTACACGGTATTCCAATATTAATTAAGGACAATATCAATACTGGTGATCAAATGATGACTACGGCAGGTGCGCTTGCATTGAAGGGAAATATAGTAACAAAAGATGCCTTTATCATACAAAAACTTCGGGAAGCAGGGGCAGTACTTTTAGGAAAAACGAATCTCAGTGAATGGGCCAATTTTCGGTCTACTAGATCGAGCAGTGGCTGGAGCAGCAGAGGCGGGCAAACAAAAAACCCTTGTATCCTTGATAGAAATACCAGTGGATCTAGTTCTGGTTCAGCTGCAGCAGTAGCCGCTAACCTATGCACTATCGCTATTGGAACAGAAACCGATGGGTCTATCATTGCGCCTTCTTCTTTCTGCGGTATTGTTGGAATCAAGCCTACCGTTGGATTATGGAGTAGGTCTGGCATCATACCAATCTCTGCAACCCAAGACACTGCTGGACCAATGACAAGAACTGTTACCGACGCAGCAATATTATTGGGGGCGCTGGCTGGAGAAGATACAGCCGATACAATCACTTCACAGCATAAAGAAAAAGATAAAATTGATTATACCAGTTTTCTAAATAAGGAAGGACTTAAAGGGAAAAAAATTGGCATCGAAAAATCTTTTCTAAAAGGAAATGAAGCCGTTGTGTCTATTTATAAACAAGCGATCGAGTTATTGAAAAAAAATGGTGCTACCATTATTGAAATAGATTTATTAAAACTAACCAAACCTTTAGGTGAAGCAGAATTTACCGTTTTACAATACGAATTTAAAGACGGAGTAAATAAATACCTTTCAAATGCAAAAGCAACAGTAAAATCTTTGACGGAGGTGATTAATTTTAATAAACAAAATGAATCAACCGCAATGCCCTATTTCAAACAAGAGTTATTGGAAATGTGTGATTCAAAGGGTAGCCTGCAAGACAAAGAATATACGGATGCGCTAAAAATATCCACCAGCGCACGAAAGATAATTGATGATATGATGCAACTGCACCAGCTAGATGCAATTTGTTCAACGAGCATTGGATTGGCTAACTGTACCGATTTAGTAAATGGCGATTATGACACAGGATTTTACTTTGCACCTCCTGCTGCTATGGCAGGTTATCCTCACATCACTGTGCCAATGGATAAAGTACATGAACTTTTCATCGGACTTTCATTTATTGCAGGAGCTTATCAAGAAGGGAAATTAATCGAGATGGCTTATTCTTTTGAGCAGGCTTCCAAAAAAAGAACCCCGCCAAAATTTTTGAAAACCCTTGCATAAAATCATGCCTTATATTTTTTTGAGCTAACTAATTTTAAAAAAATAAATACCTAAAAAATTATAAAAGTTCAATACAAGAAATCTCATACAAACAATAAAAAACCCCGATTATTCGGGGCTTTTTATTGTAATATATTTGATGAGCTTTAAACTCCTTCCTTTTTATTATTCTCTAATTGCGTCATCGCCATTATCTGCTTCATCGTTTTTTCCATTCCATCACTTCCGCCATCTAAAAATATGACATTCCCTTTTCCATATTCTGCGAAATTTTTAATCGCTTCTACCCACATGCTGAAAAGAATTACATTCGTATCCAAATTAGCCTGTTTCATTTCTGAAGCAGCCTGACTCATACCACGTGCCACTTCTTCTCTGAATAAAGCAACTCCTTGGCCACGTAATTGTGCAGCCTGACGTTCTGCTTCAGCGGCAATTTTAATTGCATTACCCTCTGCTTCGGCAGCTTTTGTTTTGGTAATCAATAAAGCCTGACCTTCATTTTCTGCAGCTGCTTTTAAATTGTTACTAGCCACCACTTTACTCATACTCGTCATAATCGCTTCATCAAAAGTTATGTCGTTGATTTGCAAATCCTGAACATGATAGCCCCATCCTTCTAATGTAACATCAATTTGTTCTTTTACATTGTCTACTATATCTCGACGAACATTCAATACTTCGGCCTGTTTTTTTGTTGACACAAAAGCTCGTATGCTTCCCTCCACAGTACGAATTAACGCCTGCATCAAATCTTTTTCACTAATGAATTTAAATGCCACATTTTTAATCGTCTCTTCTTCCACATTCATTACTGAAAAAAGAATCATAGATTTAAAATACACATTCGCCTGGTCAATAGTTACTGCCTGAAATTCTAATTCTACTGACCGATTTTGAATGCTTACCCTTTTATAAATTTGATCCAAAAAAGGCACTTTAAAATTAAGACCCGGCAGCTTTATGCTGTGATACTTACCCATACGAGTGACCACGCCAATAGTACCCTGGTTGATAGTAAACAAACCGCCTGCTACCACCAAGAATATGGGAATTAGCCACCAAAAATTTCTAAATAATTCCATAATTATATATTTTAATTGAAGATAACTGTTTTAATACATGCCTGATAATTAATTATGTTAAAATATGGGTGCATTTAAAACAGTAAAGAAATTAACAGTTTTGTTTTCTTAATCAATTCACTGACACTAGCTTTTCTCCTCCCATATCATACACAAATGTATAATGGTCTCTGCAGCTTTAGCCATGTCCTTAGCTCCTACCCATTCAAGTTTGCTGTGAATATTCTGCATACCCGTAAATATATTGGGACAAGGCATACCAATATAACTAAATCGACTGCCATCAGTACCACCCCGAATACTTTCTTTTTTTACAACTAACCCTGACCGTTGTATGGCTTCAGCAGCAAAAGCCGTAACCTGGGGATGTTTATCCAATACCTCTTTCATGTTACGATATTGTTCATGCGCTTCATATTCCATTGTAGCTCCAGGAAATTGCTTCACTACATTTGTTGCTAGTTCCTTTAATTTTTTATGATGTTCTTGCAAACCCACTAAACTAAAATCACGAACAATAAATTGAATGATAGCTTTTTCAGCAATCCCATTCACTGCTACTGGATGAACAAATCCCTCTTTTTCCTTGGTTGTTTCTGGACTCCATTCAGTTTTTGGAAGTGCTTCTAATAGCGCACCTGCTATTTTTAGCGCATTGACTAATTTGCCTTTTGCATAACCAGGATGAACAATGACTCCTTCAATTGAAATGATTGCAGAATCCGCACTGAATGTTTCATCTTCCAAACTTCCCGCCTCACCTCCATCAAGGGTATAACCAAAGTCGGCCCCTAATTTTTTCATATCCACCTTAGCGGTTCCTTTACCTACTTCTTCGTCAGGGGTAAATAAAATTTTGATATCCCCATGAGGAATAGATGGATGCTGCACTAAAAAACTAGCCGCCTCCATTATTGCAGCTACTCCACTCTTGTCATCTGCCCCTAATAATGTCAATCCACTTGCAGTAATAATACTATGACCTATGTGTTGTTGAAGATAGGGCGAGTGCTTTATACTCAGCACCTGATCTTTGTCATCGGGTAGTGCAATGTCTTTACCATCATAATTTTGATGATAAATAGGCTTCACATCGGTACCACTACAATCGGGTGCAGTATCAATATGACTGCAAAAACAAATTGTAGGAATCGTGATCTTCTTGCTGTTGGAAGGAATAGTAGCATACACATAACCGTAAGCATCCATTTCTGCATTGGCTATCCCCATTTCGCTTAGTTCATTCAACAATAGTTTGCTGAGGTTTTTCTGCTTTTCTGTAGAAGGAAAGCTATTTGCTAAAGGATCACTCTGTGTATCAATTTGAACATAGCGCATCAGTCTTTCTGCCACGCTATTGTTCGAAATTTCAATCATGCTCATAAAGTTTTGATAACTGAAATGAAAATTTTTTAGTGGGTTAAAAGCGCGCACTAATAATATTTAGCCAAAAATTGTTAAGCTTGGTAAATAAATTCGCCCAATCATTGAATGACCAAGAGTCTATTTAAATTTTACTGCAAAAAAAATTAAGCAATTTCTACCAACTCAATATCAAAAATCAATTCCTGACCTGCTAGAAAATGATTAGCATCTAGCACAATCACTGTTTCCTTAACTTCAACCACAATAACTGGAACAGGCTGGCCTGCTTCGTTACTTAAGGTTAAAGACATTCCAGGCTCGAGTTTCATATCTGCTGGAACATTTTCCTTGGGAAATTCAATGATCGCATCTGCCGATTTTTCTCCATAGCCATCTTCTGGTGCAATACTGATTGTCTTTTTTTCGCCAATTACCATGCCAGGCATTGCAGCATCAAAACCTTTGATCATCATGCCAGCTCCCACTGTAAATTCAAGTGGTTCTCTTCCTACCGAAGAGTCAAATTGTTCTCCATTAGCTAGTTTGCCTGTATAATGAACTTTTACAACATCTCCTTCTTTTACTTGTGCCATTGTTTAATTTTTTAACACCTCTGCTTTTCGGCAACTACGCTTAACAAGTTTTAAGGTGGAGTTTACAATAAATGATCTAATGCTAACCAATAAAAAGATCATTTTTCGGCAAATTAAAGCAAACTAAGGATTACCCAATAAAATAAAGGGTTTTATTTCTCCATGGGGTGAAAACTTTTTCAAAAATGTCACCCCTTCTAAGTGAAAAACTTTACTGAACTTTGAGCTATGAAGATTTTATTAGTTTTAATAGCAATGTTGGTATTTTTTATATGCCCTCCATTATCTGCTCAATTATCAACTATTGACAAGAAGGACAATACACTTAAAGCTGTTAAAAAAACAACCGCCATCTTACCGGGTGCCGAAAGAATGGACGTCTATCTTCCATTATTAAAAGGTAAGTCTGTCGCCATTTTCGCCAACCAAACTAGTATGGTTAAAAATAGCCATCTCGTTGATACATTATTAAAATCTGGAATCAAAGTAGTGAAGATCTTTGGCCCAGAACACGGGTTTAGAGGCGATGGGGATGCAGGAGAAAAGTTAGGTAACACCAATGATAAAAAAACAGGCATTCCAGTGATTAGCCTGTATGGAAATCACAAAAAGCCAACTGCTGAGGACTTCTTAGGAGTAGATATACTAGTATTCGACATTCAAGATGTGGGGGTACGTTTTTATACATTTATTTCCTCCTTAGAATATTATTTAGAAGCTGCGCTAGAAAATCATCTTCCACTTTTAATACTAGATAGGCCAAATCCCAATGGATTCTATGTAGACGGACCTGTTTTAGACAAGAAATTTAAAAGCTTTGTGGGCATGCAACCAATCCCTGTAGTGTATGGCATGACAGTGGGCGAGTATGCATTAATGTTAGCTGGTGAAAAATTTTTGTCCCCCCTTGCTAATGCAGCTTACATGAATCAATCTGATACTAAAGATGGTCAGAAAAATCTTCTCCAACTAAAAATAATTCCATGCAAAAACTATGATCATACCAGTAAATATGTTTTGCCGATTGCACCTTCTCCTAACTTAAAGTCAATGCAAGCCATTTACCTCTATCCTTCCACCTGCTTTTTTGAGGGTACCCTACTCAGTGAGGGAAGAGGAACAGAAGCTCCATTTCAAATTTTTGGTCATCCCACATTGCCAGATAATTTATATTCTTTCATTCCTAAACCTACCGCTGGAGCGAAGAGCAGTAAATGTTTTTATCAAAAATGTTATGGATGGTATATAACTGGCAGCAATGAAGTTGTTCTTAAAAATTTGAAGAATACTGTTCAAATAAAATACATACTAGATGCTTATCATTTATTCCCTGGAAAGGATAGCTTTTTTTTAAAAAATAATTTTTTTAACCAATTAGCGGGTAATGACTTATTAATGGAACAGATCAAGCAACAATTAAATGAAAAGGACATAAGAAATAGCTGGAAACCTTTGATTGATAATTTTAAAAAAATAAGAAAAAA
>CAMCMP010000021.1 GCA_945876095.1 Chitinophaga pinensis
GCTATGATTTTTAATTTCTTACATAAACACCATTTTATGGATTTTGCAGGAAAGGAGTGGAGAGATTTTAGCACTATGTTCTGGGCCATGGCGCAAATCATGTTAGTTGTGGTTGGATATATGTTGTATTTTAAATCAAGAAAAAAGAAATAATTTTTCGATTATACACAAAGGGAACGTTGATTTTAATCATATTAACCTTCCCTATTATTATTTAACTTTATATGTAATGAGAATTATTGCTTTCATTTCTATATTATTTTGCCCTTTTATTATCAATGCTCAGCTCTTTATTGGCCAAATTAAAGATCAAGAAAAATTCGTGCCTATTGATGGAGCGACAATCTTTTCTAATAAATCAACAGCGCTTTCAGATAAGGATGGGTTCTTTAAAATAAGAGCGTCTATTGGCGATACGCTGATACTTTGTTCTTTGGGCTATGGAAGTATGTCTTATGTTGTCAAAAGCATAAATGAAATTACTACTATATTAATGACTCCATCGGCAACTTCCTTAAAAGACATTGAGGTAAGCTCTAAATTAGGAATTAAATTATTGAGTAATATTCATAGAGTAGATTTATCCATAAGACCTTTAAATAATTCTCAAGAGGTTTTAAGATTGGTGCCTGGTTTATTTATTGGTCAACATGCAGGTGGAGGTAAGGCCGAACAATTATTTTTAAGAGGATTTGATGTGGATCATGGAACAGATGTTAATGTTTCTGTGGATGGACTTCCTGTAAATATGGTGAGTCACGCACATGGTCAAGGATATGCTGATTTACATTTTGTAATACCTGAAACAATAAAAGAAATTGATTTTGGCAAAGGGACTTATTATGCAGACAAAGGTGATTTTACAACAGCGGGTTATGTGTCGCTTCAAACATTTGACAAACTTCCAAATCATTTGATTAAAGTGGAAGGCGGCATGTTTAACACCCTTAGAACAGTTGGATTATTTAATTTATTGCCACAAAAACAATCCGAGAGTGCATATGTTGGTCTTGAGGCTTATCATACTGATGGCCCATTTGATTCCCCACAGAAATTTAAACGATATAATTTTATAAGTAAGTATCAGGTACAGAAAGGTAAAACGCTTTTCACAACTCAAATTTCAAAATTTTGGAGTAAATGGAATGCTTCAGGACAAATACCTGAAAGAGCTATTGAAGATGGGTCTATTGGCTGGTTTGGTGCTATTGATAATAATGAAGGCGGACAAACTTCAAAAACTAATTTGAGTGTTAAAGTAAGTTCAATATTACCTAATGATGCGACATTAGAAAATCAATTTTACTTTACAAAGTGCAATTTTGAGTTGTATAGTAATTTTACATTTTACAAGTTCGACCCAATTAATGGGGATCAAATAAGACAAAAGGAAGCAAGGAATATTATTGGATATAACGGATACTATATCAAAGATGAATATTTTAGTAATGGGGCTTCTTTGCAGTTAAAAATAGGAGGAAGCGTAAGATATGATGATATCAACCATTTAGAATTATCAAGGACTTTGAATAGAGATATTGTTACTGCTCCTTTATCTAATGGCATAGGTAATGAGTTAGATATTGCCACTTATATAAGTCAAACTTATAAAATTAATCGTTGGACTTTAAATGCTGCGCTAAGATTGGAGGATTTGGTTTTTGGATACAATGATCTGTTAAATAAGATACCTTATAAATCTTTAAGCAAAGGGATTTTGAGTCCGAAATTAAATATGCAATATCAATTAAATAATACGACCTCTTTGTATCTAAAAATTGGAAAAGGGTTTCATAGCAATGATATTCGTGTAGTGGTTCCTGAAAATGGAAGAGAAATTTTGCCAGTTGCTTGGGGGGCTGATTTTGGGGTTGTAACCAAGCCAATTGATAACTTAGTAATCAATGCAGCATTATGGGCATTAAAACTAGATCAAGAATTTATTTATGTTGGTGACGAGTCTGTGGTTGAAACAGGAGGAAGAACTTTTAGAAGAGGATTTGAATTGTCAATGAGGTATGAGATAGTGAGAAATTTTTTTACAGATGTTGATGCAAACTATACCATTGGCCGCTCAATTGATAATCCTGTTGGATTTCAGTATTTACCATTAGCTCCCGTCTTTAGTAGTACAGGAGGGTTAAATTACAATGGCAATAAAATTAAATGGGGTTTCAGATATAGAATTTTAGGAGATAGGCCTGCTAATGAGGATAACTCTGTCAAGGCATATGGTTATAATGTTTTTGATGCTAACATTAACTATAAGCTTACACATAAAACAAGTGTTGGATTAACAGTAGAAAATATCTTTAATGTTAAATGGAAAGAGACTCAATTTTTAACCGAAAGCAAATTAAAAAATGAAATTGCTACTGTCGAAGAAATTCATTTTACTCCTGGAACTCCATTTTTTATCAAGGCAAGATGGGTATTTGAATTTTAAACTCTGTCTGAGGAAACCACCCCCTGAATTCGGTTTTATCAAAATGCAACTAAATACAATTCAACGCCTTCATTTTCTTAAAAAATCTTCATAACGCTGAGGTCTTTTTGTACCTGAATATTGATCTCAAGCTTAGCAAGGGTTTCGGAGGAAAATGAGAAAGGCTACCTCGTTGGAAGTAGCCTTGATTCTCGTTTCGTAGATGGAGCGGGAGTCGAGGTTCTTGATTATGAACATTACGCCGGGGATGCGCTCGATGGCATCGAGCATCTGGCGAAAGTTGCTGAGTTGGGGGAAAAATTCTTACCGAAGTCGTAGCGTTTGGAAACCAGGCCGCAGCTGAATAGACGATCACTAAATAAAAGTAAAGCGATATGATAAAAAAAACATTGGTGCTTAGTTATTGGTTATTGGCCGCCGTTTTGACTTATGCCGGGGATCGGGTCGGGCTTTGGCCGGTAGGTAAGATGCCGGATTACCAGACCCAGCAGATTGCGGCAACCACAAAAGAGGCGAAGGTGCCGGGATTTAAGGCTGGGCAACATGCGATGGGGTATCTTGACTGGTACGAGCCACCGGCAGCGAAAAACGGCGGCTGTATGTTGCTAATTCCCGGCGGTGGTTACCAGGGTTGCGGCGATGAAGGGTGGATTGATTTGGCCGCAAAAAAATTCACCGAGCTTGGATTTGTCTGCGCAAGACTCATCTACCGAACGCCGCGTCCGCTAGGGTTACCGATCTACCAGAGCGCTTGGGAGGATGGGCAGCGCGCTGTCCGCCTCATGCGCAACGATGCGAAGAAGCGCGGATTTGACCCGGAGAAGATCGGCGCGTTCGGGTTCTCCGCAGGCTCGCACCTGACAGTCTTGCTCGCCACGAGCGCGCTTACGCCTGCGTACGCACCGGTCGACGCGCTCGACCAGATTCCGTGCCACCTCAATTGGGCGGTGCCAGTCTACACTGCCTATGCGCTCACCGACGGCCTCGTTGGTCCCAACACGCGCGAAGGCGACGCAATCGACGTCAAGCTTTCGGACGTATTCAAGTTCGACGCTAAGACCTGTCCGATGGCGCTCTTCCACGGAGGAACCGACGTTTACTCACCGAATGGCTCCACGCAGATTTACCGCCAGCTTCGCAAGATGAAAATCCCTGCAGAGATCCACCTCTTCGCGGACCGCCCTCATGGCTTCATGGGTGATTGGAGCAAAGGCGAAAACGGTACCGCCTATGATCATTGGCTAGACCGGATTGCCGAGTACTTTCACCAGATGAATTTTGACGGACGTCTCGGGGAGGAAGTGGATCTGATGACCCGTTATCCGAACAATGATGCCCGTGGTGAATATCAAAAGCAGCCTGTTTGGCCGGAAGGCAAAATGCCAGATGCGCAGACAAACCAGATCCTGCCTTATCTTGAGTGGCACCTACCGAAGGAACTCAAAACAAAGGCAATCCAGATCATCTACTCGGGCGGTAGCTATACGGGTAACGACCCGGATGGATTCGAAGTAGCGCCGGCTCGGCGTTACTTGAACGAAAAGGGAATGACGGTAGTGACGATTAAATACCGCACGCCGAGGCCGCTGGGCGGGCTCGCCAAGCACACTACGGCGTGGCAAGACCTTCAGCGCGCAATTCGCATCGTTCGCAATGAGGCTGCTGCAAAGGGGCTTGATCCCGACCGTATCGGAATCATGGGTTCCTCGGCCGGCGGGCACCTGACGCTAATGGGTGCCACCAGCTCGAAACGCCGTTCTTATGGGCCTATCGACGACCTCGACAAGCTTGCCTGCAACGTGCAGTGGGCGGTCGCGATCTATCCGGCATACGCACTCACAGACGGAGCGGATACCCCGAATGCGAAGGGTGGCAACGAGGATGAAGCGCGGCCCGTCCCGGAGTTCTCGTTTGACCTGGCGACATGTCCGTTCCTGTTCATCCACGGCGATGCCGATGGTTGGGCGGCGATGAATTCGGTGAAATGCTGGGAGCAGCTCCGTCGGATGGGAATTCAGTCTGACCTCCACACACTTGTCGGACGTGGGCACTGCTTTCAGCAGAAGGCGGCCCCAGGAACAGGAAGTTATACCTGGATGGATCGTATGTGGGAATTCATGAATCACAAGGGGTTCAACAAATAATTTTATTTAATTACATTATAGCGTTTTCATGAAGCTATATACAAGACGCTACCTTAGTTTATTCATCATCATCGCGTTCACTGCGATGCCGGGATGGATGGCTACTCAAAATCTTGCAACTGCAAATAATGCCACCCAGCATGTCAACCACTTACACAAAAATGTAGGTGGTTTTTTTATGTCCCGGCCAGGTTTGTGCCAGGTTTTGATTTTTTTGAGGGAAAACAGGGGTGAAGGGAGGTGAAGGGGTGGAATTGATGGGAATTGATCGTCTTTATATAACTTTGGAATATCCGTACCAGTTACCCCTAAACTTAAACTATGAAAAGAATTCTCTTTGCTTTTGTTTGTCTATTTATTTTTTTCAATTCCCAATCGCAAAATATAAATCTAGATTCTGCTTTAAAAAATTTTAAAGGATATAAGGTAGATACTACTGCTTTGAATATTTCTAAAAAAAATGATTTTGGAAAATCCTATTGGTTAAATACGGCAGTTTTTAGTGATATAATGGTAGCATTATTCCAAAAAAATTATGAAGTTTATGCTCCTCCTCAAGGAGAATATTATTGTGTTTTTTCAACAGGTATTTGTAATGGTGATTTTAATAATGATGGCTACATAGATGTTTTTAATTCAGGGGCTGCACATGGAGGTAAAAAAGCAAACCTGAGTTTTTTAATTTGGAATCCTACTACAAAAAAATATGAAGAAAAAAATCTTGTAAATGACAAGACAAATTTTTTAGGAAATCCAGCTAATGTTATTCCTATGTATTTGAATGCAGACAATTTTGTTGACTTAATAATAATAGGTGGACCAGATGAAGGATTCTCGACTTTACATCCATCACCCACTACTTTATGTTTAAGTGATGGGAAAGGAGGGTATGATTTAACCAATTTAACTTTGGAGCCAGATTATTTATATAATAATAATACCCACGAAAGGGGAGATGCTGCTGATGTTAATGGGGATGGTTACCCCGATTTGACAATACCTACTGGCCCACATACTTATATTTTTTGGGGAACACCTAATTTCCCATATTTTACAAATCAAAATTTTGCTCACTTTTCTTCCGATACAGTTAATTTTAGTTCTAATAATGGGTTTGGAGAGGTTGTGCCTGAAGGTGCCGGCGATGTCTTTGCTAGTCATTTTGCTGATATTAATGGAGATGGGTTATTAGACTTATTTTTGGGAGGTAGTGAAGATTCAACTTCA
This sequence comes from Chitinophaga pinensis, assembly GCA_945876095.1. Taxonomy (GTDB): domain Bacteria; phylum Bacteroidota; class Bacteroidia; order Chitinophagales; family Chitinophagaceae; genus Ferruginibacter; species Ferruginibacter pinensis_E. Next base: position 5,818 of record CAMCMP010000021.1, read on the forward strand.
AATAAACACCAAAGAATATTATTAAATCAAGGGAAAGGAAAATTTAATAAAAATCGATTAATTAATCTTCCATTTTTTACAAATATTCCAAACTATACTCCAAAGACTAATAATGGCATTAATCAATTTCATTATGTTACAGATGATTTAAATGGGGATGGACTGATGGACATAATTTCATTAAATGCAACAAATTATAAGTACTGGTACTTATCAGTTTATATTCAACAAACTGATCAATCATTTAAAATTGATACAAGTTGGATAGTATATAATACTCATTATCTTAGCCCGTATAGTATTTGGAAGTTTAGGCTACTTTATCATGATTTTAATGGGGATGGAAAAAAAGATATCTCATATGAAGACGCTTCCATACAAGCCTACACTGATTCGGGCAATACTTTTTCAAGAAAAACAGTCTTTATAAGAACGGGTAATTCATTTGTTGAAAAAGATTTTTATCAATATGATCCGTATGCAAAATTTATTTTAGATTCTTTAAAGGGCAAACCAAATTGTCCTCAGGGGTATTTAAGAAAACCAATTTTCAATTCTTTTGTAAAATCTTTTTGTCCAGGAGATAGCGTAAAAGTTAGTATGACGCTTGATTTAAAAATAGATAATATTCTAAAAGGGGACTCATTAAAGTGGTATTATGGCACAAAGAGTGATTTAACTAATGTGAGTACAAAAAGTATTACGGATAGTATTAAATTTTTTGTAATAAGAAAAGATAGCATAGGGTGTATTATTTCATCAGATACGATTCAATTATCAAAATATGCTGTACCTATAAAACCAACCATCGTTTGGGACGGAACACAATTTGCTGCAGCCTCCAATTCAACAGGTGTAAAATACCAATGGCTGTTAAGCAATAGTTTAGTTTCAGGAGCCACTAGTTCTAATTATAAACCTACTGCAATCGGTAGTTATAAGATTCAAATTACAGATGCAAATGGTTGTAAAAATGTGAGCGATAGTTTCTCGTTGGTGGTAACCGCCGTTAACCCATCCATTGAAACATCCGCTGATCATATTGCTAAAATAGCACCTAATCCTGCATCGACTGATGTGACGCTAAACTTTAAACAAAAACCTAATAAAACTTTAACCATTAGGTTATTGAATTTGAAAGGTCAGGTGTTGAAACAAATAACTACCAATAGTCAAAGCACTCATGTTTCACTCAGTGAAATCCTTTCTGGTAATTATATAATTGAGATTATTGGAAAGGGTTACAACCAAACGCAACAATTATTAATCACTAAGTAGATAAATCTAAAATGAAAAAATTATTCTTTATTCTACCAATCGTTATAGGTTCAATTATTTCTTGTTCTAAATCTTCGGATGGTGGAGGTTCTACTACTCCCACACCTCCTGCTGCAGAAACACCGGTAGCGTTTACTATTAATGCTTCTAATAACAGTGTTTCATTAACCAATGGATTTGCAGTAACAGCCACCCTCACTTCAATAATGCCCTCTTCAAAAGGTATCACTATTGAAACTACTGTAGTGGATCAAACGAATAGTGCAAATATTGCTCAAAGTGCTGCTGTTACTTCTACGTCTGCAGTAAATAACCTGCAGTTGGTAAATCTTCCACAACAGCGTTGGTGTACCGCTACCATTAAAGTATCGTCTGTGGCTACACCTTCTAATAGTGCTTCGCAGAGCTTTACGGTGGTGTATAAATAAGTAAGTTTATTTTTTGAGTATCCGTCATTAAACCAATGTAGAATTTCGCTGGTAGAAAGTATATTAGTTATTAAATAACTTGCATTAAATCTACAATTTCAAAGAATCATATATAGATTCAATTTCAGACGACCTCACACCAAGATACCGTTTAGTAGTAATAGGGGAACTGTGATTGAATAGTTCCATCAATAAGATGATAGACTCATTAGAGTAGTTATTCAACTTCAATGCTCTATTTCCAAGTGTCTTTCTGAACATGTGGCTACTAACGTTCCCTTCAAGATTAATATCATATTTTTTAAGTAATTCTTTGAGTTTCACATTTACATAACTTTTATCAATGGGTTTGGTTCCATATTTATTTATAAAGATGAATTGATCATCATCTGTAACGATCATTTTTATTTTTATTCTTTCAATAATAACCTTCAAGTCAGTATTGATTTTAATTCTTCTGTCTTTTTTGGTTTTCTTTTCAATGATATCCAAAAAATCTGTCCCAACGAATTGGTTGAATTTTAATTGAAGTAAATCACTTACTCTTAATCCTGTGAATACACCAACTGATATCAATAGACAGAATTTGAATTCACCGTCCCTTTCTAATTTAGAAATCAATGATTTGAATTGATCCCATTCCATACTGGTGGTGGTAGTTTTTTGTCCTTGTAAACTCATAAAATATGTTTTGGGCTAACATACGGCGATAACTTATACTTGCCTAATATTTTATATGAAAGTATAAGTTAAAATCAGCCACCATATTGAGTTTTAGCGTAAAGCGTTGTAAATCAACGCTATTTAAAAATGTTCAACTTATACTACTTATTAATAGTATAAGTTGATGATAATTCTAACAATGAAAAATAATTAACAGCTTGTAGACCCTCGAATATTCTCTGGCATTCTAAAAGTATCTGCCAGAGAATATTTTAGGTCGACGGAATCTGACCATTCAAAAGTTGACTGGCATTAATCAAAGTCAGAATCATCTTCGTAATACTCGGTGTTATCGTCCATGTAAACTTCTCTGAATTGAAAGTTCCATATGATATTTGAAAGAAAAACTAGTAAGTCGTCTTTATCGCCACCAATGAAAACCCTATCTGTAATAACATTTTTATTAATAAGAATTTTCTCTACTAAAGTGCTTATGTAATCATATGAATCTAATTCTTTAATCCTGTTAATATTTCTTACATCAGCAACCACTCCAATAACCAATTTATCTTGATATCTAGGTTTTCTATTTCTTCTTGACATTGGTGGAAAATCCAAGGTTTTAGTACCCCATATCCCATTAATGCTTGACCCCCTCATTTAAAAATGACAGATTAGTATTTCTAAGATTTGAGTAACTATTTGAAATTGAATACTTTTTTGGGTCATTTACACATGGCGTAGATGGGTCATTGAAAATTGGAGAGGCTAGGTAATTGTATACTGGTGATAGGTGGTCAATTTACATGGATTTTCCACATACTCAATCATCGCATTGTAGTTCATCATTTTTGTATTTTTGTATATGAATAGTACAATGGTTCATATTACAAGGGTATCAAGTCCAAGTGAAATAATTGGCATCAGAGATTTGCAAGCCTTAAACTTAAAGCAAAACATAACAGCTGAAGAGGCCATTGACCAGGGATTCCTTACGGCCGCCTATACGATAGAATATTTGCAGGAGATGAATTCAGCTTCTCCTGCTATCATTGCAAAGGATGGCGACAAGGTGGTTGGGTATGCATTGGTTGCAACCAAAGAAATTAGAAAGGGGCACGACCTTGTTGAAGATCTTTTTGACGCCATTGATGAATGTGATTACAATGGGAAATTATTAAAAGATGTTAACTATGTAGTTGTTGGGCAATTGTGTGTAGCAAAAGAATACCGCGGGCAAGAGCTGGTGCAAAAGCTTTACGGATATTTCAGAGATTGTCTTTCAAATGAATTTACTTACCTCGTTACGGACGTAGCAAAAGCAAATGCTCGTTCTCTTAAAGCGCATAAGAAAAGAGGATTTCAAGTCATCAATGAATTGATCTATGGTGGTTTTGGTTGGGATATTGTTTTGTGGGATTGGAATGCAGCAGATCATAATCTTTAATAAGAGTACTTTAATTTCCAAATTGCCACCTACTCGTTCATCTCATTATAGTTGCATCTTTCGAAGAAAAGGGGGGAGTTATAAAATCAACCATCTACACAAAAATGTAGGTGGTTTTTTATGCCCCTTCCAGCTTTGTGCCAGGTTTTGATTTTTTATAGGGGAAAAAGAGTGTATGGAGGCGAAGAAGTGGAAAACTTGGAAACGGATCGTCACTAAATTTCTTATAACTTTATGTTGTACAAAAAGGGTTGCTTCAAATTAACCCCAGATTTTACAAGCTGCACCGTTCATTCATTTAAAAACACATTTACAATGAGCATAAAATCAGAAAACCAGAAAAAGACAAATACTTCCAGAAGAAATTTTGTAAAGAATTCTGCGGTTGCAGCTGCAAGCTTTATGATTGTGCCCCGTCATGTATTGGGAGGCGTTGGCTACAAGGCACCAAGTGATCGCTTGATCATTGCAGGGGTGGGGGCTGGTGGTAAAGGGAACGATGATATTAATAAGTTTTATAAAAGCGGAAAGGCAGATATCGGGTTCCTTTGTGATGTGGATGATCGTAGGTGTGCAGGAACAGTTAAGCAATTTCCAAAAGCGAAGGTATATAAAGATTGGAGAGAGTTGTTTGATAAAGAGTCAAAGAACTTTGATGCAGTATCTGTATCCACTCCAGACCATACGCATGCCATTGTTGGAATGGCAGCGATGCAATTAGGTAAACATGTGTGGATACAAAAGCCAATGGCACATGATATTTATGAAGCGCGTAAATTAACTGAAGCGGCTGCTCGTTATAAAGTGGTAACGCAGATGGGAAACCAAGGGGCTTCGGGAGATGGAGTAAGGCAGATGAAAGAATGGTTTGAAGCTGGTCTTTTGGGTGATGTGCATACAGTACAAATTTGGACTAACCGGCCTATCTGGCCACAAGGGATTGCATGGCCTTCAGCTAAACCACCGGTTCCAAATGGCCTCGACTGGGATCTGTGGATTGGAACAGCACCTTATAAAGACTATGTCGATAAATTGATTCCACAAGCTTGGCGTGGATGGTGGGATTACGGTACAGGGGCATTAGGAGATTTAGGCTGTCACTTGATGGAAGCGCCCTTTAATATTCTGAATCTGAAATATGCAAAAGATGTTCAAGCAACCGTTGGCAGTGTATTTTTGGAATGGGGTAAGCGTTCTTATTTCCCGGATAGTTGTCCTCCTTCAGCTCATGCAACTTTGACCTTTCCTAAAACAAATAAAACAAAAGGCGATATCACCATGCATTGGATGGATGGAGGAATTAGGCCGGAACGTCCGGTTGAGCTAGGTAACGACGAATTATTTGGAGATGGAATGAGTGGTGTATTATTTATAGGAACGAAAGGAAAAATGATGGCCAGTGAAATGGCACAAAATGCCCGCCTTTTGCCATTATCTAAAAATCAGGAAGTAAAAATCAAACAAACTATTCAACGTGTACCGGGAGGTATGGATGGCCACTATGCTCAATGGGTAGAAGGTGCTATTGCCGGTTATGGTAAAATGGAGATGAGCGCTTCTTTTGATAAATCAGGACCTTTAACAGAAGCTATATTAATGGCAAATCTTGCTATCAGAGGAGCAGACATTCCTCGCCCAGGAAAATCGCCTGATCCGCTTGATCAAAGCTATAATTACCCCGGTGCTAATAAGAAGCTGATATGGGATAATGAAAATATGCGGATAACTAATCATGATGTAGTTAACCAGTTTGTAAAAAGAGAGTACAGAAAGGGATGGAGTTTAGGAGTGTAAAGTGTTTCAACTAAACAATTGAATTTAAAATTATTTTGATTAGATGGGGAGCGACGAATTCATGCTATTCCCTAAGCGAGAAAAATTTTAGTGCTCAGTTGATGATGGCTAGGCGGAGTAAAAATTTTACTATTTCAAAGAAGCCACTGGTATAAAAAAGACATCTGGTTAAGCAACCTACAAAATTATCGAATGACCCCATCATATTAAATACCAACCGGTAATCCATGTGTATGCTCACTTTTCCATATACCTTTTCAAGTTCATTAAAACTTTTAAAGTCTGCTATTGCTAATTCATGACAATACACCAATGAAGCCGTATTAGCCGTAGAGTCTTTTTTGGCATATTTCAATAGCATTTTTCTTATAATATTAGTAGACCCCAAAAAAGAAAAAATTTTTATAATTAGAAAACTATTTGAGCAGCCATTATTTTTAAAAACTTTAAAATTGCTCTAAAAAAGTAATACGAACTTATAGGAAATAATGTTATAATAGGAATGCCAGCTCAATATAAAAAAGCGGATCAAAATACTGACATAGATTTTTTTGCAATATATTTGGTAATATTAATTTTAAAATAATTGTTGCACAACTCAAAAATAACTTTAACAGCTTTACATCAATGAATATTATCTCCATACTCCTGATAGAAGATGAGCCGGATGTAGTAAATTTTGTCAAAAAGGGTTTAGGGGAAGAATCTTTTGAGGTATCAGTTGCACTAAATGGTGTTGATGGTCTTGAAATGGCCTTAAAAAACCAATATGATATAGTCTTGCTAGACATAATGATTCCTGAAAAAAATGGCATAGAGGTATGTAGAGAAATTAGAGGGCATGGAATTCAAACACCGATACTTTTTTTAACTGCATTAAATACGCCAGACAATATAGCTCTCGGGTTAAATTCGGGAGCAGACGATTACTTAGTTAAGCCTTTTAAGTTCAATGAATTGATAGCTCGGATAAAAGCTATTTTAAGAAGAGTAAGTATCAAGAAAACAGGAGCTCAAGAACCCAAGGTAAAATATGTTGTATCCAATTTGATATTTGATGATGATGCAAAAAAGGTTAGCCGAAATGGCAAAGAAATTTCACTTACAGTAACTGAATATCGATTGTTATTTACACTGATCAAAAACAAGGGCAAAGTATTGTCAAGAATTGATCTGCTAGAAAACGCTTGGGATATCAGTTTCAATTTAGGGACCAATGTGGTAGATGTATATATAAACTACCTTCGAAAAAAAATAGATGCAGATTTTGAACCAAAATTAATACATACAGTAGTTGGTATGGGTTATATACTAAAAGAAGCATGAGTAGTATACGTAAAATTTCCATTCTGTTAATAATTTCAATAAGCCTGATTTTATTTTTTTTGGGATCAAGTGTTTATTATTTTTTATCAAATTACTCTTACGCAGATTTTTACAAGCGACTAGAGGCAAGGGTTAGTGTCGCTGAGAAATACCATTTTGAAAGTAATCAGAAAGATGCTCAAGTATTAAAAAATATCAGAGATGAGCATTTGGAATTACTGAGCAACGAAAGGGAGTATATATTGTATTGTCCCAACGCAAACTCAATGAAGCAATTAGCAGATACAAATTCGCTTCCTATTAATTTTCTTACTTTAGTTTACACTCAGCAGTTTGCCAATTTTCAAAAAGATGATATTTTTTATCATGGAAAGAAAAGAGAAACCTCGAAAGGGTTTTATTTCGTAGTAGTTTCAGCAAAAAACTACTACAATACTCACCATTTAATTTTACTAAAAAAAGTTTTACTTGCAGGTGGGTTTATTTCAATTCTAATTATCATTTATTTTACCTATTTATTTTCAAATTATTTTTTTGAGCCCATCAATAAAATAATCACCAAAGTAAATAGTATAAGTACTGATAATATACATTTGCGACTCGATGAAAATAAAAAAACAGTTGAAATCAACAGACTGACCACTACATTTAATAATCTTTTGAATAGGGTAGAAATAGCCATAGAAACTAATAAAAACTTTATTAGCAATGCTTCGCACGAATTTGGCACACCACTTACTGCTATTATTGGAGAGGCAGACGTGGCTTTATTGAAAGATAGAACTTCGGTTGAGTATAAGGAAACCTTACAAAAGATACTTAATCAATCAGAAAGGCTCAATAAAATAAGCCAGTCATTACTGTTTTTAGCACAAATAGGGTATAAGGAGAATAAATTAAATTATGCCATTTTAAGAACCGATGAGCTAATAATGCAAGCTTATGAGATTATGAATCAACTAATCCCTAAAAATAACATAGAAATAGACTTCGATCTGTTGCCCGAAAACCCAAAAAAATTAAAGATACATGGGAATAAAGAATTACTCATATTGGCCATAACAAATATTCTTACAAATGCCTGCAAATATTCGAGCAATAAACAGGTAGTTGTAAGTTTGGCCTCTACAAACAATCAAATAGTAATGATCTTTAAAGACCAAGGTATTGGTATTCCTGAGTCTGAATTGCCATTTATATTTGATCCTTTTTATCGGGCAAGCAACACTGCCGCATATGATGGTTATGGGATTGGTTTACCTTTAACTCAAAATATCATCAAAATTCACAAAGGCGAGCTCATTATCAGTTCTGAGCTTCATAAAGGAGTTAAAATTCAAGTAAAACTACCTGTCGCTGAATTGTAAGACCTTAAAATTTTCGAATTATTTCAGCCGGCTCTGCTAAAAACTACTACCGTTATTTCGCGGTCACATTTCAGTGTACACCTGGGAGTCTAGTAATCTTCAATAGTATTGGATGGGAAGGCATTCCCAATTCAGAAATTCTAATCAAATTCTAATCTTAATCTTATTTGACTCTAATAGCATCATCCTAATGTTGCAATATTAATCAATTGCCAAATGCATGCTAAATACAATACTAATTCCAATTGACTTTAGAATAGAGTCTTTAAATACGCTAAAATATTGCCTCGAAGAACGAAAGCAAGAAAAATCAAGTGTCATATTAATGTATTCGGCCTACAGCAGTGATTCAATTACTGAACTACTATTTTATAATCCTGACAAAATAATTGAGGCTTTGGCAAGTTCTAATTTTAATGATGCCATAGATATTATTAAAAATAAATACGAATCTAGTCTTCATTCTTTTAAAATTGAACTGTTTCATGGATTAAATAGAAATGCATTTATAAATTTTTATGAAGCACAAGGAATTGACCTTGTCTATTTACCTAGAGATTATTACTTGAAACCGCATAAAAATGGTTTCGATCCTATTCCCTTAATAAAAAAATCAAAAGTGCAATATAGAGAAGTGGCATGGACTAGAGGCCATGATACCATTGACAAAGACGAATTAAATCAATTATTTAAATAAAAGAAAATGAGCGAAGCAAAATTTCCAACCACCCCATTGGGTCGAATAAAATTATTTTTTACCTTTTTCGATTCTCGATGGGAAGACTTAACCAAAGAAAATTGGTTAAAGACGATCTATAAAGATTTCAGTGCTGGTTTAATTGTAGCAATGACAGCCATTCCCATGGCAATGGGCTTTGCCATGGCAATGGGAATGCGACCTGAACATGGTATTATTGCAGGTGCTTTGGCCTGCGTAATTGGTAGAACTTTTGGGGGTTCAAAATATCAGGTTTATGGACCTACTGCTGCTTTTATTCCGGTTATCGCTGCACTAATAGCAAAGTATAGCAATCCAGCAAATGGTGGAACTTTTGAACAAGCGCACGGTTTCCTTGTATTGGTATCTATTATTTCAGGAATTATTCTAATAATAATGGGTACATATGGTGTGGGTAAATACGCTAAACTTGTTCCCAATTCTATTATTGTTGGGTTTACTGTGGGCATTGCAGTGGCTATTGCTGCTACCAATTTTAAAGATATTTTGGGATTAGATAGTTTTAAAGCATTGCTTGGTGATAGCTCTAGAAACTTAACAGATAAAATTAAATATATGTCCGAACACCTTCATTTAATAAATGGGTGGTCAATATTATTAGGTTTAATAACTTTTGTTTTAGCAAAATATTTATTGAAAATATCTATTTATATACCTGGACCAGTAATTGCTATGAGTACTGCTACAATTTTAGCAGCTACTTTAATGGGCGATAAAAATATAATATTGGTTCGTGATTTGTATGGCTCTATTCCAAATAATTTTTTCAATTTACAAATGCCTTTTTTACCCGCTATGAATGGATCTGTGCTGATTGATATTGTATATTTTGTGGTTGGTATTGTATTTGTATCGGGTGTAGAAAGTGTTTTGTGTTCTTCGATGGCAGATCGATTAGCTAAAAATGATCGAACGCCATTTAACCCAGATAAGGAATTTTTTGGTCAAGGTTTGGTTCAGATTATTACACCATTGGTTCAAGGCTTTCCGTGTACAGGTGCATTGGCAAGAACAGCAACAAGCATAAAAGCTGGTGCTACAACTCCTTTGGCAGGTTACTTTAAAGCGGTACTAAAGTTAACAATGGCATTTTTTTTGGCTCAATATTTAGAATTAATTCCTATGGCATGTATTGGAGGTATTTTGGTTTGGGTTGCTAGCAATATGATAAAACCAGCTGAAATTAAAGAAATTAAACATGCAGGAAAATTTGAATTTTCAATGATGGCGTACACTGCAGTAATGGTACCAATGACAGACTTTTTGACTGGTGTACTTTCTGCATTGGTTATTTATTTTGTTGTGAAATATGCTTTCAAAAAAATAAAAAAAAATAAAGCTAGCCAATAACAACTTATTATAGTTGCCTCTTTCTAGAAACTGAAGAGTTACATTAGACAAGCCTTCCGTCAGCTGACGGAAGGCTTTTTCTTTCTCCATCAGTGAGCTATGAGTATTTGCCTCTTTCATAATTTTTATGCCATGAAAAAATGTCAATTCATAGTAAAATATTTTTTGCCTATCAATGAGTTAGGCTGGCTGTAACTTTTCTAATTCTTTAATTATCTTTAGGGCATATTTTGAATTAATAAAATTCATGTCTTATATGAATGACTTTTATAAACAACCAAAAATTTTAGTCTGGGTTCAATCGATTTTGTTTCTATTGGTTGGGGTATGGTTGGCGATTTTAATTATTGGGAAAGGTTATTCTCAACCCCTTATTTATTTGTTATTCGTCCTTTATGTACCCATTAGCCAATTTCTATTTACTCCAATTTATAAATTGACTGGTGGTTATACTTATTATTCGCCGATGCTTCTTGGTTATATGGCTAACAATAAACAAATTGATTTACATAGCGGAACTAGCTTTGATCATTTATTTGTATTGAGAAAATATAAGTCAGGAACACAATTGAGAAATAGAATAATGATGTATCATCTAGAGGGTTTATTAAATCTGATTCAGCTTATCGAGGATAAGCGTATTCCAGCAGCTGTAAATATCATTGGAACCTCTTATTTTTTCAACGATAGAACATTAAATAATTTAGGTTTTCAAATAGAAAAAGCCTCCTTGTTTTATAGAATCAATCTCTTCCTCAATTTTATAGATTTATTTTGGATGTATTCCCTTTCAAAAGGAAAATTTTCAATTCCGAGTTTATGGGATGCCAAAAAAGCAATCACAAAAGGGGAGAATCTAATAGCGCAGAAAGTAAAGCTAGAAGGGCTTTATGAAAAGTTAAAATCGAAACAGATTAAGTGGTAAGTGCACTTTTTGATTTAAACTTATGATTTCTATGTTCAATAAATTGGCTGAATTTATTGAAATACTCAAAAAGATTTAGTTTTATCATATTCTTGAAGATAGATAAAAGTTATTTTTAAGAATATATATTACTTGTCTTATTTTATCAGTGATATTATGAAGTAGAAATTATGACAAAAGAATTTCTGCTGGAATATTAAGTTCTTGATGAAATAATCTGGCTAACTCAAGTGTTAACGGTTTCTTTTTATTTAATAAAGAGTATATATAACCTTTGCGCCCACCTTGCCTACAAAGTCTTTATTTTTTAATCCTAATTCATCCATTTTTACTTTGATAGCATCGATCGGGTTGGGTAATGGAATGGGGTAGTTAGTATCCTCGTATTGTTTAATCAATAAAAGGGCTACTTGTAACTTTTCGCCCTGCGGTATATTCGCTTTTACTTTTTTATCAAATTGATCATCTACCCATTCAATGTATTGTTCATACTGCTTCTTATTTTGAATAATTTTTAATTCCATAAAACTTACTTTTTATATTGTACAGTCGCCATATCTATTTTATCATATTCACTATGTGTCCCAAACCATTTGATCTGTATCGCTTTAAATTCGAAAACTATTCTTACTACTAATCTATACTTATTGCCCATAATATTAAATACCACCCGACGACCATCACTCACTAAACTCACCTTTCCATATACCTTTTTAAGTTCATTAAAACTTTTAAAGTCTGCTATTGCTAATTCATGATACCACTCAAATAAAGCCGTCTTCGCTAGTAAATAATAAAGTAACCAAAGAAAAGATCTCTGTTCAACCTGGAAACGAATCTCTCCTAAATAGGAAAGCAACAATTAAAGAAAATTGCTGAATCTTGCATTAATTTTACATTTAGAAAAAATACCTAATAAAAAGAAGGAATGAAAAATAGCAATAATAAAACAGTTAAAAAAAGCGATCTACCCTCAAAATTATGCCTTCATTGTAACCGTCCTTTTACTTGGCGCAAAAAGTGGGCGCTTCAATGGGAACAAGTCTTGTACTGTAGTGACGCTTGCAAAAAGAAGAAATTTACATCTGAAAAAAACTAACCTTACCGCTTACTAATCTTATTCATTGAGATGGATTTTTGTCTGGAACATTTAAATCGCTTTATTTCGGCACTTCTTTTCATTAAATGTTTCTGACTCACCCCGCTATTTACTCTCTCACGCCAAAGATTAAAACTAGTACGTTTTAATTCAGTGCGCATCAATTTAATAGTATCCGCTTCTGATAAACCAAATTGAATGGCAATTGCTTCAAAAGGAGTACGATCCTCCCAAGCCATTTCAATAACTCTATCAATGTCTATTCTTTCCATTCAAAATACATTAAGATTTTGTTGATTCTTCTCGAATATTGACAATGCTCTCGCTGCCCGCAAAAAGTAAAATCAAGCAAATTTCGCGAAAAAAAAATAAAGCACATAGGATTTAACGTAGACTCTTTAATAATGGATGTTTTTTTGTCTATGTATTTACTAAATCTATGAAAAGCTCTCCGAAGTAATACAGATTCATTAGCAATTGTCCCCACATCTTAATTATTTAAAACTCAAAAATAAATCCATTACTAAATAGTGAATAGAAGGTGTTTTATTTGTTTCAGACTCTTTTTATTTAACCACTCCGCCTCAAAGAATATGCATATCATTTAATAAAATTATTTTAATACTTTTGGTTACTTTAAAACCTTATCATTTAAAAATATATAATATGAGAATTTTTGTTATAATGCTTTTTATAGTATTTTATCTAAGCCAGGGTATTGCACAAGATAAATTAGCCCTTAAAAAGGATAGCATTACATTTACTAGTTTCAAAGGTATGCCGCTCAAAGCAACTCGCGCTATTCCTATTCAAACAAATGAAGGAACATGGACATCAGTAAATATTAGTCCTGATGGTAAGACCATTCTGTTTGATTTAATGGGGGATATTTATAGCATGCCAGTAGAAGGTGGTAAAGCAACCCCTATTACCAAAGGTTTAGCTTATGATAACCATCCAAGTTTTAGTCCAGACGGAAAAAGAATATTATTTATTTCTGATAGAGGAGGTGCTGAAAATTTATGGTATATCGATATCGCAAAAAAAGATACCATCGCTTTAACTGAAGAACAAAATCAAAATTTTCCAGGTGCCGTATATACACCAGATGGTAATTACATTGTATATACAAAAGGAAGAAGAAATACAAAATTGTATTTGATGCATAAAAATGGTGGTGCAGGTACTTCATTGATATCCTTACCCGCTACTTTAAAAACCATTGATCCTGCTGTAAGTGCTGATGGAAGATATATTTATTATTCTTCAAGAACGAGTGCTTGGAATTACAATGCAATGTTACCTCAGTATAGTATTGGTGTATATGATAGAGAAAAAGGAACTACTCGTACAATTGCTTCTAGATATGGCTCTGCTTTTACACCCGTTCTTTCAAAAGATGGTAAGTGGTTGGTGTACGGAACAAGATTTGAAGATAAAACTGGATTGGTTAAACGCAATTTAATTACGGGTGAAGAAACATGGTTGGCTTACCCCGTTCAAAGAGATGATCAAGAATCAATCGCAGTATTAGGCGTACTGCCTGCCATGACTTTTACTCCTGATAGCAAAAATTTATTAGCTTCTTATGGTGGAAAAATTCACAGCATTGACATAGAAACAGCTGTTCAAAAAGAAATTAGCTATGCAGTAGATGCTACTATAGAAATGGGACCAGAGGTGTTTTTTAAATATCCTATTAAAGATACGAGTTCAGCGCAAGCCACTCAAATTAGAGATGCCGTTCCTTCTCCAGATGGAAAAAAATTAGCCTTTACGGTGTTAAATAAATTGTATGTAATGGACTATCCTAATGGGAAGCCTAATAAATTAACTAAAAATAATTTTACAGAAGCGCAACCTATTTGGAGCCTCAATGGAAAGACAATTTATTTTGCTACCTGGGGCGTTGAAGGCGGTAGTATTAGAAGTATTGATTTAGCCACTGGAACCGAAACTTTGCTTACTAAAGAAAATGCATTGTATCAGGGCTTAGCATTAAATCAAGCGGGTACTAGAATAGTTTTTAATAGAACCAACTTTCAAAAATTCAGAGATTCAAAAGATCCTACTTATAAAGATGATGAAGATGAATTGTGTTGGTTGAATTTAAGTGATGGCAGTATTCATATAATTGACAAAGCCAACGGCCGCAACAATCCTCATTTTGTAAATGGCGAAGACCGTATTTATTTAAACAATAATGGAAAATTAATTTCTATTCAATGGGATGGAGGAGATGAAAAAGAAATTGTAAAAATTACAGGTATTACCACTTTTGGTAGTATTGCTCAACACAGAGGAAAACCTTTAGCAGATGTTTTAGATATGGAGGATGATGAAGATGCTGCCAAAGAAAATAATCCTGCTTCTAGCGCTAATACAATTTTGATGTCACCCTTGGGTAAAGCAGCCATCGCACAAGTCAACAATAATATTTATTATATCACTATTCCACAAGCAGGCAAGCTAGTAGACATTTCAGTTGCGGAAGCAAAAAGTGCAGCCTTCCCTAGTAAGCTCTTAACTGAAATGGGTGGAGAGTTTCCGGCTTGGGAAGCAAATGGAAAAATTGTTCATTATAGTTTAGGTGCCGCTCATTTTACTTATGATGTAGATGCTTCTTATGCATTTGATGATAGCTTAGCAATGGCAAAGAAAGCAGAGGCGGCGATTAAAAAAGATACCACTGTTAAAGACAGTACTAAAAAAGAAATAGTAGCTAACAAATCAGCAAAGAAAGAAGATCCTAAATACAAAGCCACTGAAAATTGGATCAAAGTATTTTATGAAAAAGATATGCCCATCAACAATCTTCTTTTAACGAATGCAAGAATTATTACCATGAAAGGTGACGAAGTAATAAGCAGGGGAGATATTTATATTGTAAACAATCGTATAAAAGCCATTGGTAAATCGGGAACTTTAAAAGTAGCTAATGGAACAAAAAAATTGAATGCAGCAGGCAAAACAATTATTCCTGGCTTTGTAGATACACATGCTCACATGTGGCCAAGCTGGGGCATACATAAAACGCAGGCTTGGGTATATGCAGCCAATTTAGCTTATGGGGTAACTACCACACGCGATCCGCAAACTGCTACCACCGATGTTCTTACTTATAGCGATATGGTTGAATCGGGAATGATGGCGGGTCCTAGGGTATATTCAACTGGTCCAGGAGTAGGTTATTGGGCATACAATTTAAAAGATTCGGCACAGGCAGAATCGGTATTAAGTCAATACAGTAAATACTATAACACTAAATATATTAAAATGTATTTAGTAGGTAATCGTAAACATAGACAATGGGTAATACAAGCAGCAAAAAATCAACAGCTAATGCCTACTACCGAAGGGGGGCTTGATTTTAAATTAAACATGACCAATTTATTAGATGGCTATCCTGGGCATGAGCATTCTATTCCAATTTATCCTTTATACAATGATGTAGTGAAAACAATTGCAGCTTCTAAAATGACAGTTACTCCTACCTTATTGGTTTCCTATGGTGGACCATGGGCAGAGAACTATTATTATGAAAATGAAAATCCCTACAGCAATGAAAAGATGCAATACTTCACTCCTTATGAAGAACTAGCTTCTAAATCTCGTCGTCGGGCTACTTGGTTTTTACCGGAAGAACATGTTTTTCAAAAACATGCAAAGAGTATGAAAAAAATTGTAGAAGCAGGCGGCTTGGCTGGTATTGGAAGTCATGGTCAATTACAAGGTCTAGGTTATCATTGGGAATTATGGTCGATGCAAAGTGGTGGTATGCGTAATTTGGATGCGCTTAAAACCGCTACTATTTTAGGTGCTAGAGGTCTTGGATTAGATCAGGACTTAGGTAGTTTGGAAACAGGAAAATTGGCTGACTTACTTATTCTTAATAGAAATCCACTTGATAACATTCGTAATACCAACACCATCGAATGGGTGATGAAAAATGGCAGACTATATGAGGGTAATACTTTAGATGAAGTAATTACGGGCAATCATAAATTGGATAGAAAAGAATGGATGGCTGAAAAACCTAAGAAAAATACACAGATAGAGGACTAAGTATATTTCGTTCTAAAATAGTGGTTGTTTGAAAGGGTACCATTTAATTGAAAACTTCAAATTATGAACATGTATTTGTACAATAAAAAGGACATCATGTTGACAACAACCCTGTCAGACTTCTGGAAAGACATTAAAAGTTACCTAGATAAGGTAACTCAAAATTTCGAAACGCTTATTATTAATCATGGTAAATACAAGGGGGCGGTGGTTATTTCTTTAGAGTAGTATAACTCAGTCAAAACTACTCAGCATGAATTATCTGCTAGAATAAATCAGCAGCGTTTGGATGAATCCATAGAAGCCTTGAAAGCTGAAAAAAACTAGTTAAAAAACTGGCTGACTAATGAGATTTGTTTTCACTGAGCTGGCTTGGGAGGATTATTTATTCTGGCAAAAAAACGATAAATAAAAATTGAAGCGTATCAATGAGTTATTGAAAGATATTTCACGGAATCATTATAATGGCATTGGAAAATCTGAACCATTGAAATTTAATTATGCCGGTTTAGACCCAAACGAATTGATGAAGACAATCGATTAATATATAAGATCGGTGAAGATGAGATTCAGATTGTCAAATTCCAATTTCATTATGATTAAATTAAATTAGCGGCCTCTTTGTTAAATGTAGGGGCAGAGAAAAAAAGTTATAACCAGACTCCTTTCTTAAGACCCTTCAAATGTTTATAAGTTTGTCAAATTACTGCCTAGCAATTTAGATTGAATATTTTTTTTCAGTAGTGGATAGATTTCTTTTGAATACTAATTTTTATTATCTTTATTTTAATATTTATTATCGTTTAACCTAAAAAAAACTATTTTGAAAAAGATTATTCTATCGCTTTGTTTGATATCGGCACTTGTATCATGCAAATCTGTAAATGACAAAAATGCCGAATTGAGTAAAAAAAATATTGAGTATTATTCTCGTGTTTGGGAAGTGGCTATCAACGAAGGTCGCATCAACATCTTGGATTCAGCCTATGTAGATGATGCTGTATTGCATGCCATTCCTGAAGTGAAAGGAAAGGCTAATGCAAGAGCATATTATGAAAATTATGTAGTAGGATTTTCAGAAAGAAAATTTATTGTTAAACAAATATTTGCCGATGGAGACAAATTGGTAAAGTATTGGCAATTTAAAGGGAAACATACCGGATCATTTTTTGGAATTCCAGCAACGGGAAAAGATGTAGATGTAACTGGTTGTACGATTGTTAAAATGAGAGATGGTAAAATTGCAGAAGAACAAGATTTTATGGATAATCTTGAGTTTATGCAACAGCTTGGATTAATGCCTAGATAATTATCTAACTAATATAAGTCTACAAAAAAACCACTTACAATTATTGTAAGTGGTTTTTTTGTTTCCCGGTTATATTCTTTGGATGAAAAGAGAGTTGAATTTAATTCTCTACAGGAGTAGGACTTAGTCCTTTTTCTGCAGTATCATTTATGCGACTTTCCATTCATACATTATGTTTGTAAATTATTTTAATTATTACAGACTTTTTAAGTAAGCAATGCTTAGAGGAATATTTTCCATTTCATGGTTGCTTTCATCTTCGATGAAGCAATGTACTACTCCATATTTTTTGGCCAGCTTAATAATTTCTTTCCAATTTGCTTGTCCCATTCCAACAGGCACATCATTTTCAGCAGGTGTGCCACCAGATAAGTTTCCCTGTACTCCCTTCTTTAAATCTTTTAAATGCATCAACTTAAAGCGGCCTGGATATTTATTTAACAAAGCCACTGGCATTTCAGCACCCCCACCATGGGTTACCCATAAAACATCCATCTCAAAAGAAACATATTTAGGGTCGGTCGATTTAATAATGTAATCTAAAAGTGTTCCATCTTCATAGGGATAAAATTCATAACCATGTTCATGGTAGCACAAGGTCAATCCGTTTTCACTAAGTATTTTACCAGCGGCATTAAAAACCTGAACCGCATTTT
The DNA here is from genome assembly GCA_945876095.1 of Chitinophaga pinensis. Lineage (GTDB taxonomy): Bacteria > Bacteroidota > Bacteroidia > Chitinophagales > Chitinophagaceae > Ferruginibacter > Ferruginibacter pinensis_E. The sequence goes on from CAMCMP010000021.1 coordinate 24,264, forward strand.
TTGCATTCTCTAATGTAAACACATTTCTTGCATGAGGTATCCATGCGCACATGACAAACTTGACGCCTAATATTTTAGCTCTGGTTACTACCGCCATAGGGTCTTTTACCAATTCATCAAATTCAGCACCTGTAGATGCAAAATGTAAGCCTTTGGCATCACACAATTTTTTATACTCGGTAGCCGTAATTCCTATTGGTAGATTGCCTTCTATTTCGGTAAAGCCTAGACTTTTAATTTCATCTAATGTTTTTTCAATTCCATTTGGAAAATGGTTTCTAAACGAATAGGTCTGAACCGCTATTGGGTAAGTAAATAATTTTTGAGCAGTAACCATCGATATCAAAAAAGTAGCAAAAGCTAATAAAAATGAAGATTTCATCGTTTAAATTGGGTTTAGAGGTTTAGAGTTTAATTATTGTTTGCTCTTTTAAATTCGGGTTTAGGGGTTTAGTTGAGGCTTTTTAATTCGATGTGGCTATTGATAAACGTAACTCCTAGGTTATGAAACACAAAAGATCATTAGGGTGATTATATTAAATTGAAATAAGCTACCCTAATGATCTCTTTACTTTGATAAAAGTGAATAGAAGCTATTACTTAGATTCTTTTACACGAATTCCTTTTGTGTCAAACATATTATTCAAGATGCCTTTCAAATTATCATCATCAGCAGGCTCTAATTGTACGGTTAAATCATACCCCATTGCATTGTAAGAAACAGTGATTGATTTAGCAACTTCTTCTATACTGCTGATTTTTGTAATTTCAACACCGGTACTATCTTGAACAATACCAGAATATTTTCCTTCCTTTTTTTCAATTACAAATCCCATTTTCACATCTCCATAAGGTGTTCCAAATACTGTTATTTTCCATTTGCCAGCGTAAAAAGCTTCATTTGTTTGCGCTTTTAAATTAGAAGCAAATAAAAAACTTAATAAAATTGTTAGGACTAAACTTGCTTTTTTCATAAAATATATTTTTTGTAAATATAAAACATTTTACCAATTTACATTATTCAATAATTCAAATTTTCGCCGCCGATGATAGCGACTAGTTTGGAAAATAAAACCAATTCTATAAAATTGATTGGGATTATACATGTAAATTGTGGTTCACCTACAAAAATGTTCGAAAAAACTAACTAATACCTAAATTATTGTACAAAAAAGCTAGGAGCATTTTGTAAAGTGCCCCTCTCTTAGTAACTTGAATTATTATTTAATATCTATTAATTTACTACAGGGCCTCACAGCTTAAACCTCTATTACACATTTAAAATGTAACTAAAAAAAATATTATGATTTATGCCAATACGTTTAATTTTCAGTTTCAACTTTAATAAATACTTTCAGATTATTACTTCCATTGGAGGTCGATATATCCTTATTGCAGGTTCTATATTTTTATTTTTTTATGTAGTGTTTAAAAATAAAATATTAGCTAAAAAAATTCAAAATGTACTTCCCAAAAACAAAGATTATTTAAGAGAAATTGCTTACTCAATTTCAACCATTCTAATTTTTGGATTAATAATTCTTAATATAATTGGTAACCCAACTGTTAGGCCTTACACAAAAATATACGATGATATTGCGGAATATGGATGGGTGTATTATTTTGCCGCCTTTCCTGTCATGCTGATTATACATGACACTTATTTTTATTGGACTCATCGTATAATGCATCATAAAAGCATCTTTAAAATTTTTCATTTAGTACACCATCAGTCCACTAACCCATCTCCATGGGCAGCCTATGCTTTTCATCCATTGGAAGCAATTGTTGAAAATGGAATATTTATTGTTTTTGCTTTTTCATTCCCTCTTCATAAAACTAATATTCCAATATTTTTTCTATTTTCAATACTCTATAATGTTTATGGTCATTTAGGTTGGGAGTTGTACCCGAAGGGATTTAGTAAATCAATTGTGGGAAAATGGATCAATACCTCCGTTTGCCATAATCAGCATCATAAATATTTTAAAGGTAATTATGGATTATACTTGCTTTTTTGGGATAGGCTAATGGGCACTTTAAGAAACGATTATGACCTTGCATTCGAAGAAGTTAAAAGCAGATAAAATAACTTTTTTTGATAGGTAAGATTTCAAGTTGACAGGCAGTTCAAGTCTCTTTCATTCAAAGTAAGTATTCGAAATGTCATTTATTGATACTTATATTTTTTACTGCCTTTTGCTAAAACTTCTAAATAGTAAATTTTTTGGGTTGTATCTTTCAATTAAGTAAATTAGGATAATAATTTTCTATAACGCTTCAATCATTCAGTTTATGCAAATTATAAAAAATCAGTTTGTGTTAATAGTGTTGACAGCAATATTTTTTTCTGTTGCTTTTAGTTCCTGTAGAGCGTCAAAGGGCTTAGAGGCTGGCAATTTAATCTCCACTGACACCAAACTTTTAACCGAAAGACCTGAGAAAGATAAATTAAATTTTCATTCCAATTGGGAAGGAACCTCATCTGCAAACGGCGGAAGATCTTCTTTGAACATTGGTCAATCACTTCAAAATCGAATCGCTGGAGTAACCGTATTATTTGCAGGTGGAGGTGTGCCTGGACAAAATCCAATGATACGTATTCGCGGCACTAACTCAATTAATTCTGGCAACGATCCATTATATGTGTTGGATGGAATTATGGGTATAGCAAACCCTTTGTCTACATTAAATCCTAATGATATTAAATCTATAGAAGTTTTAAAAGACGCCAGTTCTTTAGCTTTTTATGGTGCACGTGGTGCTAACGGTGTTATCCTTATTACTACTAAACGAGGTGGATAATAATTAGCTTTAAATAATACAAAAAGTGTTGAATATTGTTGAAGCTGACTTCTTGTATATTATTTAGTGTACCCAATTTTTTATTATTTTGGTCGAAAAAACCGTCCCAGTTCGAAAAGTTGTAATAACCCTATTTACAAACAATGATGTCCCGATAACATATAATAATTTAGTTTAATGGTTTTTTAATTAATATTTTTTAATCACTTAAAATAGTCTAATTTTATAATCATTTTATAAATTTTTATTGCATTATTTGTGGCTAGAATTCATCAACATATATCTAAAACTAATTCTGAGAAACAGGGATCTTCCCTAAGTCCTAGTAAAACGGGGAAATCTTTGTCTGCTGGTTCATTTTGGTCTTCAGATACTGTTCAATCAAAATTTATTGGAGAAGTTAAACAATTAAAATCCTCTTCTTTTTTTCCAAGTATTCAATTAAAGAAAAATAACAGCAATGCTAATCAATTAGCAATTGCTCCCAAGAATAAAACAGGGATACCGAGTAATATAAAATCGGGAGTTGAACAGTTATCAGGAATATCTCTTGACGATGTTAAAGTTCATTATAATTCAAGTCAACCGGCGCAATTACATGCCCATGCTTATGCTCAAGGAACTGATATTCATGTAGCTCCAGGAAAAGAAAATTATCTACCTCATGAAGCATGGCATGTGGTTCAACAAAAGCAAGGTAGAGTGAAGCCTACTGCCCAACTGAAAGGCAAGGTGCCGGTTAATGACAATATTGGACTTGAAAATGAAGCAGATGTGATGGGGTCAAAAGCATTACGAATAGCTTCTACCTCGAACGAAAAACCTATACAACAAAAGTCAATAGCTACTGGTTTAGTTGCTCAGCTAGGAAAGTTTGGGAGTGCTATTGGTGGTGTTAAATCATTATTGGGAATTGGAGAAAAAGAAAAAGAAAAAGAAGCAGCAGAATTAGGTGACTTAGAAAGTCTATACCCCAATGAATTTGGAGCGGATCAATTTGTTGGAGTTAATGAAAGCGAGTCATTGACAGGACAGTTGGGGGAACCGTCAAAAGGGTTTAACGAAAATAGATTAGGGGAAGGTTCAAAGGGTTTTAAATCTGCCAATGGAAGTACAATTAATCCAACAGAGCTATTTCATACAACCTCTAACGGAGGAGCGAAAAAAAGTATTGAAGAGAATGGGATTAATCCAAAATATACGTCTAAAGAAAATAGATTCGGTCAGGGTTTCTATGCTACTACCGACATAGCGACTAGTCGAAAAGAATTGGTTCACCATGATATGGAAGCACACCATACATTAAAATATGATACAGGTAAAGTTAAAAAAGATCGAAAAGATGCTGAAAAGGGAAGAATTATTGATCTTACTCAGGATAAAACAGATGAATCCTTTATTAAAGATTATCCACAAGGGATTAAAAAGTACGCTACTGAAAAAAAATATGATGGAGTTGCCTTCCCTTCTCAAAGAGGTGAAGGAGTAAACTTTGCAATGTATAATAATTTTGACTCTACGGTGGGCAAGCAGAAAAAGGGCGACACAAAAGCATGGACTGAAGACGAAAGGGCAGCAATGGGTATAGATATCAAGCGAAAAAAAGATGATTTTGCACTATAAATTCATTCATTAGTTTATTCCTATTCCTAATTTTTCTTTAATTCAAACTTGTATCAAATACCTTTAGATTCTTTACATCACCTCCGATAAAATCTTTTCTTTTATTTTTTGGTTTTGCTGCAGTTTTATTTTTTGGGAAGCCTTATTTTATTGACAGTATGAGGCTTTTAAGTCAAACTGAATTTTAATAAAAAAGCCTTAGAGATGATACCTAAGGCTTTTTTATTTGTTGATGAGAATCGAATATTAGTCATCATCTTGACTGTCAAGATCAATTTCATCTCACTCATGGTGCTCTTTACCAAAAACTTCATCAATTTCGTCAGAATCTTCTTCTTGGTCATTAACATCTACATCATGATCTAAATGTAATTTGTATAAATGTCCATGATGAGCATGAGCATCATGTGTCCACATGAAATATTCTGCCTCATGTGCATCATTTAATGTTAAGGTCATTGTTCCACCTGGCTCAATGAAGTGTGTGTCTCCAGTCCAATGTCCTTCATGCCATGCATGATCTTAATGTTTAAGTGTAGCATCTACCTCTGCTACCCAAAATTGGTCAATGTAATGCTTTGTTTGATTGTGAATAATAAATTCCCATTGTCCAGCAGCGTTCTTAGATTTAGTGATTTTCAGATCCGGTTTTACTGGAGATGTGAATGACATTATTAATGCTAATAGCAAAAAAAATACAGAAAATGATAAAATGATTTTTTTTATAAATTATTAATTTTTTTCGAATTTATATCAAATGCTGTGTTCAAGCAATAAGTGCAACACGTGATTTTAGTAAATATACCTCATTAGGAGTTTTGTAATCAAACTTTCTAACGGGTCTGTTATTGATCATTTTTTCATAATTCAAATATTAATATTCTATATTTTTTAATTCCAATTCTCTAAGTTTTTATAAACCTAACTCATTGTAATTGATATTTTTTTAATTGACAAGAAGCTTTTGTTGAGGAGGCACGGGAGGTGTACTATTTTATAATAGCTATAAAAGAGTTAAATTATTTTTTACACTAACAGAATTTATTGAAGTGCAACCAACCTATCTTAGTAATACCACAAACCCTTTAAAGATCGTTTTCAATTTTTTTGTATCAATTAGGTAGCAATAAGTTCCAGCTGTCATTGGATGCCCATTCTTAGTGCCATCCCAAGGATTTTTGTACCCTTTCGAATAATAAACGAGTTGCCCATAACGGTCAAAAATTGTTACTTCACAATTGGGGTAATAACTTAATTCTTTTATACGCCATAAATCATTTAATCCATCACCATTGGGAGTAAACGCATTCGGTATGTGAGGATCTTTTAAAATCTTTACTGCCATACTCGACTGGCTACTACAGCCTAGATTATCAGTAGCCGTTAGTTGATAAATAATATCTGCTGCTGTTGTACAGAGTGGATTTAATATTATATCGCTATTTAAAGAAGCCGACGGATTCCATTTGTATTGCAAACCATTTCCTGTGGCGGTTGCATTTATTTGTACTGTTTCATTTTTTAATACCATTAAGTCAGGTCCCGCATTTACAATTGGGGAAGGAGTGATGATTATTTTTTGATAGCCAGAATCTTTGCAGAAATTAATAGCAGTGTAAGTAAATAAAATATACTGTGTATCTGCAATAGCAAGCTTAGGATTAAATTGACCATTCGCTGTGACACCTTTTCCTGAATAAGAAAAAATACCTGCTAAATTATTTACAATCGCGCCTCCGGCAATGTCGATGGGTTCTGAATTATTACATACGGAAGGTAAATTAGAAAACTGTAAAATAGGAGAAGGAAGAATAGTTAGTGGTTTACTCAATTCCTGTTCGCAGGATATTCCAGAAAAGGCAACGAGCTTAATGGTATAATTTGAAGTGGAGGATATTGCTCCTTTAGGATATTGGTGAAAATATTTTTTTCCTTTTGATGGACTTTCATCAATGTAACTCTTGTTGGCAGTGTCGCCCCAAAATATTTGCACTTTGGTAATGTTTCCAAAATCGACCACGCTTTCGTTAATTATTTCTACCGGTTGATTGCTGCATAAACTAGTTGGATTGGTAATGCTAAAATTAGCCTCAGGTATTGCTCCATTTACGGTAAATATTTTAGAAACACTATCCGTACAGCCCTTGCTATTGGTTACTTGTAATTTAATAGGATAGTTACCACTGGCACTATACCGGTGACTTGGATTTTGTTGAACCGAGTTGTTTGGGTTACTAGCATTTGCTGCAGGGTCACCAAAATTCCATTTATATAAAAAGGGCAGGGTGCTATTGTCTTTGGTAAAGCTGCTGTCTGCAAACTGTGCAACGGCATCCTGTAAACAAATCTCTGGTGAAATTAATTGAATAACTGGATTAGGATATACTCTAATAGGAACACTATCTCTAGAGGCGCAACCTGGATTGTTTTTAAAAGCAGTTTTTACATAATAAGTATATTGCTGCGAATTGCCTGAATTGTTGGATAAATGTAATAGGGGAGCTGCAATAGAACTGTCACTTAAGCCATTAGTGGGATACCAACTATAAATATAATTTGAGTTAGATGGGCCTCCAAGTTTTACACTATCTTTTGGACAAAAATTTAAACCTGCAGGGTTGCCCGCAAATGAAGGAGGCATCTCAGTATAAATCATCACATTTTTTATGGAATGATTATCATTGCTTCCTCCGGTACTTGCAGTAAAGCCTAGATATCCTGCAAAATTAAATTGCTGAAAACCTGTTAAATATAAATTGTCATTTAGGAAAACACTAATGTTGCCATTGTCATAAGTTATCATAGCGTGACAATATTCGGCATTGCGAATAATAGAAAGCTTGCCATCTTGATTGTCTCTCGTTGGTAAATTTGAACATTCATCGTATCCTACACCCCACCTAATTTCTAGCTTTGGCATATTTGGATAACTGCTTGTGCTACTACAATTTCTCCAAGTATCAAAACATACCTTTAGCCCATTCGCAGTGGCAGGTATACCAAGGCCTCCTCCATTTACATAGCCTGAAGGCGCCACATCTAAAAAACAAAATGCTAAACCGTCTGCACCCGTGCCATCAAATATTCTGAAATCAAATTCTGCCTTCCATTTATTGCAAATGGAAAGGTTAATCGGCTGAGAATAAAAAGCTGCTCCACTTCTAGTATTGTTATTTGAACAGAGTAATAATTCTGATAAATTATTTCCACTAACATTGGCGACTCTCGCATCCCCACTTAAATTCCAACCATCGGCTTTTAGATAAGCCCCTTTTAATTGAGCAAATACATACTGCTGGCTCATGGCCAGTTGATGGATGCTTAATAGAAATAGCAGTAAGCAAGAGTATTTTATAAAATATTTATTAAGCGACAATGAATGATTAATTTTTAATAGGAATGAATAGTTACACTTTTATGATGATTCTTTTTTTATAAAGTATCCAACATGGAATCGAAACAATACTAACAAAAAGTAAAGCGTATATCCAAGAAATTAATTCTGGCATAACACCCAATTGATTTAAATAATTGAAGAAATGCATATTGATGGTATTGCCTCCAATATTTATTCCATAAAAAACCAAGCCTAATAAATCTCCTAGTACATAAGCAGCAATTGCATTTACTCCAAATACCACTCCTATTTTTGAGTACTTACTATAGTTTAATACATCAAATGTAAAATACATGGAAGCAAAAATTAAACAGGCAAAACCTCCAGTAACTAATACGAAACTACTAGACCAAATATTTTCATTCACTGGAAATGAAAGTCCAACAAAATACCCGAGTATAGACATAGCCACTCCAATAATCATAAGATAATTCAATCGGAGATTTTCATGTAATTCTGATTTCATAATTTTTCCTACAAGCATTCCAATCAAGGTAGTACAGCAGGTTGGAACAATGCTTAAAATTCCTTCTGGATCCCAAGTTTTTTGCCACATTTTTCCTGGTAAATAAAGTGAGTCGATATAGGCTGCGATATTTTTACCAGGCTCAAGCATTACTTTTCCCTCACCTGGATAAGGGATTGCAGTCATGATGATCCAGTAGCCTAGCAAGAGAGAGGTAAAAATAATTAATTGTTGTTTCCAATTTGTATGAAGTGAAATGATAGAACAAATTAAAAATACTATTGCAATTCTATGAAGCGTTCCTGTCCATCTAATTTCAGATAGGTTAAATGTAGGCATCAAATTTAGAAACATACCGATACTAAATATCTTGATCGCGCGGATAATAATTTTTTTGTAGAGAGCAGGTTTTTCTTCAGGTAATTTATTGGAATAGGCAAAATGAATAGATACACCAATAATAAATAGAAAAAAAGGGGCAACATGATCTGTAAAGCTTAGTGCATTCCATATAGAATGACGAAGAGTAAAAAAAACAAAATCTGAATTACCAGGAAAATTTACCATGATCATCGCGGCAACCGTAAATCCTCTGAAGGCATCTAATGAGGTGAGTCTTTTTTGCATCTTTTCAAATTTTAAAATTAATTAAAATGGAAATGAATATTTTAAAGAGTAAATATATGACCAATACCTTATCAATATAACATTGGGGAAGTTTTTTTGAGTGAAAACAAACATTAATATATTTGAAGAGATAGAAATGGATCTCCTAAGAATAAAGTCTTCAAAAAATGAAAAAAACTTATCTTTAATTAAATAAATATTTTATAAATAATTTTCTTAATCCTAAACAAATGAAAGCAAAAAAAACCTTCAGTTTTATATCCCCTGATTTTATTTTCAGAAATTTATTTTTATTGGTTAGTTGCTTTTTTATGAGTTTTGGTTTAGTATATAGTCAATCTCGTAAATATGTTAAATCGAGCCAACTTCATCAATCAAAGATTTCTCGTGAAGCTTCTTTTTGGGGACTTCATTTCGATCAGCATTTGAGTGCTACGAGTAGTCATGTAGGTGCTCAACTTACTGAATCAATGGTGGATAGTTTATTACTATATGGCCGCCCAGATTATATTCAAGTTGACTGTAAGGGACATCCAGGTATTTCTTCTTATCCAACCCAAGTAGGCAAACAGGCTATTAGTTTTGATAAAGATCCATTAGCGTTGATTCGAAAAGTAACTGATCACCACCGGGTAAGTTTGTATGTTCATTATTCTGGAGTTCGTGACTCTAATTATGCTTCACAGCATCCCGATCAAGCTCGAGTACAATCTGATGGAAAGCCTGACCCAGGCAATACAAGTTTTTGGGGAGATTATTCTGATAAATTATTAATTCCTCAGCTCAAAGAACTAGCGCTTAAATATAAAATTGATGGAGCATGGATTGATGGAGAAGCATGGGCTGTTCAGCCTGATTATCACCCAGCCGCATTAGCTGAATTTAAAAAAGGTACTGGAATAGAATCAATACCATATAAAACTAGCGATAAATATTATAAAGAATTTGTAGAATTTAATAGAACTTCTTTTCTAAAATATATTAAACATTACACAAAAGAAGTTCATGCTGCTGCACCTTATTTTCAGCTATGCTCCAATTGGGCATTTAGTGATATGATGCCTGAGCCCATTCCAAGCGATATCGGTCTGGATTTTTATTCTGGAGACAATGATCCAACTAACTCATTAAATAAAGCAAACTGGCATGCAAGAGCATTGGCTGGCCAAGGCATCTCTTTTGATTTGATGGCTTGGAGCTTTTCAATGAATTTCAAAACCGGTATTAGAGCTCCAAAATCTTCTCTTCAATTGTGTCAGGAACTTGCTCCAGTGATCAGTTTGGGTGGTGGTGTGCAAACTTATTTTAATCAGAAAGGAGATGTTTCTTTTAAGCAAAAAGATTTTAGAGTGATAAAAGAATTAGCTGATTTTATTTTACCTCGAAGAGATTTTTGTAAAGGAGTTTCTATAATTCCTCAAGTTGCATTACTTTATTCTACTGCTGCATGGAAACAGAGTGTTAATGGAGTGTATAGTTCTTCTAAAGTGGAAAAAATACAAGGAATTTTAAATTCATTATTAGATGGCCAACATGCTGTTGAATTGTTAATGACCCATCAGCTGCTAAAAAGATTAGATGAATTCCCTGTGGTCGTAATACCTGAATGGCAGATGATTGAACCTGCCTTAGAAACAGCTCTTAGGAAATATGTATTCCAAGGGGGTAAACTAATTGTTGCTGGAGCACAGGCTACTACTCGATTTGATGATATATTAGGTGTCAAAGAAATAAAGACTACCACTTTAACTAGAGGGTACTTAAATGTAGCGGATAGATTTATAGAATTAGAATCAGATACGCGATTGGTAGAACCTTTACCTGGAACATTGGTATTAAATAAACTCTTTCCACTCGATGATCTGGCAGAGAAGCCTTTTGCAGTTTCAGCCACTATGACTAATTATGGTAAAGGAAAAATAGCTGGAATTTATATTTCGCTCGGCGAAACCTATTTGAATAGTACCTCTCCAGTAGTAAGAGATTTATTTTCAGATATTATTAACCGACTTCTCCCTGATCCTGTTGTTAAAATAGCAGGATCTCATCAGGTTAATGTTGTACCTACTACAAAAGATAAAAAAATATTGATTCAGTTAATAAATACTTCTGGAAATCATGCCAACGACAATGTGAAAGGATTAGATGAAGTTATACCATTATATAATCTTATTTTATCTGTTTCTACAAAAACCAAACCTCAATCGGTATTGCTTCAGCCAGGAGCGAAGGTTTTGAATTTTAAATATTTAAATGGCAGAACAGAAATTATTATTCCAAAGTTGCCCATCCATCAGATAGTTGAAATAAAATAAAAACCTATCTTTAAATTAATAAAATGGAAATAGGGGGATTTGATCTCATAGAGATTTGTTTAATTGAAATTATAATTGTTCTGAGATAGTTTACAAAATTTAAAAGTATGCAAAATCAAAAAAAAAATATTCGAATCTTGGTAGTGGGTTGTGGAAATATGGGTTCTTCTCATGCGATTGCCTATCATAACAATGAGGGTTTCGAGATCTGCGGACTTGTTTCTAGGGGAAATACAAAAGAAATATTAAATGCCAAATTGGACAATCGTTATCCATTGTTTACCGATATGGATGAGGCGATGAAGTCAACAAAGCCAGATGCAGTATGTATTTCAACCTATCCAGATACGCATGAAAGTTTTGCAATGAAAGCATTCGAAAATGGATGTCATGTATTTATAGAAAAACCATTGGCTCACACTGTTGAGGCAGCTGAGCGTTTAGCGGTTGCTGCTAAAAAAGCAAATAAGAAATTAGTAGTCGGCTATATTCTTCGTCATCATCCTTCTTGGGAGCGTTTTATTGAATTGACAAGGGAGCTTGGTAAGCCATTGGTGATGCGAATGAATTTGAATCAGCAAAGCGATGGCAGCATGTGGACGCTTCATCGTAACTTAATGAATAGTTTAAGTCCAATTGTTGATTGTGGTGTACATTATATAGATGTAATGTGTCAGATGACACGCTCAAAGCCGGTTCAAGTTTATGCGATCGGAGCTAGACTCACTGAAGAAATTCCTGAAGGCAATTATAATTATGGCCAATTGCAAATTCGATTTGAAGATGGTTCTGTAGGATGGTACGAAGCTGGATGGGGGCCGATGATTAGTGAAACAGCATTTTTTGTGAAAGATGTTTTTGGGCCTAAAGGATCTGTTTCAATAGTTGCAAAAGAAGCGGGAGCTGCTGGAAAATCTTCTTCCATTGAAGCGCACACCAAAACAGAATCCTTGCGTTTTCATCATGCCGACTTAGATAAGAATGAAAAATTTTCAAAACCAGATACCTGGATAAATTTAGAAGATGAGCCGGATCATCAAGAGTTATGTAATCGTGAACAAAGATATTTTCTAAAATCAATTATAGAAGATATTGACCTTACTGATCATGCTTTGGATGCAGTTAATAGTTTAAGAATAGCTTTTGCCTGTGATGAATCAGTGAAAACAGGAAAAGTTGTATCCTTAATTTAAATTCAGAATACCACTTTATAAGTGTTGGATAAATTATGTTTTAATTGAAAGTTGTTTTAAATTTTACTTCATAATCATTTTGTTATTGGCATCAACCAAACCTCTGCTACCTGAGTGCCTCTGCCACTTCCACCGATTCCAGGAGGCCTGTTCCATTTAAGTTTTAAGGAGCCTGTCTTAGTGGCTTCAGTAGGAATATCAAATTCTAATGGTTGGTAGTTCATGTCTTTTGGACGCATTGGATGAATCTCGATATTGTCATTAGCCACTAGTTTAATATTGCCTGCACCTTCTGGTCCATATACAATGCGAAGTCGATAACTGATATTTTTATCAAGCGTTGGGTAGAACATTTCTAAAGGATAATCATGAATTGTTTCTGCATAAGTACAGGATGAAATGCGCGCCTCATGAGAACGAGATTTTACTACCATGCCAGAAGCTGGTGCCCTTTGCATTGCAGGGTCTTCTGCATAAGTAGATCCTTTTACAAGGTGAGGCTGAGATCCTGCTTTACCTAAATCGTCATAGAAACCACCTTTACCCGGATTACTCCAATTCACTATCGCATCAATCTTCGCTAGTCGCTCCGACTCATTAGTAAGCGCCTTTATTTCAGAAAATCTTTTAAGTAACCATGGTGCATCACTTAAAGGAAAATCAATCAAATCGAGATTTGCACCTCTTCTAATTCCTATGGCCTTGTACTTTGATACGCTTAACTGCATATGAATACATTGAAATAAAGCTTCTGCTAATTCGAATACACGAGCACGGGTTTGAGCTCCTTGAAGAATAGCGGGTTTTGCTAAAGCGATTGATGCATTTGAAATAGCTAGTAAGCTTCCAGTGGAAGAAGCATTGCGAAGATGTTCTAAAGCTTTTTCTTCCTGTGCCGTTTCTTGTAAAAGACGGCTACGATCTGTAGCATCATAATAGGCACGGTACAAGGCTTGCTGAAATCGCCAGTTTTGTAACATGGATGGAGTAGCCGATCGCTCGAGTTCTTGAAATTGTGTTAGCGTATTTTGAACGCCTTGGTTTTCAGCCAGCGGACCTCTCCAGTTTTTTTCTAAATTAAATAGTCCCTTTGAAAAAGATTCTCCCACTTTTGATCCTATAAAATATCTGCTGTAATCTAGCAAAATATTTTCTAAGCTAGCATCAGAATCCCATCCCAAACTGCTCCAAATTATTTTATTTACATCGTCATTACACCCTTCAGAATAAGTGATGAATCCATGTTCAGCAATCGGTTGTACCCTTTTAAATACTGCCGCTTCATCGACTGGTCTTGGGTTGATTGGCTCACGGTTAAGGGTAGCCGCAAATGCAAAGTCCCATTCTGGAACAGGATATTGCGTCCAAGCGGAATGAGTAATGTCTGGATAAAAACGCATCTTGAAACGTTTTGGAATTTTTGTTCGCAAATCATCCAAACTTTCGAATTGTTGAGGACCAAAAACAATTCCTTCTAACCAAGAGGGTTCAGTTCGCATGATATCATAGAAGTCGTCCATCCAAGGAGCATTAAATCCTTGGGGTGACATCCATAACTTTGCTCCAGGATGAAGTTTTTTTAGTTGTGCAGTCTGCTTCTCCAGCATTGGAAATAAGTTTTTAGGAGAAGTATGTCCAGGATCGCCTCCCGGAACAAATACAGCATCTACTTGAGGAAGTTGTTTTAATACATCGCCCCATTCTTTTAATGCTTTATTGACAGTGGCTTTATCTCCATAATCTTTATCCATTGCAGGATACCAAATCCAACATTCAATTCCGTAAGCCTTTGCAAGTCCAGACATTTTTATCATCATTTTCATCGGATCCATCGGAAAATTTGGACTGTCAATATCATCATCTGTAATCGGAGGAAGTAATTCGATTGCATTAGTACCAAAAATTACTAAGTCACGAATGTATTGCTCCCACATCGATACAGACCAACCATCATATGAATTTGTTTTTGGGCGATATCCTAGTTGATGGCCTCTTAAAGGATAACTAGGAGAAGTTGAAATATTTACTGCAGTGGGAAGTGATATTTTTTCTCTTGAATAATCCATAAGACGCAATAAACGTCCAGCACCATAAAGAACACCTCTTACGTCATTTCCTGCAACAATTACTAAACCTGATTCGAGCGTGATAATTTGATATCCTTCTGCTTTATGATTGTCTCCAGCTTTTAGCTTCGTTGACAGTGCAGGATAAGATCGGATGATTTCTTTTGTTTGTCCCAAAATGACTCCTCTCTCTCCATTTTTTGGAAGACGGTTGGTTATAGTCCAACGAATCCAGCTTCTTTTTTCAATTTCATCTAACAGCATTTCGGAAGCCTTTTTTTCAGGGCCCGTTATTCCAGGAGTAAGTACTAACACCGCAGCGGAAAGATCTATTGCATCATTTGGTGTAGCGTTGCCTAAAAAATTTTTTGTTTCCGCATTTGACAAAATAGGAAAACCAAGCAGGCATAGACTGGTAATCAAAAAATCAAGAAATGTTTTTTTAAGCATGCTAATTTTTTAAGTTATTATCAATGGATGGGTAATAAAATAAAATATTTTATTACCAGTTCATGAAGTACCTAAATAAAATAGTTTATCAATCATTTGAAAACTACTATTCAAATCTTATTGAATTGGTTCGAAACTTTGAGTAGCAATAAATTGTTCTCTCACTACCTTGGATGTTTTATGATCACCCGTATGACTCCAACCTGGAGGCATAAAAAGGTATCTTATTTTATTTACAATACCAGGTGCATGGTAGATATCCTTCGCTAATAAAGTGATTTCTCCAAAATAGGCGTCTAAAAAATTATTAGGTTGAGTGGGCCTAGTAATTCCATATTCTACTGGAATTTCTTTAAGCTCAGGTTGATATGTTTTAAAAACTCTGTCCCAAATATTTAATAGGTTACAATAATTGGTATCCATATAAAGTGGATTTCTTGCATGATGAACGCGATGATGAGAGGGCGTTAAAATAATATTTCCTATAACGCCAAATCTTGCATCTTTTATCATAGTGTCTCCGATATGTATAAATGAACCCCAGAAACCATCTATGAAGGTGATTACAAATAACATGGGTGGCGGTACTCCTGCAACAATACAAATGGAAACTCTAATGATATCAGCATAAGGGCCTTCTAAAAAAAAGTGAGAATAGGAGACAGCTAAGCTCATATTTTCAGGCGCATGGTGGGTAGAATGTAAACACCAAAATAAGCGTACTTTATGAGCTAAAAAATGATAAATGAAATGTGCAAACTCCCAAACGATGTATCCGTATATAAACCAGTACCAAGTAAAACTGATATTGATGATCGCATATTTTTCTAAAAGACCAATCATAATTACAGTCATCCCAATTGAAATGTACCTTCCTATAATTGAATTGAATAGATAAGCGTAAAATGGAATTTTGTAATTAATAACTTTAAACTTACGGTATAATAGCCCTCTGAATAATTCCAGTATTAAGACGAGTTGCAATAAAGGGCGTAGGGCACTAGCGATGCCTTTATAGGTTAGTAAGGTTTCGTAGTTACCTGATTTAATAATTTCAATCAAACCACTCATTCCAAAAAATCTTCTTAGTTGCTCAAAAATGGCATGAATAACATCCATGTGATAATATTTTAATAAGTGAATTATACCTTATTAAGAATTAATTATTTCTTAATAAGGGTACAATCTAAACAATAAAATTAAATTGTAAACGAAAAAAAATTAGAAATTTTTAAGTAAAGTAATTCTTTACCACCCTAATGTATAGCGTTTATATTTAGGGTAATAGAAAAATGATTTAGTAGAAGATATATTGTTTATTAAAATGCTCTGATAGCGCGTACAAAGCAGGCGTTGTTTTTAGTAGTTTCTTGGGCCGTACCATCATTGAAAAATATAACCCAAGCATATTTAGCTCCAAAGCTGCTCTGATTAGGGCTTTCGGAAGAACTCCAATAAGATGCCATCATATCATTATTGAACTTTCCAACATTTTTTAATTTGCTACCAGGACCTACATTTTCATAGATTAATTTTAATTCATCTAAGCTGGGTAAATACCAATCATTCTTTCCCCCCGCATTGTATTTTTTACAAATATTTGCAGCGTAATTCGAATTATTGTAAACATTTATAATGGCGTTCGTGTTGGCTGCTCCTGAACCCATTTCAGTTTTTGTTTTATTAATATCTTTATTGGTTTGATTGTCCCAATCAACTTTTTCTTTATCAATATTTTCTTTTGAAACAATCAAGCCATGTTTGCCAGTTCCATCTAAATAAAAAATGATACCACCTTGGTAAGCCGAGCCTATACTGACAATTTCATTTGAATTTAGCTCCTGATTTGCTGAATGGCTATTTGAATGATGGGTAGTTGTTTTTTCTTTATCAGCCTCGTCATTAGCTATACTTAAAATGGTGAAGTTAGGATCAAGTTTTTTGGCCATAAACTTCATTGAGTTAAAATCTTTTTCAGCAACATATACTTTCTTGTTCACTAAATCATAAGTGTATCGAATAGCATGTTCGCTATTTTCAAATGTAATTGAATTTATATCAAAAGCGACTTCTTCCATAAAACCATACTCGAAACCATCTTTCAATTCTGCCCCATCAAAATAGATGGCCCATTTCTTTTCCTTGATATGCTTCAGCGTAACTTTTTGTTCATTTTTATAAACAATCGTAGAGACATTTTCTCCAGTCACTTGGGCAGTTAATTTTAAACCGCCTATCAGGGAAAGAGCCAATAAAATGAAAACAGGTTTTATCATTATTTAAAATTTAATGTTGTGTAAAATGACAATAATTTTTCAACTAGGTCAAAAAAAATCACCTTATTTAAATAGTATAAAATAAGGTGATTTTTATATAAAATTTTGGTTGGTTTGTACTTTACTTAAAACTTACTATTTCAGCGGACATTTGACTAGTTTCAGGATATTTTTTAGTTGCTGGATCGGCTTGGTACATCATCACTTTTTTAGTCGCTAAATCAAATTTTGCTTTTATTCCTATTTCCTTGATTTCTAAAAAAAGAGAATGGTCAGTAATTTCATCCATTTCAGTAAATAGCATTTTAGTTATACCTCCGTCAGTATCTTTTGTTTGCGATTCCCAATGCTCTTTATCCTTATGGTAAAATGTAACCAAATTTCCATTAGGATCTTTAATCACAATTTCAAGGACATTATGTGCAGTTACTTGACCGAAAGATTTTAAACCGATAAAAAGCGCTAGCGTAAATAGGAGTTTTTTCATTTTTATTTTTTAGTTTTTTATATTTATCAATTTATTGTTTGATTTTGGTAAAATAAAGTTATTAAAATTATTTTTTCTTTAAATAGTCAAACTGTTTAATAAATTAATTTATTTTTCAATAAAAAGTAAACAGTATTGTTTAAATTAATTATATGAAATAGGGGTCAATCAAAGTTAAATTGAGGGAACATCGTCATTTGAAATAATGCTAAAGCAAAGATTAAATAGTAAAGCAGCAAAACAGAAATTTAACTTTTCATAAATGAAGTAATAGCTACTTTATTATGACTGGGTTAAACAGTATTTTCATTTTATTCTTTTAATTGTATTTTTTAAAGCATCATATTCGTAGGTGTGATAAATGTTTTTTGAATTATCTCTATCCTGCTTTACACATTTCATTAGCGCTACTTTTCCATTGATAACATCGGTTCCCTCCAACACTAAAATCCAGTACTCTTTGCTGTTTGGCTTTATATCTAAAGTTAAACTTTTAATTAAATTCAAATTTTCATCAATGATTTTTAAAACATTTTTTTTCAAGATTGGATTATATTTCCCAACAGCTATTCCTTCATTGTATCTATTATATTGACCATCATATGAGAATTTTTTGTTTTCAATAAAGTCAAATAGGAATAAGTTGTCATTGCCATCATTTAGAAGCCCGATACTATTATAAAAAGATAAGTAACGACCTAATGGAAGGTTTTCAAATAAAACATTTTGTCTGATGGCAATTTTATTGTCATTGTCATAAAGCGTAAGGGTGACTCTGTCTTTATCTGTAAATACTTTCGCTGCTGGTGAATAATTGCTTCCAGCAAATTTATAGTCTAGTTTTTCTCCAAAAACACTCTGAGAAGATAACTCCGATGAAAAAATTAAGCTCAATAATAAAATTATAGGTGCTTTCATAAGTGATTTAATCTTTAGATATCGAGGAAAATAAATTTTAATTGTAAATCTAGTATAGATTTTAAATTTTCTAAAATATTAATTTTTAAATAATAATTTAAGATTATTTGATAAATTCAAAATGGTTTCTTTTGGGAATAATTTTAATATCACTATTATTTCGTTGTTTATTAGACATAATTATTAATTTTGATATTTTGAGATGATTGTTTTTAGAACATTTTATTAAATATAATCCATGAAAAATTTTACAATTTTAGAAAGAATTAAATATTGTTTTGATAATTTGATGAGCAAAGGTGCTCATATGATGATTTTATTATTAGGATTTTTATCATTAATAATCATCCTATTTTCTGGACTTGTAATTTGGTATTTAAAAATTGCTCCTGAAAGTCAAGAACCCTTAGGTTTTATTGAAAGTATCTGGCAAAGTTTATTAAGAGCCCTTGATTCTGGGACAATGGGCGGAGATGTAGGTTGGCCTTTTAGATTTATTTCTTTCCTTGTAACGCTGGGCGGAATATTTGTTTTATCCATATTGATAGGAGTTTTGGGCACCACCATAGAAGAAAAACTTAATAATTTAAGAAAAGGAAAAAGTTTTGTAATTGAAAAAGGTCACACTTTAATTTTGGGATATTCTTCCAAAATATTTACTATTATATCAGAATTGGTAATTGCCAATGAAAATGTAAAGAATCCAAGAATTGTTATTTTAGCTGATAAGGATAAAGTTGAAATGGAGGATGAAATTAAAAGTAAAATAAGTGATTTAAAGAATACTAAAATAATATGTAGAAATGGTGTTCCTTACGATTTCTCAGATTTAGAGATTGTAAATCCGCAACAATCTAAATCTATACTTATTTTGACGCCCGATGAAGATGACAATGCCGACTCTTTGACTATAAAAACTATATTAGCGATTACCAATAATCCAAATCGCAGACCCAGCCCCTATCATATCGTTGCTGAAATGAAAGATATTTCAAATTATGAGGTTGCAAAAATGGTGGGCAAGGACGAGGCTGAAATACTTTTTGTTGACGATATCATCGCAAAAATTATTGTTCAAACTTCAAGACAAAGTGGTTTAAGCATTGTGTATACTGAATTGTTTGATTTTGATGGCGTAGAAATTTATATTCAATCAGAAAATAAGTTAATCGGTAAATCTTTCGGAGAATCACTGTCACTCTATGAAGATTCCTCTTTAATCGGAATTAAACAAATGGACGGATCGGTGAAATTAAATCCTGAAATGGATTATGTTATTAAGGAAGATGATATGGTAATTGTTATCAGTGAAGACGATAGTACCATTAATATTTCTGATAAGCAGAAAAATAATTTTGATGAAAAAATAATTTTGAATGTTAATAGCAATCAGATTAATACAGAAAATATCTTGTTGCTGGGGTGGAATTCTATTGCTTCCACCATTATAACTGAAATTGATAAATATGTTGGACCTAAGTCAAAAATAGTAGTAGTTTCTTCCTTTGAAAAATATGAAGATGAGGTAAATGAATTAAGAAGCAATTTACAAAATTGCACACTAGATTTTCAATTGAATGATACTACCAATAGAAAAGTCATAGAAAAGCTAAACATCACTAGTTTCGATAGTGTTCAGATTCTTTGCTATAAAGAAGAAATGGACATTCAAGACGCAGATGCAGCAACATTAATTACTCTATTGCATATTCGTAAAATCTTAGACGACGAGTCAAAAGATATAAAAGTGGTAAGTCAAATGTTAGATTCCAAAAATAGGGCATTGGCATCCATCACTAAAGCAGACGACTTTATTGTGAGTGATAAATTAATTAGTTTATTGATGTCTCAGGTTTCTGAAAATAAATTTTTAATGAAAGTATTTGAAAGTTTATTTGAAGCGGAAGGCAGTGAAATTTATTTAAAGCCTGTTACTGAATATGTATCACATGATGCACCCGTTGATTTTTATACTATTATTGAGAGTGCTAGAAGAAAGGGACATACTGTTTTTGGATATCGATTAGAGCATTTAGCAGAGGATAGCTCAGCTGCATTTGGTATTCAAGTGAATCCTAATAAAAGCACCAAAATTCAGTTCAATGCAAATGATAAAATTATTGTGTTGGCTGAAAATTAATGGAGAGATATCAATAATGCTGAAGTTGTAAAGTTTGAATTGTCTATTTATTTGACTATTTAACACCCACTTTTAATGCCCATTGGTTGTATTTAGTAAGTAATTTTTTTCGTTTTTCTGGTAGACTGTTCGCCAAATCATTCGCTTCTATTCGATCATTTTTTAAGTTGTACAATTCCCATTTTTTTAATTCATCATCCCACACTAATTTCCAATCTCCTTCTCGAATGGCACGATTTCCTTGATGTTCCCATGCAATGAATTCATGAACTGGCTTATTTCCCTTTTTTAAAATGGGCACTAAACTTTTTCCTTCTACAGATTGAGTGGATTTTGTTTGAGTTAATTCCATAATAGTCGGGAAAAGATCCATGATATGACCTACTTGATCTGTTTGGAATCCTTTTTTAATCAGCTTTGGATAATAAACCAAAAGGGGTGTTGAAATTCCTCCTTCATGCATCCAGTGTTTATACATTCTAAAAGGAGTATTGCTTACAGAAGCCCATTCTTTTCCGTAAGTTGTGTAACTTCCCCTCGATCCTACTGGACTAATTAAAGATTTTTTATATCCCTCTTCACCTAAATCAACTACAGATCGATCATCCAAAATTTCATGACAGCCCCCATTGTCAGATAAAAAAATAAATACTGTATTTTCCCATTCACCTAGTTCTTTAACTTTCTGAATAATTCTTCCAATCCCTTCATCCATCACCTGAATCATTGCTGCATAGGTTGCCATTTTATCTATCCAAAGTGATGGATTCGATATTGAATCAAATCTAGCGATTGAAGGATCTATGGGAGGAAGTTGAGTCACATTTTTTAATCGAGCTAATTGTCTTTGTTTTTCAAAACGTTGCTGGCGCAATGCTTCCCATCCTTTGGTGTAAGTATTGCGGTATTGATCTATGATATTTTTAGGAGCATGTAATGGCCAATGTGGAGCAGTATAGGCTACATAAAGAAAAAAGGGATTGGATGGATTCGTATTTTGTAAATAGGCAACTGCTTTATCACTGATCGCATCCGTTATATAAAATTTTTCATCCGGAATAAATTTTCTATTATCCTCTATCATTTGTCGCCTTGATAATAATTCATAATAACTATTTGCTCCTGATATGAGTCCAAAATAATGATCGAATCCTCGTTGATTTGGCCAGTCTTCTTTTTGTTCACCTACATGCCATTTACCGGTCATTAAAGTTTGATATCCATTTTTTTTCAATTCTTCCGCAATGGTAGGGGTCGCTAAATTTAAAAATCCTTGGTAAGGTTGAAAGGCTTTGTTGTGATCGTATTTTTTGGTAGTTACCATTCCTCCCATTCCAGCTTGATGCGGATACAAGCCTGTGAGTAAGGATGCTCTGCTAGGACAGCAGCGCCCTGCATTATAAAATTGATTGAATAATACACCTCCTTTGCCCAATGCATCTAAGTTTGGAGTTTTTATTTCAGAACCAAATATTCCAATATCGCTGTAACCCATGTCATCCGCAAGAATAACGACTACGTTTGGCTTTTTTTGTGCAACGATATTTTTAGAAAACAAGAGAACTAGTATAAGAAAAAAATATTTTCTGATTTTTATATTATTTAAATGCATGGAATAAATGATTTATTATTTTATCTTTTGTAATTTATTATTCAATATTAGCACTTCACCTTTTTTAGTAGAAAAACTAACTTGTACGTCTTTATAATTTAATAGTAGTTTTCCGCCTGCAGTAGATTTCACTTTTAATGAGCTAAGCTTTCCTTTATCCCAAGAAAAGTCAAGTTCAAATCCTCCGCGTGCGCGAAGACCATGAATTTTTCCAAAAGCCAAATCGGATGGAAGTGCAGGTAAAATATCGATAGCGCCTAAGTGACTCTGCATCAGCATCTCTATTATTCCTGCTGCACCACCAAAATTACCATCAATTTGAAACGGAGGGTGAGCATCAAAAAGATTTGGATAGGACCCACCCCCTGTCATCTTTGTACCGGTTTGTGCAATAGGCCTCAATAGCAATTTAACCATGTTCCATGCATGATCCCCGTCTTTGAATCGAGACCAGAAATTAATTTTCCAAGCAAGGCTCCATCCTGTTCCTTCATCACCACGCGCAATCAATGATTTTTTTGCCGCTTCCATTAGTTCAGGATTTTGTTTCCAGTTAATTTCATTTCCTGGATATACTCCCCATAAATGTGACACATGTCGGTGCTTATTATTTGGATCATCTACATCTTCTACCCATTCTTGCAATTGTCCAAATTTGCCAATTTTATAAGGAGCTATCTTGGTTAAAATTAATTTTAGCGAATCAGCAAAGGCTTTGTCTTGATGAATTATTTCTGAAGCTTCAATGCAAATCTTAAATAAACTTTTTATAATCTCATGATCCATTGTAGGCCCCGAAACTAGTCCACCAGTCTCTGGAGAGTTGGAAGGACATGAAACTAATAAGCCAGTTGTTGGATCAGCTACTAGAAAATCTTTGTAAAATTGAGCAGCTCCTTTTAATACAGGCCAAGCTCTTTTGGAAAGAAATGCAGTGTCTCGGTTATAGAGAAAATGTTCCCAAAAATGATGCGATAACCAGCCTCCTCCTGATACCCATAGGCCATGATTCGAATGATTAATCGGAGCTGCCCCACGCCACAAATCAGTATTGTGGTGCAACACCCATCCACTAGCATTGTAATGAACTTTCGCCACCTGCTCGCCAGAAGGAATTACTTCTTCTATCATCTTAAATAAAGCTTCATGACATTCACTGAGATTAAGCGTTTCAACCGCCCAATAATTCATTTCTGTATTGATGTTGACAGTGTATTTACTGTCCCACGGTGGATTAGTTTTATTATTCCAAATACCTTGAAGATTTGCAGGATACGTCCCTGGCCTACTACTTGAAAGCATTAAATAACGCGCATACTGAACATACAATGCACTTAATGAAAGATCCATTGCGTTTTGCATTTCTTTTAGCCGAGTATCCGTGGGATTATTTTCAGCAGCCCCATGACCTAAATCAATTGAAAAACGATTGAAATAAAATTGATAATCTTTAATATGATTTTGTTTTACCCACTCAAATTTCTTAGTCCCTATCTTCGATAAATATTGATTACAAAGTAGTCCAGGTTTTCCAGACACATCTTTTGGATTGATAAAACTTGTTGCTGCTACTAGATAGATGGTCGCCTGATCGGCCTTTTCAATGTGAAGTTCATTTTGTGAGATGGAAACTTTGCCGCCTTTGGTTATTACTCTCACCATTGCAGTACCTGTAAGCACTCCATCTTTTACTTTTACATTCAATTCTATTGTACCGTCTTTTTTTGCAACTGCTGTAAAGTCCTGATGCAAGGCAGAGAGAGACAGGTCGAATGTAATCGCTCCTTTTTTATCAGCATTGAGAACAATAGCAATAGTTTGATCGGGAACACTTGCCAAATATTCACGCGAATATTTAGTTGATCCCGATTGATAAGTTGTACGACAAATTGCAGAAGTTAGATCAAGCTCACGTTGATAATTGCTTACTTCGCCTTGTGAGGGAAATCGCATCCATATATCTCCAAAGGGTTGGTATTTGCGCTGGGTTAGTGGAACACTCATAAACTTATCCATCGCTAATTTCTCGGCTTCATCTTGTTTTCCTTGCCATAGCAATTCTCTTATTTTACCTAAATAATTGGAAGCGCCTGGATGCGAATAGTCATTGGGAGCGCCCGTCCATAAAGTCTCTTCATTAAACTGAATATGATCTTCTTCCACACCACCAAAAACCATTGCGCCTAATCTACCATTACCAATTGGAAGCGCCTCTTCCCAAATGCTTGCAGGCTGAGCATACCATAATCTAAGTGGATTAGCCTTGGGCAATTCGGAGGATTGAGCGTTAGATATCAAAGAAAATAGTAGCATTGCTAGCAACAAAAGCTTATTCTTCATATAGTTTGATTTTAAAGAGAGAGATCTATTACTAATTTTAAAAGGTAATTTAAAGTATTTCAAAGAAATGGACTACAGTATTTTGTATCCATCCTTTAGTTTTAATTAAAAGGGTCAATACTCATTGCTTTAAATATTTTACACAAGTACACAAAATTTCTATTGATTTATTCCCAATCGACTTTCAAATGTTAAAATTGTGTAGCTTCAATATTATAACCGAATGATTAGGCTTGCTTATATTTTATCATACTATTTAGCAGCTTTTTATTTTTACTAATCAATTAATTAAAAATTTATGTATAAGATTCTTTCAATTAGATGCACCATTCTTCTGGTGGCAATGTTATTCATCTCCTCTTTTTTGTTGAGAGCTCAGTCAACTAAAGTGCCAGGAATAGTAGTGGACTATGTCCCAGCGTCCACCAAAACTTTTATTGGATCTCCTAGTATTTGTAGATTACCAGATGGAAAATTAGTTGCTTCACATGATTATTTTGGACCTGCTTCTAATGAGCATGAGCAAGCCTCTACAGCTCTTTTTCAATCTTCTAATAATGGCAAGTCTTGGGAAAAAGTTTCTTTAATTCAAGGGCAATTTTGGTCCAATCTTTTTGTTCATCAGGGATTGCTATATCTGATGGGAACTTGGAAACATCATGGAAACTTGATTATTCGCCGTTCTGCTGACGGAGGAAATACTTGGACTGAACCCACTTCAAACAAGTCGGGCTTATTAAGGGAGGGAGAATATCATACTGCTCCAATGCCAATGTTAATTCATAACAATCGAATCTGGCGCGCAATTGAATATGCAAAGTCAGAAAGCAAATTGTGGGGATTGAGATACAGCGCTATGATGATATCTGCCCCAGTGAATGCAGATCTTTTAGAAGCTTCTTCTTGGACCACTACAAATTTTCTTTCTCATAACCCTACTTACTTGGATGGAAAATTTAGAGGTTGGATTGAAGGGAATGCAGTGCTAACTCCCGATGGTAAGCTGGTTGATTATTTGCGGGTATCCTCCACCGAAAAGGGTCGCGAACAAGCTGCCATTGTAAATATTAGCGAGGATGGATTAAATGCATCATTTGATCCGGCAACAGGTTTTCTAGACTTTGAAGGTGGAGCTAAGAAATTTTCTATTCGCTATGATCCCAAATCAAAACTTTATTGGACCATATGCAATCGTACTTCTTCCGAATTTAAAAATTTGGATGCTGGGTCAGTGCGTAATCAACTTGTTATTAAAAGCTCTCCTGATTTAAAAAAATGGACCGTTCATCAATTACTACTTTCTCATCCAGATGTGCTGAAGCATGGTTTTCAATATATTGATTGGCAGTTTGATGGGAATAATATTATCTACTTATCTAGAACAGCATGGGATGATGAAGAGGGAGGAGCTGATAATTATCACAATGCTAACTATCTCACATTTCATCGCATAGCACATTTTAGAAGGTTGAAGCATCGTTCAATTTCTAATAATTAACTTGATCTAGAAAAGCAATTTAATAAAGTAGTTATCTTAATAAAAAATTCTTTATAAAAGGGTTTCAATCAATTGAGACCCTTTCTAATTTTGTAGTAAATCCAAAGCATCTAGTCATAATAAATAAAAACATACCTTTAAATTACTAAATGTAAAATAAGGAATTGCAATTTTCACAAAAAATAAAATGCTGTTTTAAAATTTAATCAATAGTATGAACGCTTTAAAATTTGAAGACTATCTTGTTTTTCTAGTTTATTTTTTTATCGTAGCAGGCTACGGCTATATGGTTTACTACAAAAAAAAGAAAAGCACCGTTTCAGCATCTCATGATTATTTTTTAGCGGAAGGGTCACTTACCTGGTGGGCAATTGGGGCGTCTTTGATTGCAAGTAATATAAGTGCAGAACAATTTATTGGCATGAGTGGAAATGGTTTTCAAATGGGATTAGCGATCTCTACTTACGAGTGGATGGCTGGTGCTTCACTATTAGTAGTTGCTATTTTCTTCTTACCTGTGTATCTAAAAAACAAGATTTATACGATGCCACAGTTTTTGAGTCAACGCTACAACTCAACAGTAGCGATGATCATGGCTGTTTTTTGGTTGTTATTGTATGTGGTAGTAAATCTTACCTCTATTTTGTACTTAGGAGCTTTAGCCATCAGTAGTATTTCTGGAATTAATCTTTTTGTATGTATGTATGGGCTAGCAATTTTTGCAATTGTCATCACCCTAGGTGGAATGAAGGTGATTGGTTATACGGATGTAATTCAAGTTTTCTTTTTGGTATTGGGCGGCTTGGTAACAACCTACATAGCACTTACTATGGTGGCAGATCATTATCATACGAGTGGAGTGGTGAATGGATTTAAAAAGATGATGGAAAAATCAGATGATCATTTTCATATGATTTTTAAAACTGACAACGCCAATTATCCTAGCTTACCTGGACTAACGGTATTGATTGGAGGAATGTGGATTGGAAATTTAAATTACTGGGGCTGTAATCAATACATTACTCAGCGTGCATTAGGTGCAGATCTTAAAACTGCTAGAAAAGGGATTTTGTTTGCTACATTTTTGAAATTGTTAATGCCCGTCATTGTTGTATTGCCAGGTATTGCAACTTATGTATTATATCAAGAAGGATATTTCCAAAAAGAGATGATGTTGAATGGAGAGTTGATGCCTGATAAAGCGTATCCTGTATTATTGAATCTCTTGCCTACTGGATTAAAAGGACTTGCTTTCGCTGCATTGACAGCAGCCATTGTTGCTTCATTGGCGGGTAAAGCGAATAGCATTTCTACTATTTTCACTTTGGATATCTATAAGAAAAAACTCAATCCTTCTGCTACTGAATTACAATTGGTTAAAACGGGTAAGATCGCAGTATTGGTTGCCATGTTGATTGCCTGTCTCTTATCTCCATTTATGGGAATAGATAAAAAAGGAGGCTTTGAATTTATTCAAGAATATACCGGATTTGTTAGTCCGGGTATTTTCGCCATGTTTATATTGGGCTTCTTCTGGAAAAAAACAAGTTCTAATGCAGCATTATTTGCAACAGTGGGGGGCTTTGCATTGTCTATATTTTTTAAGTTCATTCCTTCAGTTATAGATCTTTCATTTTTGCAACCTTATGGATTCACCACACTGATAAAGCATAAGGACGGCAGTTCATTATATGAAATTCCTTTTATGGACAGGATGGGTTTTGTGTTTATAATTTGTGTTATTGTAATGTATATCATCAGTAAGATTGATTATAAGAGAGGAATAAAATCCAATGGATTGGAAGTGGATCGATCGATGTTTAAATTGGACAACACTTTTGCAGTAGGTGCATTAATTGTTGCGGGCATTTTAGTTGCCTTATACTCCTTCTTTTGGTAGAAGAGTAACTTTTCTCAATAGATATAGAATAGGGTAGGTAGTTCTTGGAGAATTACCTACCTTTTTTTGATAGCCATGTCCTATTATTCCAATAAATTAAGTAAATAATTGATTTATAAGAAGAGGCTTGTTTTTTTTGAATTTATTCATGTTTTAGGCTTAAAATTGACAATTTAGTAGTTACTTTGCGCCATTCTACTAAAAATGTTCAAAACACTATTAACGATCTGCTTTATTGGGTTTCTGTCAACTATTTCAGCACAGGGAATTGTTAAATCTAAAAGCTCCTTAGGTACCATTTCGGGTAATATAATAGATGGTAAAACTGGCAAACCATTGGCTTTTGCTGGCGTGAGTCTTCAGCGTCCTACCGACACAGCAGCATTTATTAACCGTGTAGCAGACAAAAATGGCGGATTTGATTTTCAGAAATTGAATCCAGATTATTATAAATTGTCTATCACTACTGTTGGGTACTCTACTTTAGCAATGGATAGTATTCGTGTACACAAAGACAAGTTAGATATTTTTTTGGCAGACCTAAGGTTGAATGAGTCTACTACTGCCTTAAATGAGGTAATCATCTATGCCGAAAAGCCAATGATTGAAAGCAAAGAGGGAAAATTAATTTTCAATGTTTCTGAGAGTCCTTTGAGTAGCGGAAGTAGTGCATCTGAGATGCTTCGTAATTTACCGTTAATGAATGTAGATGGGGATGGCACACTTTTAATGCAGGGGAAGACTCCGCTAATTTTAATGGATGAGAAACCTGTAAATTTAAGTGGCCAACAGTTATCTGATTTACTAGAAAGTTTGCCGGCTAATGTAATTGAAAAGGTAGAAATAATGAGTAACCCTCCACCTGAATATGCAACTTATCCTGGAGGCGTTATTAATATTATAACCAAAAAAGGCCGTATTGGTATTTATGAAAGAATCGGTATCAGTAGTGGAACTAGAGGGGATAAAGGGATTTCTGGAAATTTTAATTATCGTACTAGTAAACTTAATTTAACTACCAGTTTAGGAGTTGGTAGTGGTATTGAAAAAGGCAATTCTTATTCCCACCGACAAAATATTTATACAGACTCAGTTAATTATTTTTATACGAATACTGAATTTTATAATCGATATACCTATCCTAATATGCGGATACAGGGAGATTATGATTTCAATAAAAATACCAACGCAAGTTTAGTGTATCAAGGAAATTTAAATTACTTCGACAAGCATTCAGAAATCCTTTCTAAAAATCTGGATGATGATTTTAATTTATACAAAGCCAACACTCGTTCTAATCAATACAATGGTGATGGAAATAGTCATTCCTTTTCAAGTTCTTATCAATGGAAAGGAAAAAATCCAGTTGAAAAATTGCAATTATGGAGTGGACTAAGTTTCAGTAAAAACAACAATGGCCGAGATTTTTATCAGCAGTTTCTTCAAGCAAATTTTTTACCCACTGGCTTGGATTCTACTCAGGTACAGCTTACTGATAATTATGTTCGTTCTTTTTATATCAGTAGTAAGTATAACATGCCGCTCAATGACACCGGTACGATTTTTATTTCTACAGGGGCTTCTTACACAATCAATGCGCATCATAATATTTTAAGTACTAGTTATTTAAATAAAATTGACAATAATTATATTACTGATGAAATGCTGAGTAATAATTTTTATTTTGATCAATCAATTATTACGCTCCGAACAGCATTGGTGCTTATTCTACCTAAAAAAATGAGAATAGTTTCAGGAGTACAGGCTGAACAGACCTTATCAGATTTTCAATTTGTAAAAGGAAATTCTGCCGATGCAAATAATTCTTATTTGCGTCTATTGCCAAGCGTTACATTGTTTAAAGAATTTAATAAGCAATTCAATACAACCTTAGTTTATCGTGAAACTATTCGCAGGCCTGGTATTCTAGAACTCAATCCCAATATCGATTATAGCGATCCATATAATATAAGATTTGGTAATCCTTTAATTACACCTGCATTAACTGGCAACTATGACCTTAATATTAGTTATGTTAAAAGTAAATTCAATTTAAACGCTAATCTTGGGTATAACCATATTAAAAATGTATTCAGTTCTATTCGGACATTGATTGATAGTGGAAAAACACAAACTACTTATCAGAATATTTCAAATCAAGAAGAATTTTCTGGAAGTATGTGGGCAGGTATAACGGTGACAAGAAAGTTTAGAGTAAACGTGAGTGGTGGATATATTTATTATAAATTTAGTGAAAGAGAAAAATTATTATACCGATACGTGAATGGGGCAACTGAATATGCCACTATTAATTATTCCTATTCTCCTACTAAACTAACCACCATAGAGGCAAATAATCGCTATAGTAGTTATGTTAGTCCTCAAGGAAAAAGTAATAGCAATATAAATATAGGTCTTAGCGTAATGCATAAATTTTTAAATAAAAAATTAATTGCATCTCTTTCTGCTTATGATCTTTTTGGCTCACAGACGTATAAAGGCTATTCAGTGGGTACTCATTTTAAAATTGATAGTTACAGCCAAAGCAATACCCAAAATTTCCGATTATCGATTAGTTATCAGATCAGCAAATCAATAATCAAAAGCAAGCTAGATGATAAACAGAAAAAAGAGGCATTGGATAAGTTAAGTCAACAATAAATCATTTCTTTATAGGATCACCTTAACTAAAATTCAGCCAAAAATACAAGGAAATAAAATCGGTCTATCTAACCCATGCTGATTGAGCTTTTAAAAAATTAAATGATTGTCAATAATTAAATAAATAATATATTTATAGTTCAGAATTAGCCAATTAAATTCCAATTATTATATAAAGATTGTTTTTAATTTATTTAGTTACAACTATTGCTTATTTATAAATAAAAAATATGAAACTTAAAATCCAGTTAGTTTGTCAATTATTAATTTGTTCTTTATTATTCAGCTGCGGACTAAAAAAGGGCAGTAAAAAACCTGAATTTGATCCAACTCCTTCCAGTGCTTATAATACGCCAGAAGAAAGTTTAAAGACCATGCATCTTCCCGAAGGATATCATATGGAGCTAGTGGCTAGTGAGCCGATGATTAAAGAGCCGGTTGCTATTACTTGGGATGCTAATGGCAGAATGTATGTAGCTGAAATGTTAACTTATATGCAAGATGCGGATGCCACAGGTGAGCAAATGTCTTTAAGTAGAGTCATGTTGTTGGAAGATACCACTCACGATGGCGTGATGGATAAGAGTTCAGTATTTATCGATAGTCTTTTGTTGCCAAGAATGATCCAATGTGTGGGTACCAAATTATTGGTCAATGAAACCAATACGATCACTATTAAAAGTTATGAGGATACCGATGGAGATGGAAAAGCGGATAAGAAAAAAATAGTTTATCAAGATCCAACCTATTCAAGCAATGATGCTAATATGGAACATCAACGCAGTGGACTAGATTGGAATATTGATAACTGGATGTATGTAACCTATGAGGGTGCACGTTTTAGATATGAGAATGATTCAATCCGTATTGAAAAAATGCCAACAGGTGGTGATGGTCAATGGGGTCTTACTCATGATAATTATGGCCGATTATTTTATTCAAGTGCTGGTGGTGAAAATCCTGTATTAGGATTTCAAATTAACCCTGTTTATGGAAGATTAAATTTTCCTGATCAGTTTGGACCAGAGTTTCAAGAAGTGTGGCCAATTATTGCTACACCTGATGTGCAAGGTGGTGCTGCCAGATTACGTGCTAATAATACTTTGAATCATTTTACTGCTGCTTGTGGTCAATCTATTTACAGAGGAGACGCATTTCCTAAAGATTTTATAGGAGATTATATTGTTTGTGAGCCAGTAGGAAGAATTATAAGAAGAGCTAAAGTATCCAATGTAAATGGGAAGACGTTATTAAAGAATGCCTATAATCAAGAAGAATTTATATCCTCCTCTGATATGAATTTCCGTCCTTTAAATAGTGCTACTGGGCCGGATGGTAATTTATACATTGTTGATATCTACCGTGGAATTGTACAGCAAGGCAACTGGACTAAGAAAGAATCTTTTCTACGTAATAAAATTGACAGCTTAGAGCTTGCGAAAAATATTGGTCGCGGCCGTATTTATAGAGTGGTGCATGATGGAGAAAAGAAGGCAGCTCAACAACCGAATATGCTCAATGAATCACCTGCTACTTTAGTGAAATACTTAGGACATGCAAATGGTTGGTGGAGAGACAATGCTCAAAAGCTTTTAGTAATCAAAGGGGATAAATCAGTGATTCCTGCTTTGAAAGAAATAGCTACTTCAAAGCCTAGTTCATCTGATGATGACGCTGCTCATTTGGCAAGGATTCATGCACTTTGGACATTAGAGGGATTATATGGAATAGATCAAGAAATACTTGTTCATGCTTTAAATGATCCAAATCCAAAAGTTAGAAAAGCAGCAGTTTGGATTAGTGAATCTTTTTTGAGTAAAAACAATGCTGAAATTACCAATGCAGTTTATAAAATGAAAGATGATGCTGACTTTGATGTTCAAACACAAGTTATGTTATCGGTATACCATGTCAATAAGCAAAAATCGACTGCTGTTGTTAATGAAATGTTAGCTCATAAATCAAATAACGAGATGTTAACGGCGGTAAAAGATGCTATGGAAAAAAGAGAATTGGTGAAAAACCTTTCAGCAAGACTAGGCGATTTGCCTGCAAAGGTTAAAGGTCCTATTCTTAGTGGAGCAGTAACTTTCAGATCTACTTGTGCGACTTGTCATGGAGCAGATGGAAAGGGGATCGTCACTACAGGAAGTTCAATGCCAGCGCCTTCACTTGTTGGAGCAATACCTTTAGCTGTTGGAAATAAACACATGGCTATTGAAGTTATATTGAAGGGTTTAAAGGGGCCAATCAATGGTAAAACATATCCTTCTGAAATGCCTTCTCTAGCTTCCAATAGTAATAATTGGATCGCTAATGTGTTGACTTATGCTCGTTATGAATTTGGTGGTAACCGTGCAAAAAATAAACTTGATTCTCCACAGGTGTCTTCAAAAGAAGTGGCTAAGATTAGAAAAGATATGGAAGCCAGAACTGCCGCTTTTACAATTGAAGAATTAAAAAGAGTAAAAGACACCTCTTTAATAGCGCTTGCAAAAAGAGAAAGTCAGAAGAAATAGTTATTTACTTTTTAGTTGTTTTATCAACTTGTTTGATTAGAAAATTCGGCTAACTGAATTTTCTAATCAACCTATTTTAAGCACACAATGAAAATTATACCTAAACATTTTTATACCGGCGGCCTTCTCACCATTTTATATCTTGGTTTATTTATTTTTTATCAAAGGAATATCCCTACCCAAGAACTACTGATTGCCTTACCATTTGTAGCCATCATTTATTTTTTTCTTTTTAATGTTGGTAATCCCGCTGTACAGATTCATTTGGAAGAGACAGGGTGGATGAATAAACAAAAATCACTTCTATTTCCTATTCTTCTGTGGTTTATACTAATCATCTATGTGGGCATTCATCATGAATCACCTTTTAAAGGTTCAGGAAGTCTGTTACCTTTTCTTTTTGTATTCCCTGTTCTTTATTATCAAGCTCATTCGAGAACTAATATTGGCAGGATAGACTACCTTATTTTACTTCTCTTTATAGTTCCTTTAACGCTGATTAATTTCGAGGGCGATACTACCTTGCCGGTTAAAGGCAATGGTTTTGGATCAATGTTTAAGATCTCTTGGGCATTGATGATGGTCTATGCTTTCGGACAGATTAGAAAAATAAAAGACATTGGATTTTACCCTATTTTCAAATCTTCTTTTTTAGGTATCGCACTTATTTCTTGGATTTCTTTTTTGGGATTTGTATATGTGATTGCCTGGACTTTTGGTTTTGTAAATCCTCATCCATTTGAAGAAATAATGAGGGATGGTTTTGCTAAATCGGTCTTAGAGATTATGCGTATTTGGATTGGCACGGCCATTTTCGAAGAATTATTTTTTAGGGGATTGTTGCAGAATATGTTGGCGCAACAAATCAATCAATCAGGTGCTTGGAAATCTTACTGGAAATATGGTATTGTCATCATCCTATTTTTATCCGCTTTGACTGCTTATGCTTTGGCCATTGAATTAATATGGTTCCCTATTCTCATTGCGTTGGCATTGTTTACTGCTGCTTATTTTTTAGAAAAAAAGCAAGTACAAGCGGTTGGAACTTATACAGCATTGGCAATCATTAGTATGATTTTTGGATTGGCACATTATCATAAAGGGTCAATTATATTTGTTGGATTGGCAGCGGTAGCTGGATGGGCCTATGGATATACTTACTTGAAAACAAAGAATGTTTTTTATGCCGCTTTAGTCCATTCCTTGGTTAACTTCTCTGAGTTTTTTTTCCAACTACACGACATTAAATAAAAAGCCCACGGTTTAAACCCTAGGCAATGAAATGCCACAATAGGTTCAAATTGAGTTTATCTATTTCATTATGATGTTTTATACAAGCCGTTGAAATGGTTATTTTGAATATCATTTTCTCAAAAAATCTTCATATCCGCCGCGGCGGACCCGGGTTCAAATCCCGGTCTCGCTAAATGAAAATCAAGGACTTACGTTAAATCGTGGGTCCTTTGTTGTTTTTGCGTGAGGTTTGTGTGAGGTTTTGCGTGAGGTTTTTGTCATTTCTTACCGAAAACACGAACTTTTAATGCTGATATTTCTACAGCGGTTAACACCTTTGGATC
>CAMCMP010000022.1 GCA_945876095.1 Chitinophaga pinensis
CCACCTGAACCCGTTTCCGCCATACAGCCTCCTACCTCGGCTGCAAAAGTTGCATGCGCTGCAATAAAAACACCAATTAAACCAGCAGATAACATTGCTTTTATAATTGCGTCTTCATTATTATTAATACAATCTGCAGTACCAAATACTACGCCTGGCAATCCACCACAGGAACCTGCAGTTGGAGCAGCAACAATAACACCCATTGAACTTTTAACCTCCATAATTGCAGAAACATACATAATAGTTTTATTAATAACGTCGCCGCCAATTAATTGATTCGCTTCAAATGATTCTTTATAATGAGGAGATTGACTACCTAAAATGCGATCCTTATATTTAGTTCCTTTTAATCCGGTATCAATTGCATTACGCATAATTTGAATAATCTCTTTCATCTTTTCCATTACGGATGCAGGGCTAATATTGCCACGGATACTCTCATAATCAACAGCCAACTCCCAAAGTGCTTTATTTTTGCCTTTATTGTATTCCATCATTTCATTACAAGAAATAAATGGAACCTTTATATTTTTTCGTGCCATTATTGGAAGCACGGGATTAATCACTTTAATAAAAGTTACCGTAGGCATTTGCTTTATTTCATTACAAATATTTTCAGGTATCCTTTTTTGTGATTTAATTTCAATGAAAGAATGATCACCATGATGAAAATTGATTTCATCAAATACTACCGTTGCCTCTAGATAATTAATGATACTTGTAGCCTCTGTGCAATAAATTAAAGTTTCAAAATAATCGCCCGCTATTGAAACTTTATTTCCATCTATATTAATAACCTCAATCATACCACCTCCGGTTGAAATGGCAACTAATTCTCTGGTTTCCTTTTCATTGGTCAATGATATTTGATATGTATTGGGGTGCTTTTCAGCTAAATGACCAATTTTAATTGAATAATTAATTCCTGAGGTGGCTAAGTGTTTTTCGGAATCTTGCAAACGTTTATCATATGCTTCCCAACCTAAAAATCCACCAAATAAACCCATGTCTGATCCTTGACTTTTATGTGTAGTCGCTAATGAACCATTGGGATCAAACGTTATTAAAATATCTTTAATTTGCTCATCCATCAAATCACGACAAATTCTTGCTATACGAAGTGAGGCGGCACAATGCGAACTTGAGGGACCTCGCATCACTGGACCAATAACATCATTGAATATACTTGGATAGTTTGACATACCTTTTTACTTAAATTAAATTAACAGATAATATTTAGCATTTTATTTATTTTTTATAGCACTCAAAAACATGGTTATTGAAGTGTATAAGATGATAATAAGCACCAACCACCTTAGGGTATCCAATGGTAAAGATTTAATTATCAATGCAGCAATCAACACAGCAAAAATACTAGGAATAGCCATCCCTAATGCCGCTTTTTTATTATATGCTCCTGATTGTATAAATTTATAGGAAGCTGGTGGCATTAAAAACGCACATGATCCCATCATGATAGGAAACGCCACTTGAGGTGATAATCCTAACAAATAAACTAACGCCATACAGGGTGCATATAAACCAACGCCAGCAGTCATCATTGCTCCTAAAATAAAATTTGCAATCCCTGCAATAACTAACTTCCATCCATGAATTCCAATCGCCACACCTTCGCCATATATCCAGTGCATTTTATTGGCGAACATGAATCCTGCAGTAATTAATAATGCAATACTGATGGTTAACCTTATATTTTTCTCGGAAAGTTTTCCAACAATATCAGCTCCTAAAATTGCACCAATCATTGCGGTTAAAAACATAACGACTAAAGTTATGGGCTCCACTTCAACACCTTGAATAAAAATGAGAGCCTGAATTAAAACCGGCAATGTGTTTGCCACATTCATGGTGCCTGGAATTAATTTATCAGAGGTTTGTTTTGTAAACTTTAAAAGAGCTGTTTGTGGCGCAAATGCACCAATACCCAATACGTCAAAAAAGTTTACAAAAAAACCAATAAGTCCCGTTTTAACCCAACTTACATTTTCAAGATTGTTTCTGTTTTTAATGATATCAACAGCAAAAACATAAATATATAATAAGGCAAATAAAACCAATACTAACCATATGATATTAACCATTTTTAATACATTTTAATATACGTCGTCAAACTAAAGAGTACTTTTCCTTAAGGAGTGTTTCATGTTTTTGTGAATGTGTAATTTTTTTCTGTACAATCTTTGGCTGTTTTCTAACTAAATTTA
This sequence comes from Chitinophaga pinensis, assembly GCA_945876095.1. GTDB lineage: Bacteria > Bacteroidota > Bacteroidia > Chitinophagales > Chitinophagaceae > Ferruginibacter > Ferruginibacter pinensis_E. Next base: position 2,229 of record CAMCMP010000022.1, read on the forward strand.
CATGTCTTTTATCATATTTGTAAGAGATAATTATACTATTATAAAAACATTCCTCTTACGTTGAAAGGAGTACTATTCTTTACTCACTTCCACAAATAAGCAATAGCGACTCAAATTCCTGTTCTGATATACTAAATCAATCACAAAAGATTTAGATAATAATTTTTTTGCAATTTAACTTAGTGGTGATGGCTCGCCAGAAAATGCCAGAAATTAGGGAGATTTACCTGTGATTTTTTATAATTCGTTGTAAATAAAATATTTATGGAATGGATAAATTCCGTTGGAAGGCACTTTTTGATATTAACCTTCCATTATTGGTGGTAGTTTTATTAAAAAAGGAAGATTGGCTTTTAAACCAATCCTCCTTTTAGCCAAACCGGCTGATTATTTATTAAGTATTTTTTGGCAAATCTTACCAGATTCTTATCCTGTCTTCTGATTTCTTATACAATTTATCACCTTCCTTTACATTGAATGCTTTGTACCAGGCATCCATATTTACAGGGGTTCCAATGGTTCTGTATTGGCCCGGGGAATGCGGATCGGTAAGTATTAATTGTGCAGCTGCTGGGGCTAGAATATTACCACGCCATACCTGCGCCCAGGCAAGAAAAAATCGTTGATCTGGTGTAAAGCCATCAATTTTTTTGGATGATTTCCCCTGGCTCGTCATTTTAAATGCCTCATAAGCTACATTCAATCCACCCAAATCACCAATATTTTCGCCCAAGGTTAGTTTACCATTTACATGAATGCTATCCTGTATGGTATAGTTGTCAAACTGTGTGGTCAATTGTTTTGTTTTGGCATCAAATTTTGTACGGTCTTCTTCTGTCCACCAGTTTCTTAGTGTGCCATCTGCATCGTATTTACTGCCATTGTCATCAAAGCCATGACTCATTTCGTGGCCTATTACAGCGCCTATACCGCCATAGTTTACCGCATCATCTGCAGCAGAATCAAAGAATGGAAATTGGAGAATACCTGCAGGGAAAACTATTTCATTGAGTGTAGCATTGTAATACGCATTTACTGTAGGCGGTGTCATTCCCCAACGCTCTCTATCTACCGGCTTACCTAATTGGCTGATCATAAAATCATAAGACCATTTTTGAAAATTGGTGCAATTTTCAAAATATTGATTGCTGCTTATTGCAAGTCCATCATAGGTTTTCCATTTATCAGGATAACCAATTTTTGGCCTGAAGGCTGCTAGTTTGGCCAGTGCCTTTATTTTAGTTGCTGGGCTCATCCATTCTAATTGATTAATGCGGATAGCAAAAGCTTTTCTTAGATTAGCTACCAACTCTGCCATACGGGCTTTGGCTGCGGGTTTAAAATATTCTTTTACATACAATTGCCCCAGTAACTCACCAATAGAACCGTCTGTTAAAGTGGAGATCCGCTGCCAACGGGGTGTTTGAATCCGCTGTCCGCTCAAAACCTGGTTGTAGGCAAAATTAGCAGCTACAAATGGCGAACTTAATCTGAGAGCTGTTTCGTTTAATATATTCCATTGCAAGTATGTTTTCCAATCCTGCATCGATACGGAAACCAACAGGCTATCTACACTTTTAAAAAACGATGGATTATTAACCAATATACTGTCTTGGCCAGTTACTTTTAATTGGGTGAGTATTAGCTGCCAATTTAGATTGGGTGTGCTTTTGCTAAGATCTGCCACCAAAAATTTATTATAAGTTTTGTAAGCATCCCTCATTTCTACCCTGCTCATTTGTGCGGCAGCTATTTTTTTCTCTAGGTCAAATATGGCATTGGCATTTAATGCAGACTGCTTTTCTGGTACACCGGTAAGTGTAAATAAAGTAGTGATGTATTTTTTGTACGCCCCCTGTATTGCTTTATTACGGCCTTCACTTTTAAGGTAGTAATCTCTGTCTGGCAGGCTAGTGCCACCCTGACCAAGTTGTGGTATCATTCGCTCTACATTTTTCCTGTCTTGCCCAATAAAAAAACTAAACAGCGGGCTGGCAATACCCATGGTACGCAACTGATTTATTTCACTTATCAATTCATCTATATTTCTGATGGCATTAATTTTTTGTAAATAAGGCATAATAGGACTTACACCTCTTTTTTCAATAGCAACACTGTCCATACCTGCTGTATAAAAATCGGCTACTCTTTTTGTTAAAGAGCCTTCAGCGGCAGTTTTGTCTGCAACAGCATTTTCCAATATTTTTTTACGGCATTGATGTTAAAATCTCTCAACTCGTTAAAGCTACCCCAACGGGTTTCCTTTGCAGGAACTGGGTTGTTTTTTAACCAGGGGCCACTAGCGTAATTATAAAAATCATCTCCGGGACGGACCGACAGATTCATATTGGCAGGGTCTATGAATTTTGTAGGAGTAGTTTGTGCAGTAGCAATATGGTAGCCCAAAAGGCTAATCAGTACAAATGCTAAGGGCTTAAATGTGTTGTATTTTTTGAACATCAGGCGAAAATTTTTCATAAAAGTTTATTTTTGATTCTTTGAGTAATTGAATTTATGTATGGATTGCTGATTTTTTTAAATGCTAATATTACAAATGTTTATACCAATCGCCAAATGTTTGAGTTTTTCTTACATTCCCCACCCTTTGGCGGATTCTGACTATTTTTAGACAACAAAAAACACCTGCAAATAACCCTCTAAATAATTGCAAAGCTCCACGAGCGCTTAATGTGGAAAATCCACGTTATTATCCCACACAATACCATTTTAACCTAACCCCTAAATATATTACAACTACAAATTGGTTGCAACATAATAGCTACCTGAAATACAATGCAAATGGGGGATCAATTTAATTTGGCGAATTTGGGTTATTAAAACTTTGCGTTGCTAGGTCAAATTGCCTTGGCGCAAGGGGGTCATTATGCGTGGATTTTCCATCTTGCAGACCAAAATGAAAACAGATTTATATTGATTAATACTCAGCGCGCACATAAACTTTTCCATTAAATGATTTCACTGTAACTGTTTCAGTCACGGGATTGTATTCACCCCCTATTACCTTTCTAGCTTTTTTACCTGCTGGATGAGGTAATCGTATCGTTACTTCTTGAGGCTTTCTTTCCGAATTACATTGGATTGTAGCCTCTATATACCCTTGGGAGATTTTGGAATTTACTTTTACAGTCAACGGCCCAAAATAACTTTGTACATTATTTAGTTCGATGGATTTTTTATCTTCCATCCATTTCCGTGGAACTGTATTTAATAATCGCAGTGTTGAATTATCTTCCAAATACAACATCCATCTTGTTTCCATTAAGAACCAAGCCTCTTCGTGCGTTTTGTGCGGACTGACATGAAATATGTGCTCCCAAAAAGTATAGGTCTCCCTGTCTGCAAGAGCAGAAAAGGTATTGTAATAGGTTTTTAAAAACGGTTTGACTAAACCAAGTTTAGCTTGAAGCCAATTATGTCGACTATAATAAGGTTGACTGAATGCTCCGTTGTTCTGATAAAATAATTCACTGTGATAATCTAACATCATTTTGGATGCTGGCTCATTAACACCTAACACTTCGCAGAAAACAAGATACAAAGGCCCTAGTAATACATCTGGAGCTGTAAATGTTCCATGAGAATAAAAATTTTCCTTATTAAAATACAGTGCTCTTGGACTAGTAGCTTCTGTCCATGGCGGTGTAGTTGGGCTCCATGTCCCATCTCCAAGCGGAACTACTGGAGAATTTCCCATCGCTTTAAAAAACGATTCCCTAATATCTTTTTTCCATGCTTCAGCTTCCTTATTAATCCGGCTAGATTGTTCAGGATCTACTTTCGCTAACATTTCTGCTACGCGGCTTAAACCAAGGTAAGCATACCCATTGAGCATAAATTGATGGAAGTCATCTTCTGGGTCTGCAACTTTACCAGCAATCATTCCGTATCCATTACCACGCAGTTTTTCCAATTTATTTTTTTCTCTCCATTGTAAAAGAAAATCACATGATTTTAAAATTTTTGGTTTTATATATTCTATCCACTCTTTATCATTCGTATATCTAAAATACTCACCTAATGACCACAATACAGCACCAGTCTCTACCATGTAACCGCCGAAATTCTGCATAAACCCATCCTCATGTTGCTTGTCTAGAAAAAAAGTTAATGACCGTTTTGCAACATCCTGCAAACCCATGGAATTATAAAATTGAATGATAGGAGAACTTTCGGTGCCGATAGCGGTATATACACCTATTGCAGGAAGCAGTGTTCCGCTAGGTTCATTTCCATAGGTAACCAAATCAAGGTGAAGCAATCCAGCCTGTATCATTTCGTCTATCCGCTTTTCAGGTACGTGAATCTGAGCTGCTTTATATAGTTTTTCCTGCCAAAATTTTTTACACTCTATAAACTTTTTATCAAATGATTGCGCTGCAAGCGTCAAAGCCCGTTCATTGGGAATTGGAGCATGTGGAAGAGAAAATTCAAAAACCGCCTTTTCACCAGGTTGAAGCAAAACAGCCATCTCTTCGTTTGGTAAAGGATTCCCGTTTAGTTTAGAAATACAAAATACACTGTCCTTTGAATAATTTGATAATCCAGTGTTCGAATCATATTTATAGGGATATTTCTGCCACCAAGCGCTTCCTGGTTTAATCGTTTTAAACCAAGCATAACGGGGTGCCTTACCTGTATTGGTTATTACAGACCTAAAATATAAAACAGTTTCTTCTTTAATATTGAGTGTTGCCTCAAGCCTGGTTTTCACTTTTTGTTCTTGTGCTTCGGTAAGCATATGCCCACCACTGTACTTATCTGCAACTAGATAATCGGTTCCCTTTTGTTGAGTAAGCGGAGCATTCTCCAAAGAAACAAAGTAAGTGGAATTATATTCTATGTCATCATCTTTGTGCACGGAATGAAGGATAGGGAGTACACCATCTTCAAGTCTACGATGCGTATTTATTTCATTACCCACACCACGTCCTACAGTATATGAATATGAAACAGGATCCTTCTTAACTCCCGGCAAAATAAGTGATGAGGAAGAAAATTTTGGAGTAATTATATTTGACTCCAATGGATCATCTGGCATGCTTTCAGTAATCTGAAAAATACGGAAATCTCTTGATAGACCTAACCAGGTAGGTACTGATTGATTGAGTGTTCTTTTTTCAACAGATGCAAATGACTCCTCAGGTTGCAATTCAATTTTTTGAGTCTTAGTGGTAAGTTTACGAGTTAGAATATTCGATTCAACTTCAGCAAATGAGCGACTGTCCAAATCTCTGAGTACAACAACTGAATAATCAGGAATATAAATAGGAAAGTTTTTAGTGATATCTCTCAAAAAAAATGAAAACGGATGTTCATTAGTTTTAATTGAAATCAATGTTGCGCCAGGTCCGGGATTGTTTTGACTATTTTCAATTTCAATCGTAATGCTGGAGTTGAGGGAAGAAGTGAATTCAAAATGATTGCCTTTTATTTCCCCACTACCTTTTAAAATTTTAATGCTTTTTAAATTACCATTGATTACCTGAACTGTTCCTATTGGTCTTTTATTATTCCAACTAACAGTTACTACATCGGTAGCAAGATTTATTTTCTTATTCTGGCTCCATAAAGAAAGTGGATATGCTAGAAAAAATAATAGTCCAACCCCATTTAAAAGTATTCGAAAAACTATACTTGATTTCAAGTTCATGTTATTCAATTTTTTACTATTGCCTATTGATTATATTTCAATTGCTGTAACCTATTTTTCAGATAATTCACCATTGCCTCTGGATGATCTGTTTGCAATCCTGTAAAACCTGTGTTGATTGCTTTTTCCCATTGCTCAGGTCCTTCTGTAGCTGATTGAATATCGGGCCATACGGGAATGTTTTTAGCCTTTGCTGCGTTAACCATTTCCACTGTATAATCCTTGTAGGAACCATCCAATAAGTGAATCTTATATTGATCTAGAAAAATATTTAGTTGTGCGGCAGATTGAATACTATCGGGCAAACTTACCATCAATGGAATTTGAGGTGCTATCTTTTTCCACTCTACCAATTGATGGGCTGCATTAATATAAACGATTACCGAATATTGCATACCTGCTTTCCTCAAAGCTTGATAAGAAGTACTGACATCTGCATTTTTAAAATCGAGATAAATATTAATCTTGCCTTTACAAAGTTTCAATACCTCTCTAAAAAGCGGGATAGATTGTTCAGACCATTCAGAGTGATTTTTATCAATCACTTTTAGTTGTTTTAATTCAGCCCAATTTAGATCACTCACTTTTCCAGTTCCATTGGTCATTCTATTCACCGTTGCATCATGCATGATAACTAACTGGCTATCCTTAGAAGTCCGCAAATCAATCTCTACATAATCCGCGCCAACGTTAATTGCATTTTGAAAAGCAGCCAAAGTGTTTTCTTGTGCCGCCACATGATTGCCACGATGGGAAATAACTACAAAGGCATTTTTACTTTTTGGTATTGGAGCTTTTTGACTATAAACATCATTCGTTTGGCTAGCAAATAATATAGAACCTAATAATAAGTAAAAATAAATTTTCATGAAATAGTAATTATTAATTTAAAGGTAGGTGTTTATTTTAGTTGCAATTTGTAAAGGACTTATCAATCCACAGCTTAAATTATATAAATTACTCCCTCGAATAAAGGTTCGAATTTAAAACTTTCTTATACAGCAGCAAGTGAGTTAGGGAAATGGCAAAAGCGGTGAATCCTAAAAAATAAAAGGTTTTTTTAGGCCTTACAATAATTCCCAAATATAAAATCCGGCAAAGTATTGATTGCCGGATTTTAGTATTCATTTACTTTGAATATCTTTTTCAAGTTGAACTTGAGAAAGGCTTAGATATATTTATTTCAATAGCATCCAGCTATATTTTCAATTTAAATGCAATTTTTTAGTAATAATAATTCCCACATTCAAATTAATTATTATTACTCAACAAAGTATAATATCTACGATACAACTGTTGATTAATATAAACAGCACTTTTCATTTCCTCTTCCTTTAGAGCCAAAAATTTTGCATTTGTATGAATAGCTTTATAGACTGTTTCATTTACCCAATGACCAATTTCACAATACCTGTAACCATCAGATGTGTCATCTGATTTTACTCTTAAAACACTATAATAATTTTTGGGATAACCAATTCCCTTTATAACTGCATTTAACCTTTTTATGTAGTCCAAATACCTTTGTTCTAGCTGTGGGTCTAAGTCAAAAAGATGAACAGAGTTGATTTCCGTCTTCTGAGCTGAAGAAATAAACTGAAATCCAATGGTAGCAATAAGGAGCAAAGCGATGATTTTTTTCATTTGACAGTATTTATTATATTTTAAAATGCATTATTGGAAATAAATTTAATCATAAAATTTCAATTTCAACAAAATTTCTATTTTTAAACTGCCACTTACTGAAACTCTACAGCTGCCTGATACTATTTTACAAAATAAATATTGCCAAAGTTATAAGTTTACTTTTTCAACACCAACGGCTTTGATAATTTTTGAGCAGTCACCGCCATTTCAGTTGCTAAAAAACAATGCTTCTGTGTCATAGCAGTCTCCGTTCGATTGAGCACATCATCCACAAACAATCCCCCAAATGGAAGGTTCACATTATTACAATCAATATGCTTCATTTCTTTATGATTGACCATATATAAATGGTTGCCTCCCTTATTTCCAGATGCAACGTCTGTATTTTTACGAACCTCTATATAACCTTCAGTACCTAAAATAGTCAACCTGCCATCTCCCCAAGTATCCAAAGCATCCGGAGTAAACCAGTCAACTCGAATATAACCTGATCCGCCATTGCCCTTCAACATCACATCTCCAAAGTCTTCAAAATTTGGACGCTGAGGATGATGGACATTCCCTGTCTGCGATAGTAATATTTCTGCTTCGGTAGAACTTGTAAAATGTAAAAACTGATCAAACTGATGAGAACCAATATCAGTTAAGATTCCACCAAACCTTTTTTTATCATAAAACCAATCAGGTCTGGTTCCATTATTAATTCGATGAGGTGCCAAATTCACCGTTTGAATTACATTGCCGATTGCCCCTGACTCAACCAATTCACTCGCCTTAACGGTTGCTTTATTTTCCAACCGTTCACTGTACATAATTGAATAAATACGTTTGGTTTCTTTTTGGACCTTCTTCACCTCAGCCAATTGCGCCAAACTAATAGCACCTGGTTTATCTGTTAAATAATCCTTTCCATGCTGCATCACTCTTATACCAAGCGGAGCACGCTCATCCGGTATTCCAGAACTTAATACCAATTGAATAGATGGATCTTCTAAGATTTCCTTTTCACTTTTTACTAATTTAGCTTCTGGGAATTTTTTTAAATATTCTGCAATTAGTTCTGGTTCCTTAGCATAAAGTGCTACCAATTCTCCACCTCCTCTTTTAATAGCTTCTGTCATAGAATTAATATGACTATGATTGATATTAATTACTGCGAATTTGATTCTATTGGGATAAACTTTCATTGGAACAGGTTTAATAATAGTAGTCGCTTTTGTTTTATCGGATAGACTACCAAACAGTAGCATCCCCGATAAAGCAGTGGTGTTTTTTAAAAATTTTCTACGATCTGAATTTGACTCCTTCATTTTTTATTTTTTATTAATTAATATTCATCTAAATTATTAACTACACAAGTCCTTTTATTTCATAACCCAAACGATGCGGTCTATTTAATAGGCTATTGGCCTCCTCATCAGGTTGCTCTACTTCAATTTCTCGCTGCCCAACAGATTTACCCGTTGAATCATAAAGATCCACCTTTACCGATCCCTTTTTAAAGAAAGTTTCTTCCATTGGATTCCAATAAATTTTACGTTTTAATTTCATTGCAATATGATGTAATAAACAAGTAGAACAAGAGCGATGTCCAACTTCAACAGGGGAAATTGGTTGTACCCTCGTCTTAATACAATCTAGCCAGTTGCCATGTTGCTCTTTACTTCTATATAAGTTAATTTCATTTTCTCCAATTACAGATTTGATTATCTTCTCATTGCTGGCAGTTAATGATTTTGCATTCTCCGTATTTTGAACAGGATCACTTGCACTAGCTCTATAATTACCCCTACTCACAAAAATCCAACCTTCTGTTCCTTCAAATTTTATTCCATTGGGAATTTCATTGCTAATAATCATTTTTACTCCATTGGCATAAATTCCTTCTGTTCTAAAAAGCCCATGCACGTTCCACAAACCACTCTTAGGGAAATCAGCATTGCCTGAAATCTCCACCGGACCAGTATATTCTGTATCCATTCCCCAATGAGCAATATCAACATGATGAGCACCCCAGCCTGTAATCATTCCCGCACCAAACTGTTCGCAGCGCAACCAACCCGGACGGCCATAATCATTTTGAGGATGCACTCTTTTTTCTGTGTAAGGAACTTCAGGAGTGGAGCCTAACCAGGCATCATAATTTAAATTTTTAGGTACCGGCATATCAGGTTCTACATCCCCACCTGGGTCGCCAGGCAAACCAACATATACATTTTTTAATTGACCAATTCTTCCATTGCGAACTAATTCTGCGGCATACCTAAATTGCTCAGTCGATCGCTGCTGACTTCCAATTTGCAGAATTCTTCCGGTACGATGCACTGCATTACTCAATGCCCTTCCCTCTGCAATAGTGAGGGATGCAGGCTTTTGTAAATAAACATCCTTGCCCGCCTCTACTGCATGAATACCAAGATAAGCATGTGAATGATCCGGCGTACTTATCAATACTGCATCTATATCTTTATTCAGTAGCAACTCACGATGATCATCATACATGGTTACGCCATTGTAAGAAGTGCCTGATAATTTAGAGTAATAATCATTTACATATTTTTTTCCATCGGCCAATCGTTTACTATCCAAATCACAAACTGCCATAATTTTTGCATGACTATACTTCAACGTTTCAAACATATCATGATCCCTTGAAATTCTTCCTACACCGATAGCGCCAATATTTATTCTATTACTAGGTGCATTTTTACCCAAAACAGAGGCTGGGATAATGGTTGGAAAACCGGTAATAGCAATACCAGTGGCAGCACTTGCTTTCAAAGAGTTTTTTACAAAACTTCTACGGTCAATTTTTTTTGAAATAGACATAAAATTAATTTTTAAGCTGGGCATCCTTATTCATAGCAACTGCTTTTGAATAATCAATTCCCTTATACTGATTAGCAATGAATTTTATTCCCTGTAATAAATGATTCTTAAAAGTAGCCTCTTGATAATTCGCTTTATCATGGCCCAATGTAGTAACCCAAATATTTCCTCCTTCAAATGATTGATACCAAACAGCTGGAAAGAAATTGGCAAAAGATCCTGAATGGGTAGCAATTAATTGAGTGTCTTTTTTATCTAGTGTAGATAAATCGTGCATCATTAAAACTTTTATTCCTGGATAAAGTTGTTTTCCAAAATAACATTCATCCGCCTTGGTCCATTTTAATGGAACTCCTTGCATAGAAGGATGTGTAGGGTCAATATTTTTAATAGTAAAAGTCTGAAAGGAAGCATGCCAGGTAAAAGTTTCTCCCACCATCATTTTAAACCAAGTCCAATTTCGCTCTGTACCAGTAACAGAATGAATACCCACAAAGCCTCCGCCTGCTTCAATATACCTTCTAAATGCCAGTCGCTGCTCATCAGTATCAAACACATCATTGTTGGTACTAGAGAAAATTAATAGGTTGTATTTTTTTAAATTGGTTTCATTAAAAACGGAAGGGTCGTCAGAAACATCTACCATAAATTTATTGGCAGCCGCCAACTCCTGAATACAAATTACGGATGCAGCTATATTGTCATGTACATAACCCTTGCCATTTTTAGTATATACCAATACGCGGCAATTTTTTAGTTTGCCCGCTCCAGATTTTGTTGAAAGCAAAGAAGCCAATTCTTGTCGACTAGATAATATAGATGGATTAAAAATATTATTTGCCTTGCTAAATACTGTAGAGGATATCAACAATACAATGCCAATGGCAATAGCGAGAAGTTGGTTTTTATTTTTCATACAACAATTATATTTTATTCCCTCAATTAGGGGCAAGAAATAAAGGGTGAAGATTTAAAAGCATAGTTTGACTATTCGAAAATGCAATCAATAAAAGAAAGCCAAAGCCATCCTTGAAGATAATGAATTTTTCATATTATCGGATTGGATAATAAAATGTTATTGTAGGAAAGGAGATTCAGAGTGCCAGAAATATTAATTCTTTAGAATTTAAGCCAATTACTATTTAGTTGACCCTCAAAAACTAGAATCAGAAAATTTGACCTAATTGTTGTTAGTACGCCCTCGAATAAAATTGCTAGAAATTTGAAATATAACCCATTAAAAAATCACATCCTTTAAAGTATGGAAGTATTCTAATTTCGCAATAATTGTTAGTCAATCCTTTGTTTTACGCCCTCGAATAAAAAGTGCTAGAAATTTTAACTATCAGCTGTTAAGAAATCAAGGCTGTCTGAGCGAGCATGGCCATTAAAGTAACTTACTCTACCCGCGAGTTCCTTGATTTTAGGCTGATAGTTAAAATTTCAGCCTTTTTATTCGCAGGATTGATTTTTTTTGTTACTTTTTTGCATCAAGGCAAAAAAGTAAAAGCCCTCTATTCCAAAGGAAATATCAGAATTAAATAGTTGACTTTTATTTTAATCAAAAGCTTCACCAAACAGGCACTTATCCCTTTTTGATGGTCAACTATTTCAGAGCAAATGGATCTGAAAACTTTGCTTCGGTCAAAATAGTCCTATCAGTAAGAGTATTCAAAAAAGCCATCATATTGGGAATATCAGCCGTTCTTAAAAAATGAGACGGAATGGACTGTTTGCCAGTTCCTGGATTCCCTGCATTGAGCATTTCTTGCACATTGGCCACACTTCCATTATGAAACAAATTGGATCGAATACTAATATTACGCAAAGAACTCGACTTAAAATTCCCTCGATTGTTAATACCCAAATCTTTGGCATCAGCAAGTCCAAAGGGAGCACTTGGGCTGCTAGTAATAAACATAGGTGGATTGTGGCAACTTGCACAAGTTCTATTTGCAGGAACCGTCAAAAATAACTGTTCGCCCGCCGCTTCAGCAGCAGTAAATATTTCTAAGCCCTGTTTTACACGATCGTATTTTGACTGATAGGTAACAATACTTCTTTCAAACTGAGACAGAGCTCTTGCAATAAGTACAGAGTCAATCAAGGAACTGCCAAAAGCCTTTTGAAATAGTGAAGGATAATAAGTCAAGGATTTTACCTTCGCTTCTAATTGCTCTAAAGTCAAATCCATTTCTAAATGATTTTGTATTGGCTGAAGCGCTTGCTTTTCAACAGAAGCAGCTCGCTCATCCCAAAACATTTTTCCAGATTTATAGAAGCGAATATTTAAAAGCGCCATCGAATGCCTGGTGGTAGAACCTCCATCTAAACCTCTACTCAAAACTACAGAATCACTAAAAGAATTTTGCTGCTGGTGACAGCTTGCACAGCTAGTAGTTCCATTTCTACTCAATTGCTTGTCATAAAATAATATTCGTCCCAAGTTAGCACCTTCATTGGTTATTGGATTCGTAGAAGGTGTATTGTCTGAAGTTGCTAATGCTGCTTGAATATGTGCAGGATAAGTATCCAAATAATTATAAGAGGTGAATATCATTACAGGAGTTGAAGTAGTTACTGGTTTAGTAGAAACAACTAGGCTGTCAGTTTTTGTACAGAACTGAAAAATTATAACTATAAGTAACAAGGATGAAAGCGTAACTGTTTTTTTCATTGAATAAAATTTTCAGGTTTATAAAATTGCTGACTTTCCTATGACTAAGCTTTAAGTAAGAGGTTTAATTGGTCTTCTTAAAATTTATATCTCCATCGATTCATTCACATTTATTTAACCTTTCCTTTCATTTTTTTGATCAGTTCTCTTTACTATAATTATATTTGCTTCAGAATGGGACAAAAGAAATTACAACGTTTTGCAGACATTAAAACCTTTTCCAACGTATTAGAATACCCTGAAGGAATGAAGGGAAAATGGAATTCTTTTTTTAAAAATGACCATCCAATAGTATTGGAATTGGCTTGTGGTAGAGGAGAATATACCGTTGGACTGTCAGCAATTTTTGCTGATAAAAATTTTATAGGGGTAGATGTCAAAGGAAATAGAATGTATATTGGAGCAAAAAAATGTCTCGATGCCAATATCAACAATGCTGCCTTTCTTCGAACACAAATCACCTTGCTTAGTAATTATTTTAATCTATCAGAAGTAGATGAAATTTGGATCACTTTTCCTGATCCGCAGTTAAGAACTTCAAAATCAAAAAAAAGATTAACCCATCCTGCTTTTCTTCGCCTCTACAAGCAGCTACTCCAGCCAAATGGTTGTATTCATTTAAAAACAGATTCACCTAAATTATATGCGTTCACTAAAAAAGTAATTGAATTATACGAATTGATACTTTTAGAAGATTGTAATGATGTTTACGCCAATAATCCTAGCGAATCTCTCAGGATTAAAACCCATTACGAAGCCTTAGACATTGCTGGAAGCAATAAAATCTTTTATCTTAAATTTCAATTACCAGCAGTCATTGCAGATTTAGATGAACAATTGCAGTTATTATTAAAAGAAACAGAAAATCAATAACTACTCATTATAATATGGATAACTTAGTAGAGGGAGAAGATTTTTATTACAATGAGGATGGTTATGTAGTATTAACCGAAAAACACCATTTGCAAAGAGGGACCTGTTGTGGTAATAGATGCAAGCATTGTCCTTATGAATACTGTAACGTTCCTGAAAATAAAATAAAAGATTTACTTGAAAGCAAAGCCAAGAATAATTTGTAATCAATGCTAAAGAAAAAGTCTTCCAATAATGATTTACCGTCCCAACCAAAAGAGTATTCTTTTTTTAAGGATGTACACGAGGTAGTAAGACAAATTCCAAAAGGCAGGGTAAGTTCTTATGGTGCCATTGCACGGTATTTAGGAACTGGGCTTTCTGCAAGAATGGTTGGCTGGGCAATGAATGCTGCACACTCAGTTCATCCTCCCGTTCCCGCTCATAGGGTAGTTAATAGAAATGGCCTATTGACTGGTAAAGCTCATTTTTCTCCCCCTTCACTGATGGAGGCCCTTTTGAAAAAAGAAAAGATCATCGTGAAAGAAGATAAAATCGTTGGCTTTAATGAATTATTTTGGGATCCGGCAATCGAATTAACCTTATAATCTACAATAGAAATTTCCTGAAAGGCAACGCCACGCCAGTGCTTATGCACATAAATTCTCAAATGTAAATTTTGCACTTACTTTTGCCTATCGGAATCAATTTCGATCAATTAAAAATATATGGCTACAGAATCTATTATGGGCAAGATTACCTTTATCAATCATGATAAGGAATTTGCTACAATCGAGTACATGCTCAACGGCAAGAAGAAATCGATTACTGGAAATATTAGTGAGAAAGAGCAGTTAAAATTAAAGGCTGAGAAAATCATCAAAAGAATTCATCACTTTCATGTAGGCGATGAGGTGAGTTTTGTAATCAATTTATCTGCTAGAGGCGATAAAATGATTGCAGACTGTATGGAATTCAAATTCAATAATGCACTAGACAACCTTATCAATAAATCTGCTATTGAAAACAGATTTGTTGGCTACCTCAAAAAAGTAGAGGATGAATATTTTGTAAAGGAAACAGGTAGCTATATTTTCTTTTCCCTCAAATTATCTCCATGGGAAAGAAAACCGGTAGATAGTAATTTAAATGAGCCTTATTTTTTTAAACTAGAAAATACAGATAGGCCTGATAAGGCTACTGCAGCTCCTTACAAATCAATATTCATTCATGAATATGTTACCGCACAAAAATATTTGGAAAGTAAAACACCCATTGAAGCGGAGGTTTTTAAAATTACCCCTCATGGAATTTTTGTAAATATTTTAGGAAATAAAATACAAGCTAAACTACCCATTGCTAAAAACCAAAATATAGCACTAACACCTGAGGTGAAGATTGGTGATCGCATTCAAATCATTGTAACCTATTTAGGCAGTTCAAAAATTATTATTGAAAGAGCTTAAATCTTCAATTAATAATGCAGTTAAAATTTAGCTGTAGTAGGGGTTAATCATATAATAAACAATTACCCCAGTAATGGCTACATAAAACCATACAGGCCAGGTGATCCTGGTTAGCTTTTTATGTTGCTCATACTCGCCCGTTAGAGCTCGGTAAGCGGCAAATAATATAAAAGGCAAAATGATTGCTGCTAAAGGTATATGCGTTACTAAAATAATGTAATAAAGCGTTCTTAAGCCTCCCACTTGTAACCTCTCCGCATCATCCACCAATCCATCGTGATTGATATCGCCGTATTTAGTTTCTCCAGCCAATAAATGATGCCCTATATAACACAGAAGAAATAATATTGACAACGCCATCGCGCTTAGCATAATCATTTTGTGCAAAGAATATTTCTTTTGCTTAATTGCAATCAAGCCTGCAAGTAATAAAAAAGCCACGATCGAATTAATTACAGCATTGGCCTTTGCAAATAAGTGTGGATTAAAACCTAGATCAATAATTAACTTATATTTTGACAAAAAAGCAACCGCTACAAAAACAATAATAGAAACAGTCCAGATTAATATTTTGGCTTTCTGATCATTTTTCTCAATGGAAGGTTGTAACATATTTTTAATTTAAATTTTCAGACAATAAATAGATTAGCCAAAAAGCTCGTTTAAAAATTCTTGGAAGGTTCGTTTTTTTCTTTTTTCCAACATCAACAAAGGAATATCTCTTACCAATTTAGCTTGCTTAATAGTATCAAATCCATTGTACCATCCTCTTACCACCCTATCTCTATCTAATAAGAAAAAGTATTCTGTATGAGGAAAGGCAGTGTCAGCACCAACATCTGCTATATTGGCTTTAATTTCATGCAAAGCAAAATCATAGATGCTTTTTTTATCGCCCGTCACAAACCACCAGCTATCATGATTGGATGTAAACTGATTGGCAAATTTTCTTAATTGAGGTACAGAATCATGGGTTGGGTCAATGCTAATAGAGATAAACTGAACGATGCTGTCTTTGCTATTGACAAAAGAATTTTGAAGTCGTTTCATACTTTTAGCCATACTCGGACAAATAGTAGGGCACCTTGAAAAGAAGAAATCAATCACTAGTATTTTTCCCTTCAAAGAATCTAGGGTAACGGTTTTTCCCAATTGATTAGTGAAAGTCATATTGGATGCCTTATGCCAAATAGTATCAGTAATAACTTTGCCGTTTTTTTTAATTACAGTTACGCTATCATAAAAATAACGTCGGGGCATATTGACCGCCTTGTCACTATAATATTTTACTAAATAGTAACCCGTTAGCGGAAAAAAAAACGCCAATAACAATCCTAATAAGGCCCTTCTGTTCATATTATTTTAGTTAAGTTGAACTAACAAAAAACCATCGTTCCTGACAATTGGACGATGGTTTTTAAAATATTTAATTCAAAAAATTAATCTTTTGCTCCATGTTCCTTTGCAGCAGGGGCTACTTTTTCAATCTTTACCTCTGTACGGTTGTAGCGATTTCGCAAATTTTTCCAGCTATCTCCATCCCAAAGGAAGGCAGCGATAAACCAAATAAATAAACAAAGAGGTACTATAATCGTCATGATCAAATTTCTAACTTCATCACCCAAATGCATAAAGATAGAGACAATATAGTAAGCTTTTGCTAGCGTCAAAATACACACCATTCCTTTGAAGGCAAGTACCAAGGTATGGTTTGGATTTTCACCTTTGTGAATATTGTAAATCAATAATCCCAATATAAGTTCAACAATCGTTAAAGCAGATAGAAGCCAAAATGTTTTCCATATTTGTTTAGTGCCACCGGAGTGATCAGGATGAAAAGTAATTTCTGGAGAAGAAGCGTGTTCTGACATAATTCGTTTATTGGTTAATCAAATAATTCGATGAATAATTAATTATTATATTAGATAAAAACAAAGGAATACAAATACCCAAACTAAATCCACAAAATGCCAATATAAACCAGCTTTTTCAATCATTTCATAATGACCACGTTGATCAAAGTGTCCTAGCTTTGTTTTAATGTACATTATAATATTGATGATTACACCAGAAAATACATGGAATCCATGGAAACCAGTGATACCAAAGAAGTATCCACCAAATGCAATTGGTCCAGTTTGGCTAGCATGCAAATCAGCTGATTCAATGAATTTGATCAATTCAGCATTTGACATTGCTGCTACATTATGAACTTCAGTACCATGATGGAGAGAAGCGGCAATAGCTGCCAACTGAGTTTGAGGTGTATTTTGTAAAGCCGCAGCTACTGCTTCATGAGATACTGCAGCGCCCCAAGGATTTGTTTTAACCGTCGTAGGTAAAACAGATAAAGTACCATCATTTAGCAATGCCACATGTTCGCCTGTTAGTAAATGCGTCCACTCCCAAGCCTGACAGCTTAAGAAAGCGATACCTCCAATAATAGTCAATATCATGTATTTTTCTACGCCCTTGCGATTCATGTTATGTCCTTCATGAACAGCCAATACCATCGTAACTGAACTAGCGATCAAAATGAAAGTCATTAGACTTACAAATGCTAAAGGAAGATTTGCGTGTCCTGCAAAAGGAAAAGAATTGAACACTTGGTTAGGGTCGGCCCAATCATTTACACTAAACCGAATGGTTCCATAGCTGATAAGAAAGGCGCCAAAAGTAAAGGCGTCACTCATTAGGAAATACCACATCATCACTTTTCCATAACTAGCATTGAAAGGGCTTTTACCCCCGCTCCACCATTTTGTTCCTTGCTGTACTGCTGCTGTAGACATTAATAAAACTTTATTTTATAAAAAATATTTATTCAAAAAATAATTCCTTCAAAAAAACTGGCAATTATGTAAATTCTCAATGCCTATAAAATGCTTTATAAATATTATCGAATCATCAATAAAAAAACCAATAAATAGATCCACAAAATATCTACAAAATGCCAATAAGTACTGATTACTTCTAAAGGCACAATATTATAATTTCTTACTTTGGCACTAAATGCATTGGCAAATAAAACCAATAATGCAATCACTCCTCCCAATACATGCAGTGAATGTAAACCTACTATCACATACAAAAAAGAAAAAGATACATTTTTAGTTAGGGTAATTCCTTTTATCCATAACTGATTGAACCCAATTCCCTGCATCACAATAAACAATAAACCTAATAACAACGAAACAATCACTAATCCTCTATACTTTGCCATTTCACGCTGTTTAAAAGCCTTGTGCGATAATTGCAAAGTGATACTACTGATAATAATAACTACCGTTGAGTACCAAAAAATCAATGGTAAATCAAAGGTTGTCCAATTGGCCTGATTACGTTTAACTATATAAGCACTCGTTAATCCAGCAAACATCATAATAATACTTGCTATGCCCGCCCAAAGGGTAAACATAGTAGGATGGATTTTTTTACTTTGCTTGATTGTCACTGTACTCATATAATTGATCCCAGTAAAGGGATTATTTTAAATTTTAAAACTAGTCATCAAAACAGTTGTCAATTTTTAATCACCTTATCTGCCAACAAGGCAATGAACACAACTGCCAAATAAAAATAAGAACTAAACATTACCCTTCTTGCACTAGCCACATCCATCTTGATATACAAACGAATGCTCAAAGCGATCATTGCGATATTACAAACCATCAATATCCACAAACTAGTAATGCCACTAATATTATAATAATAAGGCAGTACGCCAATGGGCAGCATCAAAGTGCTGTACATAATGGTTTGAATTGCTGTGAATTTAGTGGGTCCTTTATCGCTCGGCAATAGTTTAAAACCTGCCGTGCTATAATCTTTGTGAGCAACCCAAGCAATTGCCCAAAAATGAGGAAACTGCCAAATGAATTGAATTGCAAAGATTACCCAACCGCCCGTCCACTCTATTGGACTGTCGTAATAAGCTGCTGCCCAACCAATCAAGCAGGGTAAAGCGCCCGGTAATCCACCCACCAAAACTGCTACTGAATTTACTTTTTTTAAGGGCGTATAAATAAAGCCATAAATAAATAAACTCAATAAACCAATCAAAGAACTTTGCCAATTAAATATCTGTAGCATTATTAGCAATCCTGCCACTCCTATGATGATCGCAAAAACCGTTGCATGATTCGCGCTCATTCTACCACTTGCCACTGGTCTACCTGCTGTCCTTTTCATCAAAGCGTCGGTATCCTTTTCTAAAATCTGGTTAATGGTGTTAGCAGAACCAGTGATGAGCATGCCTGCTAAAAACAATAACAGCACATGTGATACATTTCGATAATCAGTAGCTAGTAGATAACTAACTACCGTGCTAAATACTACCAAAAAACTCAATGTGAATTTGATTAGTTGAAAATAATCTTTCACAACTGATACCAATGCTACTGAAGCAGATTTGGTTATGGTAGTTTTATCATTCGACATCCTTATCAAAAATCTTTTTTTATAGTACGCTACAAAATCATTCCACCCTCCTTAATCTACTCTTTACATCACTGCTAGTGATGACTTTCGTTTTCCCCTATTGGTTCTGTCTGAGGGATAAACTCTCTTCCATCTTTTCCGTAATCATATGCTCCACGATATACTTCAGGAATTTCACCCACCCAATTGCCATGACCAGGACGAATAGGTGTAGTCCACTCCAATGTATTAGCACCCCAAGGATTAAGATCTTTAACTTTTCTTCCTTTAAAAATGCTATAGAAAAAGTTAAATACAAATAATAATTGAACAGCAAATACGATCAAGGCTACAAAGCTGATGAACTCATTCAATCCTCCAAACATTTTAAAAGACTCCCAATTAGAGAAATCATAATAACGGCGTGGCATACCTGCTAAACCTTCATAATGCATTGGCCAAAAAATTAAGTAGGCGCCAGCGATAGTAACCCAGAAATGGATATACCCTAGCGTATTGTTTAAAAAGCGACCATACATTTTAGGAAACCAATGATAAACACCGGCAAACATACCCATGAAGGAAGCAACTCCCATTACAATATGAAAATGCGCTACCACAAAATACGTGTCATGTAAGTGAATGTCTAGCGCTGAATTTCCAAGAAAAATACCTGTTAATCCACCACTGATAAATAGACTTACAAATCCGATGGCAAATAACATGGCAGGTGTAAAGCGAATATTAGCACGCCACAAAGTAGTAAGCCAGTTAAACACCTTGATTGCAGAAGGTACTGCAATCAATAAGGTAAGCAATACGAAGAAAGCCCCCAAGAAAGGATTCAGTCCAGTAACAAACATATGATGCGCCCAAACTAAAAATGCAAGGATTGCAATAGCGAATAGAGATCCAACCATTGCCATATAACCAAATATCGGTTTGCGACTATTCACAGAAATAATTTCAGAAGACATACCCATTGCCGGCAACAAAATAATGTACACTTCTGGATGACCTAGGAACCAAAATAAATGTTGGAAGAGAATGGCACTTCCTCCTTCGTTCGGTAATATTTTTCCGTTTACTACGATATCACTTAAGAAGAAACTAGTTCCCAAATTTCTATCAAATAAAAGTAGAATAGCTCCAGACAATAAAACAGGGAAAGAAAGAACTCCTAACACGGCTGTAAAAAATAAAGCCCAAATAGTAAGCGGCATACGAGTCATACTCATACCCTTGGTACGCATGTTTAAGATAGTAGTAATATAATTTAATCCGCCCAACAAAGAGCTAACAACAAACATTGCCATACTTGCTAACCAAAGATCCATTCCAATTTTTGAACCACTAGAAGCATCTCCCAAAGCACTTAATGGAGGATAGATTGTCCAACCACCACTAGCTGGTCCAGTTTGAACAAATAAGGAAGAGAACATAATAATAGAAGCCAAAAAGAAAAACCAATAACTCAACATATTCAACATGGGTGAAGCCATATCTCTTGCACCAATTTGTAAAGGAATAAGAAAGTTAGCAAAGGTTCCACTTAACCCAGCAGTCAATACAAAAAATACCAAAATAGTTCCATGCATGGTAACTAATGCATAGTAAAATTCAGGTTGTAATTTTCCGCCTTTCGCCCAATGGCCTAATAAGTCTTCCAACCAAGGGAATGTAGAGTTAGGGTAACCCAACTGAAGACGAAATAATACAGAAAATAATCCGCCAATGATTGCCCAGATCATTCCTGTTATTAAGAATTGTCTTGCGATCATTTTATGATCCTGACTAAATACATACTTGCTAATAAATGTTTCGTGGTGCTCGTGATGTTCATGATGAGCATCATGATGGACTCCATGAACTTCTGCTTCTTGTGCTGTTTGTACTGTTGCTGTGTTACTCATTTTTATTTCCTATTTTCTATAAAAAATTAATTACCTGCAGGCATGATAGCTGCAAGTGAAGCCTTAGTTTTTGTACTATCGGTAGTTGCTGTTTTTAGAGCACCTGGTTTTTTATCTGGAAAAACGGACCAATATTCAGGTTCCAATGTTGCCAAATACTTCAGATATTCCTCTTGTGTATCTACCACAATAATACCTCGCATAGTAAAGTGGCCTTTACCACATATCTGATCACAACTCATTTCATAAACGAAATTAGGATTGCCAGTGCGTACTTTCATTTCATCGGTAGTATATAGAGGTGTAAACCATAAAGTAGTTGGTATGCCTGGTACCGCATCCATCTTCATTCTAAAATGAGGTAAACCCACGTCATGAATAACATCTTGTGCATTGATCACAAACTTTACTGGTTTTCCAACAGGAATATGGACAGTTGCAGAAACGTGCATGTCATCCAAACTAGCCGGGTCATTAAAATCTACTCCCAAAGAATTAGAACCTTTAGTAAGTCGGTAATCTTTTTTGCCTAATATTTTATCAGCACCTGGGTAACGAAATTCCCATCCAAACTGATGTCCAGTCACTTCAATAATCACCGAATTTTTAGGAGCTTCCCCAGTCATTTTAAACCAATATTTTAAACCAAATACTACTAATATAGTTAAGAAAATTGCAGGAACGGTAGTCCACAATAATTCCAACTTGGTATTGTGAGGGAAATAATACGCTTTGCGATCATCTTTTTCTTGGTATTTAAAAGCAAACCAAAATAAAAGAATTTGCGTTGCAAAAAATACCACGCCAGTAACAGCGATGGTAATGTAAAGCATCAAGTCAATTTTCTCACCCATTTCTGATGCTGCTCCTTGAACAAATAAAGTTTTACCGTAGTACAATTTATTACACCACCAGCAACCAATTAGTCCTAGTACAAGAAAAACTATTAATAGAAAGGCGTTAATCTTATTGTTTTGTTTACGCGATTGTTCTTCGCCTTTTAAAACACTTACATACTCACTTGCTTTCGAAATTTGAAAGATGACTATGAAAATCATTATTACTATCACTATCAACAAAATATTTGTCATGTTGCAAAATTATTTTCAGTAATGGTTAATCGGTTAGTTTATTTAAAAGCTATTCTAATTAATTTTTATTAAATGGTCTAGCTCTATTTTTTATTTTAAAGTCAACTATATTTTCATACAGTCAGCCTTGGTATTAAGTGTGATGTATAATGCTTTCTTTTAAGAAGGGGTGATTTTTAGCTGTCATTGGATGACTACTTAAAAACACACCTACTCTCCACATGATGATTCCAACAAATAAGGCAGCGATACCAAATTCAAAAGGCATCAATGCGGCATGGTTTGCAACAGTGCCTGGCATTACCATTTGCCAAAAATCAATCCAGTGACCAAAAATAATCAATACTGCCATAATAGTCACTAATGTCCAGTTACGCTTAGCACTCTTCTTCATGAATATTAACAAAGGACTAAGAAAGTTAATTACTAGGTTTAGGAAAAATATTCCACTGAAAGGACCAGTTAAACGAATTTTGAAATAACCAGTTTCTTCAGGAATATTAGCATACCAAATTAGCATGTATTGAGAAAACCATAGGTATGTCCAGAATACAGAAAAGGCGAACATAAATTTACCAATATCATGTAAATGCTCATCGGTAACATATTCTAGTTGTCCTTTATTTTTAAGGAATACAATATAAATTGCTATCAAGGACATGCCTGCTACAAATGAGCTAGCAAAAGTATACCAGCTAAACATGGTGCTATACCAATGTGCATCAATACTCATAATCCAAAGCCAAGGAATAGTAGATCCTACAGACAATCCAAAGAATACGATGAACAAAGAAGCCCACAAGATATTTTTATTAATCCATTTTTTTCCAGTCTCATAATCCATTGGACCATTTGCATCACTTTGCAAACTAAAAGAGCGCATTTTTTGTCCGATGAACCACCAAAGAAAAACTGTAAGGATACTCCAAACGGTAAAAAATACAGGATTTAAAAATCCTTTTTTACCATTTAATATTTTATCAAATTTTGGAGAAGCAGGATTGTACAATTCAGGGTCAATCCAATGAAAAATATCAGTTCTTCCGCCCCAAACAATTGATAACAAGATTACTAAAGTAATGATGCCCAAAACAGGTACTACACTTGAGATAGCTTCGGGAACTCTTTTTAATGCAACCTGCCAACCACCCATCGCCAATGTAGTTACCCCAATAAAAAACATACTTGCGTTGGTAATTAAAAGGAAGAAAACACTGTTTTGCAACAACACTGCCCAAAAACGGGTGCTATTTACATTTTCACCATGGCCTGCATGCTCAAAAGGATGAAATGCTATAAAGCCATATAGCAAAGCAATTAAACCGGCGCCTATGAGGCCCTTAGTCCACTTATTATAATTTTCCGGTAACTCGAATGATTTAGACATCTAAACTTGTATTTATAGTGAATGCTTTTTTTATTATTTTTTTACTACCGCTGCGCTGTCTGCTTTTGGAGCAGCCGTTGCTGAACCCTTAGCTGACTCCGCCTTTGGCTGCAATGTTCTAACATACTGAATAATCTGCCAACGTTGCAATCTACTCAACTGACCTGCATAACTTCCCATATTGTTTTTTCCATAATGAATAGAGTGAAACATAGTTCCATCTGTCATTGAAACATAAATTGGCAAAGTAAGATTAGCAATTGCCCCAATTTTTCCAGAAGTACTTAATGGGCCATTGCCTTGCGCACCAGCGCCATGACAAATAGCACAGTTAATATTATACAGCCTTGCAGATTCTAAACTATCCTTTGTAACCAATGGAGGCAAAGGATTTTTTACTTGAGCACTCAAGGCATACCCTAATGAATCATCCGGAAGCATGTAGGGGAATAACTCTCCTCTTGCGATCGTACCTGCCACAGGCTTACTGTTATAAAAAATTTCACCCTTAGGATTTATTTCATCCGTAGTAAAAAATACAGTGTCTAAAGGTGCATAGGTTTCTAATGCACGGCTGTAGGTCATATCAGGCACATAGATTTTACCCGGCTTGCGTTTATTTTCGCAACCTGTCATTACAGCTAACCCTGCAACTGAAAATAATAAAACGGTTATAATCGTATTTTTTTTCATTCTTTCTATTTTTTCCTCCTTCCTTTTACGAATGTTTAGGAAGGCAAATCTTACAAACTATTATATTTTAACCTAAGATTTAGACAAAGCTTTCAATCATAATAATTGAGTTCTTTTTGAAAACTAAATTATTAATACCCCTTTTCAGTTTCTGCGTATAATTTTTGTACTTTATCATATCGTCCAATCCACCAACCCGTCTCTGCATTTTGAGTGTTTATTTCAATTGCACCTGCCTTTTCTAAAAAAGCAGTTACCTCCGCTTCATTCGTTTTTTCTGTACACTCAATTGCCATTACAAATAAATCATCGGTAGCTCTAGGATGAAAATGATGTTTTTTTACAAAGGGTGATAATTGACATAAATAGCAAAAAGTAAGTACCATGCCAACTGCAGCGAATAATACTGTCAACTCAAAAGTAATTGGTATCCATGCGGGCAAAGCAAAATGAGGTTTTCCTCCAATATTCAATGGCCAATCTTTTGTAAAGATCCAGCTAATGCAGGTTAGAGCAGTAGTAGTTCCAGTAATACCATAAATAAAGCCAGCAGTATGTAAACTAGTCTCTCTCAAACCCATTGCATGATCTAAACCATGAACAGGAAAGGGAGTGTATACATCATGAATTTTGTAACCTGCACGGCGAACATTCTTCACCGCAGGGAACAATACCGCTTCATCTTCGAAACACCCTACAACAAATTTTTTAATTCCTCCAGCCATAAAATTTAACTTTTAACCTCCGGATTAATCCTTCGGCTTTTTGATGATTATATTCGCTTCAAATAAATTAATTCTTTTCAAATCCTCTTAACTTTCTTTAAAATCAAAGATGATTTTTAATGCGCATGCTCTACTTCTTCTATATAAAACTTTTCCGCATCCGCCTTCTCAATGTCTGTCATTTTATGCTTGTAATTTTCACCACTTGTTTTTAATACTGCTTTAATTTCAGCGACTGCAATTACAGGGAAGTATTTAGAAAACAAGAAGAAGCATGTAAAGAACAAACCAAAAGTTCCTAGATAAAAACCAATCTCCCAAATAGAAGGACTATAATAAGTACTCCAAGAGGATGGTAAATAATCTCTATAAGTAGAGGTTACGATAATTACAAAACGCTCGTACCACATACCTATGTTAACAATAATACTCATGAAGAAAGTGAAGGCGATATTCCTTCTCAATTTTTTGAACCAAAACATTTGAGGAGACACCACATTACAAAACATCATTAACCAATAACTCCATCCATAGGGACTAAATAAGTTGGCTCTATTTTCTTTAAATGCGTACCACTCATATGGATTTTGACCATACCAAGCTATAAACAATTCTGTGATATAGGCTATACCTACAATAGATCCTGTCAAAACAATCACCTTATTCATTGCCTCAATATGACCTAGGGTAATATAATCTTGTAGACCAAAAACTTTTCTTAAAATAATCATGAGGGTTTGTACCATCGCAAATCCACTAAAGATAGCTCCTGCCACAAAGTAGGGAGGAAAGATAGTGGTATGCCAACCTGGAACAATTGAAGTAGCAAAGTCAAATGATACAATCGTGTGCACTGACAATACCAATGGAGTACTTAATCCTGCTAATACAAGTGATAAACTTTCATGGCGTTGCCAATGTTTGGTACTTCCAGTCCATCCGAAAGACGCTACACCATATAATAATTTGCGTAATTTAGTTTTAGCACGATCCCTAACAGTAGCTAGATCGGGTAACAAACCAGAGTACCAGAATAATAAAGAAACTGTAAAATAAGTAGAGATCGCAAATACATCCCATAAAAGTGGTGAGTTAAAATTCACCCATAATGGACCGCGACTATTTGGATAAGGCAGTACGAAGAAAGCCATCCACACTCTACCCATATGCCAGATTGGAAACTGACCTGCGCACATTACAGCAAAAATGGTCATCGCTTCTGCAGCACGGTTTACACCTGTTCTCCAACCCTGACGAAAAAGTAATAAAATCGCAGATATCAATGTACCCGCATGACCAATACCTACCCACCATACAAAGTTGGTAATATCCCAACCCCATCCAATGGTTTTATTAAGGTTCCACTGGCCTATCCCATAAGTAACCTCCCTGTAAACACTGTATACTCCAAATAGCAATAAGGCTACACTGATATAAAATCCAATATACCAAAGACGGCTGGGCTTCATTTCAATAGGACGTATAATGTCTTCCGTTACTTGGTGATAGTCTTTGTTACCATCTACCAACGGTTCCCTAATCTGTGATTCGTACTTTAATAATGACATATTATGTTCGCTTTTTTGTAGCCTCCAAACTTAGTTGTTGGCGTTAGCTTTATTTTTTTATGTTCCCCTCAACCGCTGTGAGTTTTATGCATGTTTTTTTTCTTCGGAATGCGCCCCTTCTAAAACCTCTTCTTTTTCATTGGTAACGTTCCTGTCAGAATTTTTAACCTTCGCCAAATAACTCACATTTGGAAGGATGTGTAATTGCTCCAACACATAAAAATTACGGTGTTTTTGCTCTACGTTTCTGATTTTATAAACATCACTCTCTTTGTCATTCACATTGCCAAAACTGATGGCATGTGTAGGACAAGCCTGCATACAAGCAGTCTTTACATTTCTAACTATTGATGGATCTTGAGCTTTTTTAGCATTTAATTTAGTCTCCTGTAATCTTTGTACACAGAAAGAACATTTTTCGATTACCCCTCTTGAACGAACCGTTACATCAGGATTCAATACCATTCTAGTCAATGCATCATTCATTTGCATCACCGACTCATTCATATAACCTTGCTCCACCATTGGATTTTGGTTGTCTTCAAAACTATCAGCTCCGGTATAATCTAACCAGTTAAAACGACGAACTTTAAACGGACAGTTATTAGCACAATACCTTGTTCCAATACAACGATTGTAAGTCATTTGGTTTAAACCTTCAGAACTATGGTTTGTTGCAGCCACAGGACAAACGTTTTCGCAAGGTGCATTATCACAATGCTGACACATCATCGGCTGAAATACCACATCTGGATTTTTCATGTCGCCAGTAAAATAACGGTCAATTCGTAACCAATGCATTTCATGTCCTTTGGATACTTGAATCTTTCCAACAACACTCACATTGTTTTCGGCTGTACAAGCCACTACGCAAGCGCTACAGCCAGTACAGGTATTTAAGTCAATACTCATTCCCCACTTAATACCCGGCTTTTCAAAATCAGGATAAATGGTGGCATCTTTTACAAAATCTTTACCCTTAGAAGCCGCTATCAATAACTCACGTTCTTTGGTAGCTTCCTCCAATATATGTTCTGGATTTTCAACAAATTTCTTTAATGATCC
Organism: Chitinophaga pinensis; assembly: GCA_945876095.1. Lineage (GTDB taxonomy): Bacteria > Bacteroidota > Bacteroidia > Chitinophagales > Chitinophagaceae > Ferruginibacter > Ferruginibacter pinensis_E. The sequence continues at coordinate 30,232 of CAMCMP010000022.1, forward strand.
TTCATAAATAACAGGGCGACTTTCTGATGAACCATGCACCTGAGTTTGTGCCAAGATATAAGTATTTCCGGCTTTCTTGATGTCTGCTGCTGAAGAATATCTAAAACTAGTTCCATCAAAATTTACAAAAGGATAAGCGTTTTGACCCGCCCCGTTGGCTGATCTTCCAATATGCTGAGCTGTTTTATCCTTGTCTGCACTTTGTCTACCATACCCAACTGCCACAGCTACTACATTAGGATGAATACCTGGAATAATTAAAACGGGTAATTCAACCGACTTGCCACTTACAGTAATAGAGATAGTAGGTTTTTCTGGATGTACTTCGTAACCATCGCCTTGGCGCTGATTGCCCACCACATCAAGACCCAAAATTACTTTTGCTAAATCTGGGCTTACCAATGCATAGTTGTCCCAAGTAACTTTGGTGATAGGATCAGGTAATTCTTGTAACCAAGGGTTGTTGGCTTGATTGCCATTACCCATTGAAACTTTTTGATAAACAACCAGTTCATAGGCAGCGCCTTTTGCAGCGGCAACTTTTTCAGCTGCAGCAGCTACTCCACCTGCAATGAATGTACCCGCACCAACCAACAGGGTGGCAGGTTCTACAACCCCATTTTGCAAAGCGGTATTATATGCATCTTCGCCACCTAATTTAGCTACCCAATAAGTTTTAAAGTAAGTATGATAATCCAATGCATCTTCAGAAAGTTTCAATAAAGAAGTTTCAAAAGACCTTGTTTTAAACAATGGATTGATAGTAGGTTGCAACAAACTGAAGTAGCCTGTTTTTGGTTGGGCATCGCCCCAGCTTTCTAACCAATGATGAGATGGGATACTGAATTTACAACGCTCAGTAGTTTCATTCATCGTGGTATTAAAAGATATAGTTACCGGCACTTTTGTAAGTCCGTCGATAAATTTTTTGCTATCATAATAAGTATAGGCTGGGTTGGTAGCATGAATTAACAAAGCGCCTATTGCGCCAGCATTCATATCTTCTACCAATTTCACTATGTCTGCATCTACACCTGCACGGTAGTTGGAACTAAGTGCATGATTGATCGTTTTTCCATTGGCACCAATTGCCTCGTTAATAGCATTTACTATAATTTGTAAATTAACATCATTGCTTCCGCAAACCACTAGAGCCGCACCCTTGTTAGCGTTTAACGCAGCGGCAGCCAATTCAATCCCTTTATTTAGAGCATCACCACCAATAGCGGGCGCAGTAACGGCTCCACCTAATTTAGCTAGCAATGACAATGCAATAGCTCCTTTTTCAGAAGGCTTGTGCATAAAACGATCATCTGCATTACTACCTGTAAGACTCAATGAGCTTTCAAAATGAATGTGTTGACTCATTGTTGGTTTTTCGCCAGTAATCCTTCGGTTTTGTGCATATTGACCAGCAAATTCAACTGGACTTAACCAAGTGCCTAAAAAATCTGCACCGATGCTTACTATTACTTTTGCATTATCAAAATGATAAGAAGGAATATATTTTTTACCGTAACAAGCTTCATTTGCTAAAATCATTCCACTGTAACTAACTGCATCGTATTGTACGTGGCGACTTCCAGCATTTTTTGCTAAAAACTCAGAAATGATTTGTAAGGTAGACGGTGAATTAATAGTTGAAGTTAGCAGCACCACTGGCTTACCGCCTAGACCCTTCATTGCTTCCAACACCATTTTATCAAGCGCCTCAAAAGTGGTTACTTCTTTAAAATCTGCTCCTGCCTTTTGCATTGGGTAACGCAAACGAATGTTATCGTATAAATCTAAAACAGAAGCTTGTACCAATGCACTCGTTCCACCTTTTGTAATAGAAGACATTTCATTACCCTCTATTTTAATTGGACGACCATCTCTTTGTTTCACCATTACCGAAGTAACGTCCCCTTCATTCACACAAGTACTAGCATAATAATTAGCAATACCAGGAATCAGATTGTCCGGCTTTTGTAAATAGGGAACTACATTACGCACAGGCATTTCACAGCTAGCAGCTAAAGTAGCAGCAGCCGTGCTAAAACCTAAATATTTAAGAAAATCTCTACGGGGAGATTTTGCATCCATAAGCCCTTTGTCATCTAGATCTTCTAACGGCAATAAGTCTTCTTTAAATTCTTTTTCTGCCGTCTGCTGGTAAGCTTCCGACTGATTTAATTCTCCAAAATTTTGCCAATACTTTTTTTCCATAAATGTGATAATGTGCTAATATGATAATTCGCCAATTAATATAAAATCTATTCGTTAACAGCTACCTGTAAGACGATTAATAATGGCATTTTTGACATTCTGTTCCACCAATTTTTTCAACGGTTACACTATCCATTTTCCCTGCCTTGATATCATTGTGAAACTTCTCGTAAATGCTGTAATACTTATTACCCTCTCCAGTTGCTTTATTATAAAAATCAACCTTGCTCTCACGGTGACAATTAATACACCATCCCATACTCAAATCAGAAAACTGAGCTACTTCGGGCATCTCCTGAATATTTCCGTGACAGGTTTGGCAATTTTGCTTACCCACCTTTACGTGCTGACTGTGATTGAAATAAACGTGATCAGGAAGATTGTGGATTTTAACCCATTCAATAGGCTTACCAGGCTGGTCGTAAACTTTTTTATCTGGATTCCAACCTGCGTAAGAATAAAGTTTTTGTATTTCAGCTGTACCGTTTACTGCTGATCCATCTTCTCTTACAATTGGATCTCCTTTGTATTCTTTAATTGCCTTGTGACAGTTCATACAAGTATTAACGGATGGTACATTAGCATGTTTGCTATCTTGCGCACCGCCATGGCAGTACAAACAACTGATTTGATTGGTACCAGCATGAACTTTATGCGAATAATAAATCGGTTGCTCTGGTTGATAGCCTTTCATACGACCTAAACCCATTGCAGAATTGATAGTAGTATAGCCACCAAAACAGAATAATATCAAAATGCCTAACATTAAATAGCTCTTATTACGGTAAAAAGGTACCGGCTCTGAGCGGACAATTCCGTCTTTTTCATCGGTCAATTTGCGAAGACTGCTATTTACTTGTAATAATATAAGAGCGATTACCGCTAAAATAAGTGTTAAGATTCCGAACATTAGAGAGTTATCTTCAGCAGGAGCTGCAGCACCACCAGCAGGAGCAACAGGAACGGGAGCTTTATAAGAATCTGCATAATCTAAAATTGCTGTAATCTCGTCCTCTTTCAAGTTAAACTGAGTCATCCTAACATTATACTTTGCCAACATAGCTTTTGCATAAGGGTCAGTTTCAAGCATTGAGTTCACGTTATTCACCCATTTCAAAGCCCACTGAGGATTTGGCTCTCTTTTTCGAGCCCCTTGAAGCATCGGACCGATATAGTCCTCCATAGGTTTATGACAGTTTGCGCAGTTCGCTTTAAATAAGGCCTCTCCATCGGCAGCAAAGCTTGTATTTGCAAAGGAAAACAAGGCAATAAACAGAAAAAAGGCTAAGAGCTGGTTAAAGATTCTTCTATTGAGACTCATACAGTTGAAAACGGGTGTCTGGTGAGGAAAAAATATCCTAATAATTGTGCAAAAGTAAGACAGGATTATGAGATAATACTAACATTTTTAAAAAATATTTTTCCCTGTCAACACTGAATTACAGACAAATATTAGCTTAAACCCATATACATTGTCATCAACTTGTAACAAATTATTGTCCCAATACTTTTTTAGTTTCAGCTGATTAAATCACAAATTTTTAACCCACTTTTGCAATATGTTTGAAAAATTAAAAAGGCATTGGGGGGTTAATGGATTTAATTTGATGTTAATCCTTACCACTTTTGCTTTTGGAGGTAGTCTTTGTGGTTATGCAGCCAGGAGACTTCTTTTACTGGTCAACATTGAAAAAGGGTTGATTTGGATACTGATTTATTTGTTGACAGTTACTATTCTTTGGCCCTTTGCTGTCTTGCTAGTAAGTATTCCCTTTGGTCAGTTTAATTTTTTTAAGGGGTACCTAAACAAAATTAAAAAACGCTTGGGTGGCCAAAACTTACCCCGGCGCTCAGTAGCTATTTTTGCCAGTGGAGCAGGTAGCAACGCGGAAAAAATAATTCAGCTAATGGAAATTGCTGAAAAAGCTGGCAAAGGAAGTTTTAAAGTCAACCTAATTGTTTGTAACAAACCCACAGCAGGTGTGCTCTCGATTGCAGCAAATCACCAGATTGACACCTTACTTATTGAAAAGGAGCAGTTTTTAAACGCGGATGGATATGTGGCTGAATTGACTTCAAGAGGAATTGATTTTGTTGTATTGGCTGGCTTTTTATGGAAAATACCGGCTACCTTAATTAAGGCTTTCCCCAATAATATCATCAATATTCATCCTGCATTATTACCAAAATATGGTGGCAAAGGAATGTACGGCGACAAAGTACATCAGGCAGTAATTGCTGCTGGTGAAAAAGAAAGTGGTATTACCATTCACTATGTGGATGAAATCTATGATCATGGAAATATAATTTTCCAGGCCAAGTGTTCGGTTGAACAAAATGATACTTCAGCAACACTTGCTCAAAAAATTCATCAGTTAGAACATCAGCATTATCCTGAAGTGATTGAAAATTTACTTCAAATGCAAAATAGCCGTTAAAAGAAAATTGCAGGGCTTAATTCAAGTTTTGATAACGTAATATTGCTTCCTATAAAAATTTCTGTCTGAACCAGCTAGTTAAAATATACTATAGCCTAGTGCTACTGCTTTTATTATCAGTTGCCTCCATGGGGCAACTAACGATTAGCGGTAATGTATTTGATTCAAGCAGAACGATTCCGGTATCCAATGTGTTAGTAAAAAGTAGTGGTGGCACTCAAGCAATCACCGATTCTACTGGCCACTATGAAATAGTAACAACCGACAAAGATTCGCTTTCTTTTATCTACAATAATAAGCCCACTGCGCAATTTGCGGTAAAGCAGATAAAAAATATTGGTAGTTTTGATATATCCCTTCATGTTCACGTAGTTGAAAAATTTAAGACTTTAAAAGAGGTGAAAATTTATACTCAAAACTACCGACAAGACTCCATTGAAAATCGACTTTTTTATAGCAAAAAATTTAATTTTGAAAAGCCCGGTATATCTTCTTCCATCAACCCTGGCAGTGGTTCAGTAGGATTAGACTTAGATGAATTCATTAATATTTTTCGATTTAGGCGAAATAAGCAAATACAAAGGATGCAGATTCGTTTATTGGAAGAAGAACAAGAAAATTACATCAAATATCGATTTAATAAAATGGCTGTAAAAAGAATTACACGATTAGAAGGAGCAGAACTAGAAAATTTCATGGCACTGTATCGACCAAACTTTGAATTTACGCAAAGGGCTTCCACCGTTGAGTTTTACCAATACATTCTCAAATCATCTTACCAATTTAAAAAAGAACAATTGATTAGAAAAAATAAAATCAATAATAATTGATATTTTACCCTGTAAATAATTTTTAAAATAGTATCCACTCGCTTATAAAATTAAAATCATGAAAAAATTACTTTTAATTGCTCTGTTAGTTTTGATTCAGTTAGATATTATTTTGGCACAGAAGATAGTGCCTGCAATCAATCCGGAAGCAGGCGGATTTTCATCTGCTCGTCTTCAACGTCTTGACAATGCGATGAACGAATGGGTTCAAAAAGAATGGATGAATGGAGCTGCTGCAATGATTATACATGATGGAAAAATAGTGTATCATAAAGCCGTTGGCTACAATGACCTTGAAAATAAAATTGCTCTTAAAAAAGATGATATTTTCAGAATTGCATCACAAACCAAAGCGGTTACCAGTGTAGCCATTATGATGCTGATGGAAGAAGGTAAACTACTTTTAGATGATCCTGTTTCAAAATATATTCCCTCTTTTAAAAAGCAAGGAGTGCTTGATAAATTTAATGCGGCAGATACGACCTACACTACTGTTCCAGCTAAAAAAGAAATCACCATTCGCGAACTGCTTACGCACACTTCGGGACTTGACTATGCACAAATTGGTAGCAAAGAATCCAATGCGATTTATGCAAAAAATAAAATTACTGGTGGCTTAGGAGTTACCAATAGCACCCTATTAGAGGCAATGACTCGTTTGGGGAAATTGCCACTGATGCACCAACCAGGTGAGAAATTCACCTACGGATTAAATACCGATTTACTAGGTTGTCTAGTAGAAGTTATTTCAGGAACTTCCCTCAATGACTTTTTTAGAATACGAATATTCGAACCTTTAGAAATGAAGGATACCTACTTTTATGTACCTCAAGAAAAAGCTGCTCGATTGGTAAATTTATACAAAGAAAATGAGGAAGGACATCTACAAAAATCAACCAAAACTATTCTTAATGGTCCCACTGTAGTTAACTATCCATTCATCAAGACTGGCTATTACTCTGGTGGTGGCGGACTCTCTTCTACTATTTATGATTATGCTGTTTTTCTACAGATGCTTTTAAACAATGGCAAATACAATGGCAAGCAATTGTTGAGTAGAAATAGTGTAAGAATGATGACAATGAACCAAGTGGGAGATTTGAATATGGGTGTCAATAAATTTGGACTTGGGTTTCAAGTAGTAACAGAAAAGGGAAGTGCAAAAACTCCTGCACGGGAAGGCACTTTCAGTTGGAGCGGAGCATTTTCGACCTTCTACTGGGTAGATCCGAAAGAAAAATTAGTGCTACTTTTCTTCCGTCAACAAGAAGGAGGTTCTCATGGTGAGGTGGTTGAAAAATTTAGAAATCTAACTTATCAAGCAATAGCAGACTGATAGCAATAAAAGTTGCCTTATCAAAATAATTAATAAAAAAAGCGAATGCCCTTATCGGTTATTCGCTTTTTTTATAGTAGTAATTATTTTTTAATTGATCGGTAGAAAAAAATTTCTTACCCCAATTAAAACAAATACAAATAAAGTATAGAAAATAAAAAAAGGGACAATATATTCTATCCAACCAAACTGCAACATGATTGCGATGGACAATAATTGAAACCCTAATCCATAAAATGAAACTAAGGTCATGAACCAATTGGGAAATGTTTTCACCTTATAGGCATCCTGGTCTATAAAATGAATTAATTTATCAAATCCCCCGTAAAGAAAATAATAGACAGTAAATAAAATATTCACTGTCTGCTGACTTTCCCCGGAAAATGCCCTTGGAGATTTGTACTCAAATATTTTACTCGTAGCATCACCGCCGACAGATTTATTTCTCAAAATCACATAATAATAATTATAGAGTGTGCCCTGTAATTGAATTCCGATAAAAGCCAATAGGGTAGTTAAAATAGTAGTTTTTGAAACATAGCAAATTGCCATTAAAATAAGGAAATTTAGAAGGATGTCAAAAATGCTATCCAAGTATCTGCCTGTGTAGGAAGGAGTATTTTTCACTCTTGCCAATTCGCCATCCGCTGCATCTATGATTGACTTTAGCACCAAGAAAAAACCTGCAAAAAAATACCAACCCCTTAGTATACAATAAATGGCAATCAATCCACAAACTCCAAAAAGCAGCGTAACATGAATGGGGGTAATCCGGGTAAATTTTAATTGATTGACAAAAAGCTTGGCAACTGGTCTGCCGTAATCAGAAAAATCAAAAAACTTCTCCTCTGCAGCAAGCTTTGACATGTAATAAAATATATGCGCCTGACAATATAGTCGGGGTGCAAATGTAGTGCTATCTAGAATCATGGGGCCATATCTTTTTGAATTGGCCTCGCTGTCTATCTCACCAATATCACTTATAAAATGCGAATATTTTTTTATTGTATTTAACGGTGGTAATTTTACCCCATGTCCTCTTCCCATCCATATCTAAAAAAACTACTTCAATGCATCGAGTTAGAAGAAAAAGAACAAGTAAAAAGATATAGTTTAGATCAACAGCATACACTCAAATCATTAAAGGCAGAGGGATTGGCTTTGCACCCGATAATGATTACCAGAAAAAATTTCGGTTATGCAGATTATCCTGAAATAACTTTTCGAATTAATTTTCCATCCGAGACCAATCAATTCAAAGATGGTGCGGCAATTGAATGTTTTTTTTCTGGAGAAGAACCCATAAAAGGTGTATTGCTCAATTTAGAGGGTAAACAAGGAGAGTGTAGGCTGTATGCTCCTGACTTTCCAGATTGGATTGAAGACAATGGTGTAGGAATAAAATTAGCGCCTGATCAAAGAACCACTACCATTTTAAAATCGGCATTGAATGAGGTAGAAAACAGTCCCAACTCAATCAAGCTATTTGAAAAAATTCATGGTGAGTCGCCGGTAGAAAAAACTACTACTTCATCCCAATCGCTTCCGCTGAATTATAAAAATCAGCGACTCAATGAAAGTCAACAGAAAGCGGTTCAAGCAATTACTCAAAATGAAAATATTACCATTGTGCATGGTCCACCTGGCACAGGTAAGACCACCACTTTAATTGAAGGCATCCTTCAGTTAATCAATGTGGGAGAAAAAATATTGGTATCCGCACCTAGTAATACTGCCGTCGATAATATCGCCAAAGGCTTGCTATTACAAGGTATTGAAGTACTACGAGTTGGAAATACCAGTAAGGTGGATGAAGTTTTATTTGCGCACACGCCCGAAGGAAAACTCGCTAACAGCAAGCAGCAAAAAGAAATCAAGCAACTAAAAATTAGAGCAGAAGAGTTTAGGAAAATGGCCTTAAAATATAAAAGGAGTTTTGGAAAAGCTGAAAGAGAACAACGCAATCTTTTGTTTAAAGAAGTAAAAAGTATTCGAACAGAAATAAAAAAATTACAGGCCTACAATGAAGAAAAACTTTATGCTTCTGCTCAAGTAATTGCTGGCACTCCAATTGGATTGTACGATTCAAAAATAAAACAGTTCACTTTTAACACCCTAGTAATTGATGAAGCTGGACAATGTATAGAACCGATGGCATGGTGTATTTTTCCATTGGCTGAAAAATATGTTTTAGCGGGTGATCATTTGCAACTACCCCCTACCGTATTGAACTTTGAAGCGGCAAGAATGGGTTTGCAAAATTCTATTTTAGAAGTTTGTATTGAAAGAGTGAACGCTGTTTTTTTATTGAATACGCAATACCGGATGCGAGCAACCATTGCAGGATTTTCAAGCAACTATTTTTATAACAATCTACTTCAAACAGCTGGCCACCTCATAGACACCGGCGTTCACCTTAGTTTCATAGACACTGCAGGGTCGGGGTTAAACGAGGCAAGTGGAAGTAACGGAATGAGCTTACAAAATGAAGGAGAGTTAGCGATAGCACTAAAACTAATTGCTACCGAAAATTTAGATCCATCAAAAACTGCTTTCATTTCTCCTTATGCAGGACAGGTAGCGGCGGCAAAGGAACTATTGCCCAAAGAAATGCGCATCAGCACCATCGATAGTTTCCAAGGACAGGAGCAACATACTATTATATTGTCGCTGGTGCGTAGCAATGACGAAGGAGAAATTGGTTTTTTAAAAGATTACAGAAGAATGAATGTGGCCATTACTCGAGCCAAAGAACAACTTTTTGTAATAGGCGATAGTGCTACCATTGGAGGAGATGCCTTCTATCATTCCTTTTTAACTTATATAGAAAACAAAAGTTGTTATCGGACCGTGTGGGAATTTGAGTTATAGGGAAATCTAAATTTCAAGACTACCGAGTGGCTGCTCACTCAATTTTTAAAAATCGGTTAAGGTGCCAATCTTTCAATTTTCCAACTACCAGATGTAGTTTCAGTATACAATATTCTGTCATGCATTCTGCTAGGCCTACCCTGCCAAAACTCAATACTCGTAGGCTTTATACGATACCCACCCCAATTTGGAGGCTTGGGTATTGCTTCATCTTTAAAGCGCTCTGCATAATAATCAAATGTTTCCTCCAAAAAGGCTTTGCCCGCCACCACGGTACTTTGAGGAGATGACCAAGCGCCAAGTTTACTCCCTTCAGGGCGACTATCAAAATAATCAATACTCTCTTGCAGGGCAATTTTTTCTACTGCTCCACTAATTCTAACCTGCCGCTCCAATTCTTTCCAGAAAAATAATAAAGTGGCATTCGGATTTTCTTCTAGCTGCTTGCTTTTGGCACTATTGTAATTGGTAAAAAAAACAAAACCTTTTTCATCAAAAGCTTTCAGTAACACGATTCTTGCATCGGGTATTCCTTTGCTATCAGCGGTAGCAACAGTCATCGCATTCATTTCAACAATCTGAGAAGCGGCTGCATCTTCCCACCACTTTGCAAACTGCTCAATGGGCGATGCTGTTACGTCCTCCTCGTTAAGCGAATGCAAGGTGTAATCCTTGCGAATATTTGAAAGCGCTTCTGGAGTCATGGTTTGTAGTGTTATTCTTCAAAGATAAAAAGTTTAGGCGAGTATTATAATTGATTGCACTTTTCAATTCGGGTTTAGGGCGGCGTTATCACTGTTGGTGTTTTTTAATGCGGGTTTAGAAGAGTATTATAATTGTTGGTGTTTTTAAACTCGGGTTTAGGGCGGCGTTATTACTGTTGGTGCTTTTTAATGCGGGTTTAGGAGAGCTTTCGGATTGAGTGGGGTTTTCAATTCGGGTTTAGGGGAGTATGATTATTGAGTGTGCTTTTAAATGCGAGTTTAGGAGTTTAGGCGAGTATAATTATTGTTTGTCCTTTTTAATTCGGGTTTAGAGGTTTAGGAGTTTAGAGGGGTATTCGAATTATGGAGATTTTTTAGGATGAGTTAAATCAAAAATATATCTTCGGAAAACAAACCTGGTCGACTCTTCTGCTATAAAAATGATTGCCACTTATTTTAGTCGACATTCATTTTGCGGAACTTCGATAGGTTGTAAAAATAAAATAAATTAATTTTCAATTAATTGGCCTTTGCCATTCACCCATCAATCAAAACAAACAATGAAATCATCTACCAAAATTCAGCTTTCAATAATGATGTTCCTTCAGTTCGTCGTATGGGGTGCATGGTATGGACAACTTTCAAAATATTTATTTTCAATAGGATTCGATGGCGGACAAGTAGGAAATATTTATGCTACTTTCTCTATCGCCATGATCATCTCTCCCTTTATTGCGGGCATGATTGCAGATCGGTTTTTTGCTGCACAAAAAGTATTGGGTATTTTAAATTTAGTGGGAGCAGGACTTTTGTTGTTACTCACATCCATTACAGATTATAATACCTTTTATTGGATTATGCTACTTTACTGCTTAACCTTTGCTCCTACCATCGCATTGACTAGCTCTATCTCCATGCGACAAATGACCAACCCACAAAAAGAATTTCCTTTAATTCGTGTAATGGGTACCGTTGCTTGGATCGCTGTTACTAATTTAGTGGGCTACATGGGATGGGGTGATAAGAATACGATTTTTTATGTATCCGCTATCACCGCTCTAGCAATTGGAACTTACTCCTTTACTTTACCTAACACACCCCCTTCTGCAAAAGGACCCGTTAGCTTTGGGCAGATCATTGGTAAAGATGCTTTCGTGTTATTTAAAGACCGTTCATTCGCCATATTTTTTCTCTCCTCTTTATTAATTTGTATTCCACTTTCTTTTTATTATGCAATGGCTAACCCAGCCATCACAGATGCTTATAAAGCCGCTTTCGTTTCAGCAAACCCTGGACAAGCATTACCGAATACTTTTTATGTAGAGAATAAAATGTCTCTAGGCCAAGCATCAGAAGTTTTATTTATGCTACTACTTCCAATTGCCTATTTGCGTTTTGGGATAAAATGGATGTTGATTTCGGGATTGCTTGCATGGATCGCAAGATTCCTTTTCTTTGGATATGGAAATGCAGATTTAGCTGAGTGGATGCTATATGCAGGGATTTTGCTTCACGGTGTTTGTTATGATTTCTTCTTTGTAAGCGGAATGATTTATACCGATTTAAAAGCAGGTGAAAAAACAAAATCACAGGCGCAAGGATTAATTTCACTTGCAACCTACGGATTAGGAATGGGTATTGGATCCATTATCTCTGGCTATGTACAAAAAATGTATACCAATAGTGCAGGCGTTACTAACTGGACTAGTGTATGGTTGGTTCCTGCAGGGATTGCCTTGGTTGTACTTGTGGTATTTATTTTTCTTTTTAAAGACAATACAAGAAATAAAACAGTTGCGGTTTAATCATTATTGATAAATATATAAACATCCATTTAAAAAAATAAAGAACTACATGAAAAGAATTGCTATGCTCGGCTCCGGATTTATCGGAAGGTTTTATGCCGATTCATTACAGGGACAAAGAAGTAAGGATAAAATTATTTCTATCTATTCGCGCAGAGAAGAAGCTGCTAAAAAATTTGCAACTGACTACCAATGCGATCGCTATACTACCAATCTAGAAGAAGCCATTGCTCATCCAGACGTAGATGTAGTATGCATTTCACTACCCAATCACTTGCATGAAGAAGCAGTGATGCTGTGCTGCAAACATAAAAAAGCGGTGCTTACTACTAAGCCACTTGGACGCAATGCAGCAGAAGCAAAGCGCATGTTGCTTGCCGTAGAAGAAGCCGGTATTTTTAACGGTTACCTCGAAGACCTTGTGTATACTCCCAAGTTTTTAAAGTCGTATGAAAGTGTAAAGAATGGAGCACTTGGAAGAATTCTTTGGGCTAAATCAAGAGAAGCACATCCTGGGCCGCACAGTGATTGGTTTTGGGACATTGAAAAAGCAGGTGGTGGATGTATCCTTGACCTAGGTTGTCATTGCATTGAAATTACGCGCACCTATATTGGTAAAGATATTAAGCCAATAGAAGTAATGTGCTGGGCCGATACACAAGTAAAACCTATCGATGCAGAAGATCATTCTATCGGATTGATTAAATATGAAAATGGTGCTATGGCTCAGTTTGAGGTAAGCTGGACATTTCGTGGGGGCCTTGATCTTAGAGATGAAGTAATGGGAACAGAAGGCACCATCTGGGTAAATAATTTTTTACGTACCGGACTAGAAATGTTTACTACCGGAAAAGGGGCAGATTATGTTGCAGAAAAAGCAGAGAGCAATACTGGTTGGCTTTTTCCTGTGGGAGACGAGCTCAATGAGCTTGGATACAATCACATGTTTGCAGAAATGTTTAACTGCATGGAAAATGGTACCTCTCCGAGAGAAACTTTTTATGATGGATACATCGTTAATGCGATCATTGACGCTGCTTACAAATCTGCTAAATCTAAATCATGGGAACCCATTCAATTAGATATTTGGCGTGGTAAAACTGGATTAAGTAAAGAAAGTCATTTGATAGAACATGATAAAGATCATTATCTAATTAAAGAAGAAATGACTCACTATGGAACAAAAAAGTTAATTTTAAAGAACAAACAAACTGGTAAAATCATAGAAAAAGTAATTGAATAAATGATTCGCCTTTTCTCTTTATAACGAAAGCAATTTTTAAATAAAAAAACTATCATGAAAAAAAAACTTTTACTAATCCATGTAATCTTTGGATTGCTACTGTTGATGGCCACTGTTTCTAGTGTCTATGGTCAAAAGAAATCTACGGGAAATGCAAGTCAAAAATTTATCGCTGCCAACTGGAAACTTGGAATACAGATGTGGACCTTTCGATTGTTTACCCAACAAGAAGCTTTGGAAAAGGCTGACTCTGCTGGAATAAGATATATAGAGGCTACGATTGGACAAAAAATAGACAAGTCAGGTAAAGAAGCATTTGGAATTGATATGACCGCTGCAGATAGAACAAAACTAAAAGGTCTGTTAGCAAAACACAAGGCTCAAATAGTTGCGATGGGTGTAATTAATCCACCGAACAGAGCAAGTTGGATTAAAACTTTTGATCTAGCGAAAGAGTTTGGTCTTAGTTATATTATTTCTGAGCCGCCAAAAAATCAATGGGATTTGATTGACAGTCTTGCAGGCTTTTATAAAATAAAAGTGGCTATACATGAGCATGCAAATCCGAATCCATACTGGCATCCTGATTCAGTATTAGCAGCCATTAAGGGTCATTCTAATATTGGAGCTTGTGCAGATTTAGGTCACTGGGCGCGCAGCGGACTAGACCCTGCAGAATGTTTGAGAAAATTAGAAGGACATGTTATTGGGGTTCATCTAAAAGATATCGTAACCTTTGGTATGAGGAAAGCAGCGGATGCTACCGTTGGAAAAGGAGTAATCAATTTTGCTCCAATATTTGAAGAATTAAATCGTCAAAAATTTAAAGGCATGTTGTCGATCGAACATGAATCCAATTGGGAAAACAATCTGCCTGATGTAATTGAAACGGTGAATTTTTACAACGAACAAGTTAAAAAATTAAAATAGTTTTCAAAATTCATCACCAACAAAATTACCAATCAATTGATTTTATTGATCACTCATTTATAACAGTACATGAATTCACGTCGAGATTTTTTACAGAAGATAACAGGTGGTTTAATTATTCTTAACCTTCCAACTAGCAGCTCTGCAAAGGCCGGACTAATTGATTCCTTACCGTACGAAGGACCTGTATTAAGGGTAGCCCTAATGGGTTTGGGAGGATACGCAAAAAGAGTGGCTGATGGATTGCTAGAATCTAAGATGGCAAAGCTCACTGGTCTAATTAGTGGTACTCCTGAAAAACTAAGCAATTGGCAAAGCAAGTACAAAGTAGCTGAGGCGAACTGTTATAACTATGAAAATTTCGATCGCATCAAAGACAATCCTGAGATTGATGCAGTATATGTTACAACACCCAATGCATTGCACCACGATCAAGTAATTCAAATTGCCAAAGCTGGAAAACACGTGATCTGCGAAAAACCAATGGCCATCAGTTCTAAAGAAGGCAATGAAATGATTGAAGCTTGTAATAAAGCGAACGTTAAATTGCTAGTAGGATATAGAATGCATTTTGAAGCAAATACCTTAGAGGTAGTAAAAATGCGCAAGGAAGGAAAGTTGGGAAAAGTGTTATTTTTTCAAGGACTCTGTGGATTCAAAATTGGTGACCCAAAACAATGGCGATTAAACAAAACGCTTTCAGGTGGAGGTTCCATGATGGACATTGGAATTTATGCGCTGAATGGTGCCCGCTATATGGTGGGTGAAGAGCCTATTTGGGTAACTGCACAAGAGACTAAAACTGACAATGAAATATTTAAGGACGGTATAGACGAGACCATCCAATTTCAAATGGGATTTCCGAGTGGCGCAGTTGCTAGTTGTTTGTCAACTTACAACATGAATAACTTAGATCGTTTTTTCTTAACAGCAGAAAAAGGATTCGCTGAATTACAACCGGCTGCAGGATACGGTCCTATTGAAGGAAAGACCAATAAAGGAAAACTAAATAATCCACATCGCTATCATCAAACAGTGCAAATGGATGAGATGGCTGGAATTATATTGAAAGGAAATGAACCTGTCATACCCATTGATGGATATGAAGCAGTAAAAGATTTAAAAATAATTGAAGCAATTTATAAAGCAGTAAAAATTGGTAAGAAGATTAAATTATAATTGTATTTATTATCAAGAAAAGAAAAAGTAGATTGAAGTTAATATCGAAAGCTCAACTTAGCAGGCAATAATTTAATAGCCAATTTTTCATCTTCGAGGTATTCTCCATCCAAATGGTATTGAATGTTTTGATCGCTTTCGATAGTGATTTCACTCGTACGGTAATAATGAATAATCGAAAGCTTCAGGTGTTTTCCTTTTTCAATAACGGATAGATACCATAATCGTTGCAAGGAATTAATAGGTTTTACAATGATGATATCCAACAACCCATCATTTGCTTTTGCCTCAGGGGCCACATGAAATCCACCGCCTGATCTTGCACCATTACTGATATCAACTAATAATTTCTTTCCTTGAACAAAACCTTCAGAAGATTTTATCAGATAATTTTTTGAACGATAGGTAAATATTTTTTTAAGAATAGTGATGAGAAAAGAGATCTTCCCTGAATATTTTTTCTTACCCACTAAGGCCTTAGCCACTTCTCCCTCAAAACCTAATCCGAGTCCATTGATAAAGTAACGGTTATTGCACTTAGCCATATCAATTGGCTTAGGACTTTCATTTAAAGCAATTACCAATTGTTGATCGAGGGTTTGATTGCCATAGAGCAACCAGTGGAAATCGTTGCCCGTCCCACCATTAAAAATAACTAGTGGTAATGAAATATCAGAGTATTTGTTAATGAAATAATTCAGTGTTCCATCGCCCCCTACAATAAAAATATCAGTAAAATATTTGAAATCCGCTGGCCAATTATCTTTAAAAGTTACAAACGGAATTTTTTTATTGGCAAGATGTGCAGCAATTTTTTCAGCTAATAAAATTGCCTTCCCCACACCAGCGAGCGCATTACATACTAAAGCAATTTTTTTATCTACTGCTGGTTGCATCAATGAATTGGATTAGGAGACTAATTTTCTGTCCAGTAGTCAAATACCAATACCTTATCCAAAATTGGTTTCAAAATTTGTCCAAAAGCTTTGTGATCAGGATGAGGTAAGTAAGCCGCTCTGTCTTTTTCGGAAGCAAAGCTCAAAAAGAAACAATGGGTAAAGCCCTGTGCTAAATTTTCAGGACTATTGTTGGTACCCCATTCAAAAGATTTTATCTGAGGTATTTTTTTAGGCAATGCAGCAAATGCATCTTTCACCGCTTTTATTTGAGCGGGTGTACTCCCTTCTTTAAAACTAAACATTACCACATGACGCAATTGTTTTTGTGGAGCTGCATTTTTTTGTGCTATACTTGGTGCCATACTTGCAATTATTAAGTATAAAAATATTCCAATTTTTTTCATGAGACTAAATTTTTATAAATATAACTCAAACAAAGATATTTTGATTGAACCAACCCAAACAATTCCACATTTTTAAAGTCAAAAACCAAAGAAATCTATTGATCCAATACTTTATGAAAGAAACATTCCCCTTTCGATAGCCTTTGATGTACATTTGTTTCAACCATTACTGAACGAATGAACCCGATCACCTTAGCAATCAACGGATTATTTGACCAAATTCCAAGAAGACATTCTGCAGAAAATTTGGTAGCAATCAATCTTATCATTTCCGAATACGATGAACTATTAATTAGCATTGAGGCCATCAACTCTTATTACGAAAAAAATATTCCTCCATTTTTCGATGAACTAGAAATGGTGAAGGTTACGATTAAAAAATCCAACGATAATAAACTGTCAAAAAAAGCAAAAGATAATTTGTTTGATGATGCCTCAGGGGCATTAAAAGACAGTATGCAAGGGTTATTGGCGCTTTATTCAGATGGAAATGCATCTGAGTAGATGAAATAAAAAAGCGAGCAAATTAACTTGCCCGCTTTAAAAAATTTAAGACTACTTACTCAATTAGCCTTGCTGCTTCCTTACATATTTAGTAAGAATTACAATTACCTGGCCTTCAATTTTTCCTTCTATCTGTTCGGTATTTTCTTCTACAATACGAATATTTTTAACCACCGTGCCCATTTTTGCGTTTAAGGTAGACCCTTTTACATCCAATGATTTGGTCAATACAACGGTATCGCCTGTCTGCAAAATCACTCCATTACAATCCTTGTGCAAATCAACTGCTGAATCATTGTCATGATCACCTGTAGCCTTAGCCCAAACAAGTGTTTCATCCTCTAAAAAAAGCATATCCAGATTATCGGAGGCCCAACTTTCATTTTTCAAACGATTCAGCATACGCCAAGCTACTACCTGTATTCCGGGTACCTCGCTCCACATCGTTTCAGTAAGACATTGCCAATGATTGCTATTTAATTCAGCCTTTTTCTCAATTTGTGCTAAACAAGTGGAACAGATCATGATACAGTTTTGCTCACTGGTGCTATTTTGGGGTAATATCTCATACAAGTTTACCTCTTCAGTAGATTTACATAACTCACATTTATTTTCACTTCTTTGGAGTAGCAATGCTTCTAATTTCATGGTTTCAATTTTTAAATAAAAGAGGGTGAAGGTAAAGGAATACTATGGTTTACTTAGAACAGTTTTAATTGCCATCCAAATGATGCTGGTAGTAAAATACTGCTTTAATAAATTGAAAAATTTATTAAAAGAATAAAGAAAATTAGAACTAACTATTTTTATCAGGCTGCTTTAAAGGGAATGCTCTTTTATGAACAAATGAATTGAAAAATGACAACAGAATGCTGAACAACAATGCATCCCAAAAACTTGCCACCTTAAAGCCATTAACAAAATGCTCTGCCATTAAAATAATAAAGGCATTAATGACAAATAAGAATAATCCGAGAGAGAAAATAGTAACTGGTAGAGTAAGAATTATTAAAAGAGGTTTAATAGTAGCATCTAAAATTGCTAATATTATCGCTACAACTATAGCTGTAAAAATATCATTGATGACAATACCCGGTAATAAATAAGCGAGTATAAAGGCATTGACAGTAGTGATTAATATTTTAAGTAAAAATTTCATTTTTGCTTTTTAAAAAAAGATAAAAAACCCAACCAGTGATTTTAGTGAATTTTATTAGTAAAAACTATGCGTTGAGAAAAAATATTAATTTCTACCTACCTAATTAAATAACTACCAATTCGTAAAAATCTGCTGGCTTCAAATATTTTTCAGCAAGCGCTTTCAATTCTTCAGCAGAAATTGTCTTTATAACTTTGATAGAATCATAAAAATATTGCTCATCCAAATCATTTAAAATAATATTCTTCCACCTGCCAATAATTTGAAAAGGACCATCTAAATCGCCTAAGATTGATCCAATCATATAGTTTCTAACCAATAACAATTCTTCTTCATCAATCAAGGTGTTTCTCAATAAGTCCATTTCCTTGTATACCTCTGTAACCGTAGCCTCGCTTACATCTTTGCCCGCTTCGGTGCTAATCATCCAAGCACTTTCCTGAATGTGATTTTGTACATAACTATGTATGCCATAGGTATAACCCTTGTCTTCGCGAATATTACTCATCAGCCTCGATCCAAAGAATCCACCAAACAAAGTATTCAACACCATCACATTCATAAAATCGGGATGATGGCGATTAGGAAAGGGCCTCGCTATTCTAATGGCAGCCTGCACTCCATTGGGGTCATTAGAAATATGTTGCTTTTTTTGAACAGCAGGAATCAACTGTTGAGTTGGTAATGACTGGCCATTTTTAGTGATCGCTAAATCTCCAAACTGTTGGTTAAGTTGTTCAAATAAATCAGCTGGTAACTTACCTGCTACAAAAATCACTGCGCGACCATTTACATAATATTGCTGAAAGTGTGCTTTCAACTGGTCGGTACTAAGTGCTTGATAATTTTCGGCAGACAAATATTTCCCATAAGGATGGTCTTCACCAAATAAATACGCATCGATTAAACGGTTAGCAATAAAATCACATTTCTTTAAATTGACCTGTAATTTTTGTTGGCTATTTTGTTTAAAAATATCTAACTCCGATTCAGGAAAAGAAGCCTCGGTAATCATTTCACGCATTACCGGAAGCAACACGTTCAAATGCTTGTTTAAAGTATGTAAGGACAATACGGAGGTTTCATTATAACAAGATCGATTGCAGTAAGCACCGTAATATTCAAAATGTTCATTGATTTGAAAAGCAGTTTTATTAGAAGTGCCATTTTTCAACATAAAGTTGGTAGCCAATGCCACGCCCTTATTGGCTTCGTAACTATTACCAGCATAAAAAACAATTTCTAGCTGAAGCAGTTCTTGTTCACCCGCATCAATAGCATATACTTCTACGCCATTATTGAGTACCATCTTTTGGTAAGGCTTTAGCTTCAGGTCAAATTCTATGGCATCTTTTATCAAGGGAGCCGATGTTCTATCGATCATTGTTATTTTTTAGTATTTACCTAATTAATTGGTAGGGATTTATTCACTGATGGCTTTAGCTGGTAGCATAGTAATACAATGTATTACAATTGTTTTCATTAAATATCACTCTGCTTTCATTCATCAACTCATCTCTAGTGACTGCATGATATCTTTCTAGTTCTTTATTAATAAGATCTGCATCACCCAGCAATTCATAAATAGCCAAACTAGAAGCCCGATTCATAACGCTCATATCTTCAAAAGCCATCATGCTTTCTGTTTTATTCTTTACTTTTTGTAATTCAAGTTCACTGATACCCTCATCTTGCAATTTGTTAAGTTCGATGTTCAACGCTTCCTCGGCATCCTTCATAGCAACTCCTTTTACTAGCTTGCCTTCAATCACTAAAAGTCCAGCATCCGAACTACCATAATGAGAACAATCAATACTACTGAATAATTGCTTTTCTTTTACCAATGCCTGATACAATCTTGAAGAACCACCGCCACTAAGAATTTCAGTAATCAAATCAGTTACATAATATCTTTTATCAAGTCTAGAATAAATATGCCAACTTTTAAACAATGCATCTAGCGGAACGTTCGCTTTCATCTCCATCGACCTAGGAGCAGTCTGTGGGGGTTCTACAGGCAATTGACGATTGTATTTAGTACCAGAAGGAATAGGGCCAAACCATTTATTAGCCAAGACTTTCACTTCTTCAACGGTAATATTTCCAGCCACTACCAAAATAGCATTGATAGGAGTATAATGTTTATAGAAAAAATCTTTTACATCCTGCAAAGTGGCATCTTCTACATGCTTCAATTCTTTACCGATGGTCATCCATTTATAAGGGTGAGCGGTATAAGCCAACTCTCTCATTTTATGTCCAACATCTCCATAAGGCTTATTGATATAATGTTCTTTAAACTCTTCACAGACTACTTTTCGTTGCACCTCTAAACTTTTATTCTCGAAAGCCAAACTGAGCATTCTATCACTTTCTAACCAGAAAGCTGTCTCAATATTTTCAGCAGGTAGCTGGCAATAATAATTGGTAAGGTCATTGGTAGTAAAGGCATTGTTTTCACCGCCTGCCATTTGCAAGGGTTCATCGTATTCGGGAATATTAATACTACCTCCAAACATTAGGTGCTCAAATAAATGGGCAAAGCCAGTTTTATTTGGATTTTCATCCCGGGCACCTACATCATAAATCACATTGACTACTGCCATGGGTGTACTTTCATCGGGATGTACCACCACTCTTAAGCCATTCTCAAGCGTAAATTTTTCAAATTGAATCATGTTGCAAAGTTAAGGACTGTTTGAGTATTTTAATAGGTATAAAATGGACCCCACTAGAGGGAAATCCTTATCTATTGTCAATCGCCCTTCCTTTCAGAGCTACCAAATTAAATAGGCATAATAAATCCTTGATGGCGCAATAAATTTCTTTTACAACCGAATGGGTGTATTTTTGCGACTAATATATAATGGCAGTCATGGAAATAAATGAATTATTTAAAAAAGCGCTCAACTTCGAAAACTTATCAGTAGAAGAAGGGGTATATCTTTTTGAGAATGCTCCTCTAGCAGAATTGATGTATGTGGCAGATGAGTTAAGAAAAATTCAAGTACCTCATGGTAAGGTTACTTGGATCATTGATCGAAACATGAATACTACCAATGTATGCATCGCGAATTGCAAATTTTGTAATTTCTATCGTGTCCCTGGTCATGCAGAAGCTTACATAACAGATATTGAAACGTATAAAAAGAAAATTGAAGAGACCTTCCGTTTCGGTGGAGAGCAGTTGCTTCTACAAGGTGGCCACCATCCTGATTTGGGCTTAAGCTATTACACCAATCTTTTTAGAGAATTAAAAAGTTTATACCCAAATTTAAAGTTGCACACTTTAGGTCCACCTGAAGTAGCACATATTACCAAATTAGAAAAGAGTACCCACCGTGAAGTTTTAATAGCACTTAAAGAAGCTGGATTGGATAGTCTACCTGGACCAGGTGCTGAAATTTTAACCGACAGAGTAAGAAGATTGATCAGCAAAGGAAAATGTGGAAGTCAAGAATGGTTAGATGTGATGCATGAGGCACACAAACTAGATATTACTACTAGCGCTACTATGATGTTTGGGCATGTAGAAACTATCACTGAAAGATTTGAGCATTTGGTAAAATTAAGAGAGGTACAGAGTAGAAAACCAGCGCATGCAAAAGGCTTTTTAGCATTTATTCCATGGACATTCCAGGATGTAGATACCCTGCTTTCAAAAATTAGAGGCGTTCATAATTTAACTACTGCAGAAGAATATATTCGTATGATTGCCATGAGTAGAATCATGTTGCCAAATGTGAAAAACATTCAAGCCAGTTGGCTGACGGTAGGAAAGAAAACAGCACAACTTTGTCTCAATGCAGGTGCCAATGATTTTGGCAGCATTATGATTGAAGAAAATGTGGTGAGTGCTGCAGGAGCGCCGCATCGATTTACCAGCAAGAGTATTCAAGATGCGATAAGAGAGGCGGGCTTTGAACCACAACTTCGCAACCAGCAATATGAATTTAGGGCGATGCCAGTAGTGATGGAAGAGCAGGTGATTGATTACTAAAACCTTTTTGATGTATGATTTTTTGAGGTCTGATTTATGATTTAGTTTAAAGATCGAAAATCAGACATCACTTCATCAGTAACTTATGAAAGCGTTCAATTTCTGATTTCTCAAGCGTAGCAATAGCCTCATTATTTTTTAGTTTTGTCTGAATGAAGAGCACTCTTTTATGTTGAGGATATTTTAATAGAATTTCATTGATTCTACTTTCAAGTAATTCATCTTTTTCAATCAGATTCACAGCCGACGGAGGGGGAGATTTAAAACGATTGGGCTTCTTCAAAATAATGGCTTCTAAGGTAGCTAATTTACCAGGAGGTAATGAAGTCACGTTGCATGCCTTTTGGTATAAACCTTCCAATTGCTTTTTGCTAAGGCTGCCTCTTTCTTGATATTGAAACAAAAGGCTTTCAATAAATTGAGAAGTTGGATAAGCCGCTAGAGAAGCTTTCAACACATCCAAAACAATATCTAAACCAGGTTTAATTTTATTCATATTTACAATTGAATAATTAAAAATAGGCAAAAAGAATTGAACGAAGACTTAGAGATAGCAATGTTTATGAGTTAGCTGACACTCAAAAAGTAGTGAGTACCCAGTTACTGACGCCCTTGAATAAAAAGTGCTAGAAATTTTACATGTCAGCCGTTAAAAAATCAAGGCTGTCTGAGCCAGCAGACTCTTAAAAGAAAAATAATCTACTGGCGAGTTCCTTGATTTTAGGCTGACATGTAAAATTTCAGCCTTTTTATTCGCAGGCTTGATTTTTTTTGTTACTTTTTTGCATCAAGGCAAAAAAGTAAAAGCACTCTATTCCAAAGGAAATTTCAGGCTCATATACCTAACTTTTTATTTTACTAAAAAGCAATACGAATTAGATACTAAATCATTTTACAGATTATCTGGTAGTTCCCTCTCGATTCAATTTGATCAAAAGTTTTCACGAATGAGTACTACCTACTTTGTAAAGGTTAATTAGTCAGATTAATGTTGGAAGGAGAAAATTGGATGAAAGAAACAAGTACAGAAACAGGAAGGAAAATATATTACATAAGCAAAGAATTTAGTAAAGTGAAATTCGAAACCACTCAGCTTCAGCACCTATATTTTTATTACCAAGATCAAATTTTTTAACCACGATCCCCCCATCATCATTCATATTCTCGATACTAAGACTTACTGTTGGATCTTTTATGGAGGAAGGGTTGCGCACAAATACTTTAAAACTAAGATTGTAGCCTTCAGGAAAAATCAATTCCTTATGCCATTCAGTAGCATAAAACTCTTTAATAATCGGCACATTAGGCTCCTTTTCATATTGCACAAAAAAATTAGCTAAAAAGCTTATTTCTACCTTTATACGATAGGTAGTGAATTTAACTGAATGGCTTCTTGCTTTTTTAAACAACTGTTGAAAATTGAATTTCATAGTTTAGTTTTTTAATCTGTGCTGAGTTAAAATAATTAAATACCTGCATTAATTTTATAAAATTCATTGAATGGGTTTTCTATTAAATAAATTATCTTTTTTACTTTTATTAATCACTCTTTAACAACTATTTTATAATAAATATATAGCTGTATCTATTTTCCACCTGCTTCTTCTTATCCTTATCAGCATCTGAACATTCCATGACCAATTGCTTCTCTCCCACTGGTATTGATATTATTTCATTCCTACCTTTTTTAGAAAGGTCTATTTTAATTTTATGAGATCTTCTTTCTGATAATGCTTCATTGTAAGCATCGGTACCCAAACAATCTGTTGCAGACACAATGATTATTTTAACGCCCCGTAATTTCCTGACTCTCTCTACTAAATCTTTATAGGCTTCATGATCCTCTTTAAAAATTCTCACTTTGTCAAACTCATGATGGACTAATAAAAAGTCTTTGGTTACAGTTTGTAAAGAGTCTACTACTGATATAAATGTTCTTTTAGCAGCAGTTACTTTTTCTACTGTTGGAGGAGCAATGATTGGCTTGGGTGGATTGGGTGTAACAAAGCTAATCAACCCTAAATCCTTGGTATAGCTATTTACATTGCCTGATTGATTAACAGAGGTAATGGAGGCTCTATCTTCAGAAGACTTGTCTGGACTATTTCCTTTGTTGTTACCCTGTTGATTTACTCCGTTGTTTACAGAAGAAACATTCTTATCACCCCCGCCTACTTTATTCTGATTCGCGCCACTATTGTTACCCTGTTGATTTACTCCATTATTTGTAGAAGAAATATTCTTATCATTACCTACTGCTTTATTCTGATTCTCTCCACTGTTGTTAGTCTTTTGGTTTACTCCGTTATTTACAGAAGAAATATTCTTATCATCCCCACCTACTTTATTCTGATTTAAACTGCCACTGTTACCCTGTTGATTTACTCCATTATTTGTAGAAGAAATATTTTTATTATCGACACCTATTTTATTCTGATTTAAACCGCCACTGTTACCCTGTTGATTTACTCCGTTATTTACAGAAGAAATATTTTTATCATCGCCACCTGTTTTATTCTGATTTGAAACGCCGTTGGTAATCTGTTGATTTAATCCGCTATTTGTAGAAGAAATATTTTTATTATCACCACCAACCTTATTAGAATGTATGTTTTGAGACAAATAGTTTTGGTTAATATAATCAGAGGCGGTAATATCATGCTTGGATTTATTTCCTTTTCCATCTTCAATCAAAATTTGATAGTTTCTATTAGGTCGTACATTAAAAACATAGCTGCCATCTTCAGCCGTCAACACACTATCAATAATAGTTCCAGCCCTTATTCCATCTTCACCTTTGCTTACAATCTTTACAGTAATTCCTGATTTCTTAACTCCATCAATCGTCAATACTCCATTCACTGAAACCTTTACCTTTTGATAGTTGTAAGAAAAAATATCATCGCTTCCGTAACGATTGGAACTGAAATATCCTTTTTGATCTCTGATACTAAATCCTAAATCATCTTGTTCGCTATTAATCGGTCTGCCCAAATTTTTTGGAACTGGATAAGGATCATTATCAAAAGAAAATTTCAAAATATCTAGTCCTCCTAATCCTTCATGACCATTGGAACTAAAGTATAAATCACCTTCATAAAAAGTAGGAAATAATTCATTGCCCGGTGTGTTGATAAATCCACCCACATTAGAAGTTCCATCCCATCCACCATCTTCTTTTCTATTGACTACGTAGATGTCTGTGCCGCCAATTCCGCCTGGTTCATCACTCACAAAAAATAAACGACTTCCATCAGCTGTTACGGCTGGATGAAAATAAGAGTAATTAGGATTGTTAAAGAAAAGTTTAACAGGTGCTGTAAAGCTTTGTCCAATGCGTCTAGTAGTCCATATTTCTAACCTTTTTATCCCTTTTGCATTGGTTTGATTTCGGGTAAAAAATGCTTCTCTGCCATCAGCAGTAAAACTGATAGAACCAAAATTATAATCACCCGATAAGCCAGGTGCAAACAAAGGTGACTCTACAGGAGGAGCAGATTTTAATTTTTGAAAATCAAATTGCTTCTGCAAAGATTTGTTGTCATTTACGGTAGCAGTCGTTCTATCCGATAGCCCCTTTCCTATTTTCTTTTCTTTCCAATTTCCATACTGTATGCTATCCGTAGTAATTCCTTCTGCCTTTATTTGATAATATAATTTAGTAAAGGGCAAACCATCCCAACCAAATTCATTGCTACTAGTAAGGCGCTTAGATCGATTGGATTCAAATACAAAACCACTATCAAAAAATACAGCACCAAACTCGTTATAAGGTGTATTGATACTTAAATAACTTACACTATAATCCAATGAATCTCTATTAAATATTTTTCTATTTATAAAACCCTTTTGTCTATTCAAATAAAGCTGATAAGTGGTGGTAGTATTATCTGCTGCATTGTCTAAACGCTTTTGATAAGTTGCAATAGCAGATTCATAATTGCCCACTGTGGCATAGAGTTCAGGTAATTCATTGCCATTCGTTAGTACCAAATTGTCCAGCTTTTCATAAAAATAAATGGCACTATCAAATCGGTTTTGCATTTTATAGCAATAACCTAACATAGCCAAACTAATACTATCGGGTGGACTTTGTTTTAAATAACGTTTTAGAAAGGGTATCGCATAAGAATATCGTAACTGATTAATTTCAGTTTTAGCAAGAACTAATAAAGGTTTCAAAGCAGCAGAGAGAGTCTTTACAGAAATCTTTTTAGTAACTGTTGCTTTCTTCGATTGTGCATGCAAGCTAAGTATTGGTAATAACAATGCTACTACCAAAGTTTTTACCAGTAAAAAAACACTTCTTTTTTTATAGTATATCATAACCATTCGTTGGTGTACTTAAAAGTATCTGGTTGATTGAATATTTGTTTTGTCTTTACTAAATTCATATCGGATCATCACTTCATGCGTACCTAAATTATATGGATTTAAATTGGAAATGGTGTAGTCATAGCTGTAACCAAAACGCAACTTTTCATTGAGTTGATATTCTAGCATACCCATTATCGCATCACCTGTTCTGTAAGAAAATCCAATCGCTATTCTATCTTGTAACCAAAGATTACTGTTAAAGTCGAACTGAATAGGTGCACCACTGACTGACTTCATTAGCACTGAAGGTTTCAGATTCAGGTCGTCACTAATTTTGAGTACTGTTCCCATCGTTGCAAAAAAATGAAGATTGCTGACTTTAGATTTTACTTCTGCTTGTTGGTCGGAATTTAATTTGGTTTGAAGCAGTGAAGGCACCGAAGCACCCACATAAAATTTGTCCGTCATATAATAAATACCAGCTCCTGCTGCAGGTAAAAATCCACTTACATTTTGATAATACGCAGGGTCATTTGGACGAATAGTAAATAGTTGAGAATAATTAGCTCGGTAATTAAGTAGTCCAACTCGAATACCCATTGCAAGTATTCCGTTATTAGACACGGGTACTCTGTAGGCATAATTTAATTGAGCGCCCGTTGTTCTTTCCACACCCAATCGGTCATCTAGCAGCTGAATGCCTATTCCAATTTTGTCATTATTCATGGGCATATCTAGCGATATCGAACTGGTTTGAGGAGCACCACGAATACCCATCCACTGCTTACGAAATAAACTGGTAAGACTCGGCACTGATCTGCTACCCGCATAAGCAGGATTAACATTGAGCATGTTAAACATATATTGTGAATACATAGGTTCTGTCTGAGCAATCACTTTACTGAAGCTTAATAAAAACAGCATGCTAAGTAGTACGCCTATATTTATCTTTCGCATTTCCATATTCCTATTTTTTTTCGCTGATTTTTAATTAACGTTTTAAGTTTAAAAATCCTGCGAAATTGCTTACCTTCTTGGTGAATTTTTCAGTAGCATTAATAATATAATAATAAGTGCCTTCTGGAAGTTCTTGTCCTAAGAAATTACCTTTTCCTTTTCCTCTCCAATCATTTTGATAATCTGCATTCATATATACTACATTACCCCATCTGTTATAAACGGCCAATGAAATAGTGGTGGAGCTTGGGTGTATAATTTCAAAATAATCATTGAATCCATCTCCATT
>CAMCMP010000023.1 GCA_945876095.1 Chitinophaga pinensis
CATTACGACCACTTAATGCCGGAAAATTAATTTGTGCTAATCCCTCAAAAGAAAGCAGCGTAAAAAATAATATGTAAAAAAATGATTTCAAGATTTTCGAAATATTAGTTAGTCATATCGCCAATAGTAATTGCGGTATTGGCGGTTAGATAAATAACAGTCACAACAGAATTTACCCCAGCTGTTTTAGTGAAAGAGTTTTTATTACTAATTGTAGTTGAAGATCCAGTTAATGTAACAACTCCTGCACCAGATTGAATAATCATACAATTAAATCCTGCTGTTAACACAGGTAAAGTCAGCGCGATAGAACCACTATTATTGAGAGTAATTATTTTTCCATTGTCACTTGCTGCAAGGGTATAGGTAGTATTTGTTTGAGGGTTAATATTCGCAGAAAATCCACTAATTTTCGGGTTAGTGGTATTATCGCCAGCAAAAGCATCCGTAAATGTCTTTGCACCAGATACCGTTTGTGTAGTAGTTAAATCAACAAAATTTTTCGCGCTGCTTCCAGTGCCACCATTTAATACGCTAACAGTTCCTGAAATATTACTTGCATTTACAGAGGTTGAAAGTGCTGTCCAAGAAGCAATTGAAGAACCATTAGTAGTTAAATAGTAACCATTGGTTCCCGCTGTGTTGGGATAAGTAATAGTACCTGCTGTAAGTGTGCCACTGGTTTTCACATTGGTAACATCTCCATTTCCTAACTGAATGCTATTACTTGCAGCTACTATTGCACCATTACCGATGGCAGTAGCATTGGTTAATCCATTAACAGAAACGTCTGCACCATTTCCTAATGCTGTTAAATTTGATCCTGTTAAATTTGTATTAAGTGCACTATAGCCAAAGGCAGTATTATTGGCGCCTGAAGTGTTAGATTTAAGTGCGAAATGTCCACTTGCTGTGTTATTGCTTCCTGTATTATTGCTAAAAAGTGCATAAAAACCACTTGCTGTATTATAAAATCCTGTGGTATTGTAAGCAAGTGAACTGAAACCACTTGCCGTGTTTTGATATCCTGTAGTGTTTCCATAAAGTGCATTCACTCCACTTGAAGTGTTAAAGTCACCTGTGGTATTGCTAAAAAGTGCATTTACCCCAGTTGCTGTGTTATTAACTCCTGTTGTGTTGCTTCTAAGTGAACCTGATCCGGATGCTGTGTTAGCCGACCCGTCGGTATTGTTAACAAGCGCGTTAATTCCTATTGCAGTATTTGACCCATTGCCAACCCCTGCACCTTTTCCGATTGTTAAACCATTGACAGATAAATCGTAGGCACCTAAATTAACAGCACCTGTAGCCCCTGTGTAAGGTACTCCTCCAAGCCCTGCTAAAGTATAACTGGGTATATTTAAAGTAGTTCCTGAAAATGTTGCAGCACCCGAACCTGAAGTGGTTACTGTAATAGGTGCTTGATAATCTGATCCTGCCGTTGCTGTTGTAAATGCACTGGTTCCATTTCCTTTTAGTACTCCTGTTAAAGTGGTTGCACCTGTACCGCCATTCGCCACGGGTAATGTTGATACAATTGATAAATTACCAGCCCCTCCTGTTGTAGTAACAATACCATTACTAGTCAAGTTGGAAAGGGTTGCAATATTTTGTGAGGTATTTACAGTTATTGTATTACTAGTATTGGTTAAGCCTGTTGAAAAAGTTAAAGCAGATTGTTTTGCATTAAAGATTGAAAAGTCTGCTGCACTTAAAGCACCTCTATTAGTCGCTGATGCTGTTGGGATATTTAATGTTATGGTAGGCGTTGTTGTGCCATTTGCAACTGATGAAGTTATATCGGTTCCAGTAGTGCCCAATGTCAAAGCATTTACATTCGTTACCGTTCCCACAGACCATGATCTATCAGCTGATAAATCTTGAGCAGTCCCATTGATTGTAATTGTTCTTGAGCTAGGTGAACCACCCAACCCTGCAAGAGTATAATTGGGAATATTAAATACACCCGTGGTACTACTGTAAGTGGCTGCACCACTTGATCCTGTTACTGTTAAGCTGGTGGCTGATCTTGCTAAAGCATCTGTATATTGACTACCAGAAGATCCGAGTGAAAGCTCTACCCAATCTGCATTCGTTAAAGTGGGCGCATTTAATTTATAAATTTTTCCATCCGCCTGCACAAATACCAACATGCCATATTTTCTTCTTAAATTAGGAATAGCATCTCTGTCGGCAATGGTTGGTAAACTCATATACCCGCCTCTGCCTAAACTATCAATATGAGTAGGATAACTAGCTACCCCGTTGGTAGTAATATTACCTACTAATTTTATTTGCGCATTCGAAAGAGCATAAAAGAATTGCAATGCAATAAATAATAATATTATTTTTTTAAATTTCATACTCACTTAGTTAATGATGATATTATTTACACTACTTGCAAAGTTGTTATTGGAAATGTAAATATTATATGATTGCGAATATCCACTAGCGTTGGTCACATTGCGAGTGGTTAAAGTAAAAGCATCCAAGCTTCCAAACCCTTCTACTGAAATAGAACTGAGTGCTCCTAGTGATGCCGGGTAAGCATAAAAAATATAATTTGTTCCACTTGAAATAGGAATAGTAAAATTGGATTTAGCTTTTCCAGAGGCTACTTCATTGGTACCCGCTCTTAAAGTAGCATCATCGATTGAATTAGAAGTACTGGTTCCAAAATATTTGTTAGCATATGAACTGATCGTTAAACTCCTGCTGGTACTGCCTGCAGCTATTTGCCCAGTAGCATCTGGGTTACCTAAATTGTCATTGAGTACTACTGTGCCAGCACCATAAGTTACCGTCACAGAATAACTGATACTTGTTGAAAGTACTCCGTGGTTGTCAGTATTTACTCCTGTTCCTAAAGACCCGCTATTTTTAAAATAGGTTGTACTTGTAGCAACTCCACCATTATTTTGATTAAAAGAACTACTCAATGTTACAGTGCCAATATTCGTTCCAATTTCATAAGAGGCACTTTTATCTGAACTAATTGAAACGGATGGTGCAGTATAAGTTGGATGAATAGATTCGGTAACTAGGTCTAATAAAAATTCATCTAAGGTTTTGCCTGCAGCTGGGATAGTAGCACCATTCGGGTATTTACCCAATGATTTACTACCTGATAAATTTATTGTAACATTATTGGTAAATTTTGCTGGAACAGTAATATCTGCAGATCCATCAAAAGCAATTCCATTAATATTTTTTGTTGCGGCTAATTTAGTAGCCGTTGCTGCATTACCAGTGGTGTTTTGATTGAGTGTTGGAAATGAAGTTAAGTTAGCAGCGCTTCCATTGGGCGCTAAGTAATCAGTGCCAGCAGTAGCTGCAGTAAATGGGCTGGTTCCATTTGCTTTTACAATACCTGTTAAGGTGGTAACACCTGTTCCTCCATTAGAAACCCCTAGCGTACCAGTTATTTTTGATGCAGCGACATCAACAATTTTTGAATCGGTTACCGATAAGTCGCCTAGTTTAATATTAGTAATGCCACCATCTGCCACTCCACCACTTGCTGCATTGGCAGCTACATAATCTTTTACTGCTTTTTGTGTGGGGAATAAAACATTACTCGCATTCAATCCTCCTAGTAATGCATCGGTTGATTTATTAGATTGATTTTCTTTTAATAAAACAGATGCAGTAGTTGCATATAAACTCAAATCCTGATCGCCGGTATTGGTTCCGGTAATGGCAGCTAATTTGGTTTTTTCAGCGGTTGAATAATCATTGGTAGATAAATCTTTGCCACTAATCTTATCAACCTTTGTAGCCAAACTAGTTGTTACAGCAGTAGTGGTTGCATATAAAGTCAAATCCTGGTCGCCGGTATTGATTCCTGTAATGGCAGCTAATTTAGTTTTTTCAGCAGTGGAATAATCATTGGTCGATAAATCTTTACCAGTAACCTTATCAACCTTTGTAGCCAAGCTAGCAGCAACCTCCGTAGCATTTGCTTTTAATGCCAATGCAATTTGTGTAGCGGTACTGATCGGTTTATCTAGGTCGGCAGTATTGTTTACTTTATCAATTGACAAAGCAGTTTTTATTGCCGATATACTAGTCACTCCGGTACCTCCAGCTGCAACGGGTAAAACACCTATCACATTTTCTGCGGCCACGCTATTGGCAAATTGCGCATAGGCTACCGACTGCAATTGAGTAGTACCCATCGTTACAAAATTGTTGCCTGCAGTAGCATCCATTTCTACTTTTAAAAACTTTGGAGTAAGTTTCCAGTTGATCGTTGCAAAATTTCCTGTTGTACTTAATGCACCTGCGTCTCCAATTACGGCTGTAAAAAGTCCTTGTGCATTGGTGGTTACTTTTCTTGTTTCAGTATACTCTGCAGAGCCAGTAGCACTGCCTTGAAGGATCGTTAATTTAATGCTAATGGCTTGAGATGCAAGAACTGCATTGGTACTAGATCTTGCTACTCCTTGAAAATTTAATCCAGTTTGTGCATGAGTACCTATCATTGCGATTGTAAAAACCAACAAGAATAATGTCTTATATAGTAGGTTTATTTTTTGCATAGGTATTGCCTTATTGTAATTATATTAGAATTGAATAATAATTTTATATTTTAACTATTTTATAGATAGCCTTTTTTTCATTGCCACTAGTTGATTTAAAATACACTCTCAAAAAATATACGCCAGCAGCATACTGCTCCATCCTTAGATCATTTTCATAACTATTGTTAGTAGTAATTTCTACTTCCTTACTAAATACCAGCGCCGACTTTGCATCCGTTAATTGAAGTAATAAGTGACCCAGCTCCTTAAATTTTAACTTTAAGTGAACGAGGTCATTGGTCGGATTAGGTCCAATGGTAACTACAATACCTAAGTCCGAGCTGTTTCCGTTATTACCTGGTTTGTTTTCAATGGTGATGGGTTGTAAAACTCCTGTGTTTAGTAAATGGGTAGCGCTAGTAAAATTGGCAATAGAAGCCGATTCTCCTATACTCCATTCTAAAGTGGTAGAAAATCCGCCGCCGTTATTAATGGTAGATGGGGTGATAGATTGGGCTAACACATTATGATTAATAATTAATCCTAGTAAAGTAGCAGATAAATTGTAAAAACGCATTAATTAATAATTAATTTAAATATGGTATTCAATTAATTTTAAAAGAATCGCCATTCATACCATGGCAAAGTGGCAAGTCGCTAAGAGGGTACGGAGTAACGTGCTTCAAAAAAATTACCCCTTGATTAATTTAGGTGAAACAATTTTAAACACACTTTCGAAATGTAAATTTAAAAAAAGGAAATGCCGGGAGGATTTTGAAGGGCCAAAACAATGTCGCAATTACGGTAATTGCTACTAATTTGTGCCGTTTATATTGATTCTGTTGCTTTAGTGAGGTTCAAATTCTCTATATATTCTAAAGGGGATACTTGATGGATTTTTTTAAATGCTCTATAAAAAGTGCTCTTGGTAGTAAAGCCAGCCTCTTTGGATAGTGCCTCAATCGTATAATTATTTAGAAAATTTATATTCATCTTATTCGTAATGTATTCAATTCTAAATTGGTTAATGAAATCATTAAATCCACATCCATAATGATTGCGTAAAATATAAGATAGGTCACGGGCGGGTATCTTTACCTCCGCAGAAAAAGTACTCAAATTTAAATCGGGATTAATGTATTTTTTTTCTAATATAAAATAATCATCAATTATTTTAATCTCTTTAGAATAGTCCTCTTTAATAAATGCGATGAGATTGATTTGTTTTTCAATAAATTCAGATTCAACCTCTTTGTATTTAATAAAAGGCAATCCCAATAAGGTAGATGGATGGATTAATAGATAACAACTAATCAATAAAAAACTTGCTGATAAAGCAGTTCCCGGAATGATAAGTGCAGCAGGGGTATTAAAAAAGGTGGGACTCCCTAGAGATCCTATAATTAGCAAAACTGAACCGATTACAAAAAAAGATCCCGCTGTAGTAAAAATCCTTAACCATTTATGCACCTCTTTAATCTGGTTTTGAACTTCTATCAACTTATTTTTCTTTTTATATTTTAATATTAACTGCCATTGCAATACCAAATAAAAAACAATTTGAATGGAAACTGCCATGTAGGTAAAACGTTCAGGAACCAGACCTAGATTTTGGCGAAGTGCTAAATTAAGATTACTAGATATTTCTTTAACAATAGCTGCTTTTTCAACAGTGGGTAAAATGTAAAATGGTATATAAGAAATAGCAAAAAATAAAAAGGTTAAAAAATGAGGTAGGTCTCTAAAACTAAATCTTTTTTCATTGTACAAAACTCCTCTTACATACAGATAAGATAATGCAGGGGTCAAAAAATTTAGCGGTCCAGTTGATTTATATAAATGGGGTACATTATTGATTAGTCCAGAGTAAACCAACAAATATACGATGATACCTGCCATGGCAAAAATGAAATAGGAGGCTAAAACATAATCAGGGTAAGACCTATAGGCATTCTCTTTAAATAATAAGAGGTAAACCGTTACCAATGAAAAAAAATACTTCCTATGTATAGAATCTCAACCATGCGTTATTAAATAGATTGGAGTTAATTTTCAAAGATAATTTTATTTTATTCATATTGAGAGTGGCTAACCTGTTTTTTATAATTACCTTTTTACACATTTTTCTATAAACATTTAAAAATTGAGAATTGCTATGGCTTTTACTTCAGTCCAACCGATTAGATTTTTTAGTTTAGTTTTATCGTAACTTGCTTTGGTTCGTGGTTACTGTTCTTTGTACCTTATGTTGCTTGGATAATAGGAATCATAGTTATTTTAAAAACTGAGCGACCAAAAATTATATATAAATAGACAATTATAAAATATAGCTATGCAAACAAATATCTCCTCTAAATTTAGTGGTAAAACCCTTTGTATTGGTGAAGCATTGATTGATATGATCTGTACGGATTATGGCAAAACACTTTCTGAGGGAAATAATTTTTTAAAAAAAACGGGTGGCGCACCTACCAATGTGGCAGCAGCTATTTCAGCCTTAGGAGGTGCTGTTGAATTGTCTGCTAAAGTTGGCTCCGATCCTTTTGGTCAACAACTAGTTGATGAGATGAAACTTTTTGGAGTATCTACTAAATATATGTTGCAGGATAGTAACTATTTTACCACTTTTGCATTCGTGTCGCTGATGGATGCGGGCGAAAGAGATTTTTATTTTAACAGAGGAGCAGATGGTCAATTAACGGTGGAGGAAGTAGATAGCATTCATTTAGATGATATTTCTATTGTTCATTTTGGTTCGGCTACTGCTTTTTTACCAGGGCCATTGCAAGCAGCCTATCGTCATTTATTACAGAAGGCAAAGGCGAAAAATATATTCATCAGTTTTGATCCTAATTATCGTCAATTATTATTTAAAAATGACTTGCCTTCTTTTATTGAGCAATCATGGGTGTATTTAAAAGCCTGTCAATTTTTTAAATTAAGTGATGAAGAGGCAATGATTATTACTAAAACTGATACTGTAGAAAAAGCAGCCAGCGATTTATTGAAAAATACTAGCGCAACATTTGCAATTACATTGGGAGAGGCAGGCACTATGATGGGATTTAATAATACCAAGGTAATTGTGCCTAGTATAAAAGTTACACCCATTGATACCACTGGAGCTGGGGATGCATTTGTGGGAGCTGTCTTATATCAACTTAGTTGCCTAACACTTCAACAAATTCAAGCATTGTCAGCTGAAGATTGGACGAAAATAATGGCCAATGGTAATAAAGCAGGTGCTCGTACCTGTGAGTACATGGGCGGCATGGATGCTTTTAAAAATTTAAGTAGTCAAATATTTGAATAAAAAAAGTGGTATGCATTTGAGCTGCAAACAAATACTAGTACTTTTTAAATTTGATAATCAATTCACATCCTTTACGGGGTGAAAAAATTATTTTTATCTCTCCATTAAATAAAGTGGCCCTTGCTTTGATATTGAGTAAGCCAACTCCTTTTGATTTTAGACTGGCGTAGAACTCTATTCCATTGCCTTTTATTTTTCAACTTTCATTTAATTTAGTAACTTTTAGAGGAGAATTTATTCATTCGGTTCTCAGCAACCGGATAACTCTTTTGAAAAGCTAGCTGTAGCTAACTTAGGAGATTTGATTGAATTGGGTCGATTATATAAATTGAATTTGAACGGTAGTTAATTTTACTATTGCAGTGAGTCAATACATTATTATGTATTGGGCATTTCTTCTACTTAAAAATTCATACATTGCGATAGTATATTACAAGTTTTACAATACCGTTTTGCAAAATTGTATGAAAATAACCGCCCTATTTTTTTTTACTTTTTGTTTTTATCTAAGTGGTTTTGCTCAGCAGAAACCTAATATCATTTATATCTATGCAGATGATTTGGGATATGGTGAATTAGGTTGTTATGGACAGCAAAAAATTAAGACGCCTAATTTAGATCAAATAGCAAAAGAGGGTATTAGGTTTACCCAACATTATACTAGTGCACCAGTATGTGCCCCTGCTCGTTGTATGCTAATGACAGGTAAGCATAGCGGCCATAGTTATATTCGCGGAAATTATGAGTTAGGTGAATTTGGAGATGATCAAGAAGGTGGACAAATGCCTTTGCCTGAAGGCACTTTTACTATTGCAAAATTAATGAAGCAGGCTGGTTATATAACTGGTGCAATTGGTAAATGGGGATTGGGAATGGCCGCTAGCACTGGAGATCCCAATAAACAAGGCTTTGATTATTTCTATGGTTATCTAGATCAAAAGCAAGCGCATAATTATTATCCTACCCATCTTTGGGAAAATGGAAAATGGGATACACTCAATAATACTTTTATACAGGTGCATCGCCCTCTTTCAAAAGATGCACCCGACGCTGCATTTAATTATTATAAAGGAAAGGATTATTCGCTTACAAAAATGGCGGATAAAACATTGGCCTTTATCAAAAAAAATAAAAACAAACCTTTCTTTTTGTACCTGCCTTATACTGGTCCGCATGTATCATTGCAAGCGCCTGATGAAGTGGTGAATGAGTATATTGGCAAATTTGACGAAAAACCTTACCGAGGTGAAAATGGCTATGCTTCTGCATTTTATCCGATTTCTACTTATGCTGGCATCATTACTTATTTAGATAAGCAGGTTGGAAGAATCATGTCATTACTTAAAGAGCTTAATTTAGATTCTAATACTATCGTTCTTTTTTCAAGCGACAATGGTGCTACATTTAATGTGGGTGGTGCTGATACCGACTTCTTTAATAGTGTAGCAGGACTAAGAGGAAAAAAACAAGATTTATATGAAGGTGGAATCCGAGAGCCATTGATTGCTCGTTGGCCCAAAAAAATTCATGCTGGTAAAGTATCGAATCATGTTTCTATTCAATTTGACTTGATGGCTACTCTTGCTGAAATTACTGGCGTAAAAGTTTTGCCCAATGATGGCATTTCTTTTTTGCCTACTCTGTTAGGAAATGAAAAAAAACAAAAGAAACACGATTTTCTTTATTTCGAATTTCCTGAAAAATCTGGTCAGGTCGCCATTCGCATAGGAGATTGGAAAGGAGTAAAAAGTAACATGAAAAAAGATAAAAATGCTCCTTGGGAAATATATAACCTTGCCCTAGATGTTAATGAAACCAATGATGTTGCTAAAAGTCATCCAGAGCTAGCTAAGCAAATGGAAGTAATTATGAGAAGAGAACATCAATCATCTCATATAAAGGAATGGGAGTTTGTAGATCCGAAATTTTCAGCAAAAAAAATAAATTGATAGCTAGTATTTATTTAAAAATTATAATCGCCCCATGAAGAAAATAGGACTTTTGACTTTTGGATTCATTTCATTTCTAACTGTTTTTTCTCAGCAAAAGCCTAATGTAATTATTATTATGGTAGATGATTTAGGATATGGTGATCCAAGTTGTTATGGAGCTACTAAAATTAGTACTCCAAACATCGATCAACTTGCAAGTAGAGGTATCCGTTTTACCAATGCCCACGCTAGTTCAGCAAGTTGCACTCCTTCGCGTTATGCATTAATAACTGGTCAATATCCTTGGCGCAAGCAGGGTACAGGTGTATTGCCTGGTGATGCAGCATTGATTATCCCCTCTAACCAAATCACCTTGCCTTTTCTGTTTCAAAAAGCAGGCTACAAAACTGCTGTGGTTGGTAAATGGCATTTAGGTTTAGGTAATAGTTTGATAAAAGATTGGAATGGCGAATTAAATCCTGGCCCTAATGAAGTAGGATTTGATTATTCATTTATTTTTCCTGCAACTGCTGATCGTGTTCCTACTGTATTTATTGAAAAT
This sequence comes from Chitinophaga pinensis, assembly GCA_945876095.1. Classification (GTDB taxonomy): domain Bacteria; phylum Bacteroidota; class Bacteroidia; order Chitinophagales; family Chitinophagaceae; genus Ferruginibacter; species Ferruginibacter pinensis_E. The sequence goes on from CAMCMP010000023.1 coordinate 10,330, forward strand.
CATCGAGTAGTTGGTTTAGATTCCGCCGATCTTTTACAAGTTGATTATCAAAAAATGATCGGCAATGATCCAACAGGCATTACTAATCCTGAATTATTGAAAATGAAATCTTCTCCCAATCATGGGCATAACAATACGATTGTAAATGGAATTGGTCGCATTGGTTATATGAGTGGTGGTAATAAAGCTCGATGGACAGATGAAGAAATGCCGTTGACATTTTTAGCAAAAGCAAAAGCATTTATTGAGGAGAAAAAGAATGAACCATTTTTTCTTTATTATGCTTTAACGGAACCTCATGTACCTAGAATGCCCTCCACCATGTTTAAAGGAAAGAGTAATTTGGGCTATAGGGGAGATGCTATCTTACAATTAGATTGGACAGTTGGTGAAATAAGTAAGGAGTTAAAATATTTGGGTATTGAAAATAATACCTTAATCATATTTACTAGTGATAATGGTCCTGTGCTTGATGATGGATATATGGATGAAGCGGTGACTAAATTAAATGGACATACTCCATCAGGGGTATTGCGGGGAGGGAAATACAGTATTTTTGAAGGAGGAACAAGGGTACCCTTTGTCGTTAGTTGGCCCAAACAAATAAAGCCGGGAGTTTCCGATGCCTTGATTTGTCAAATGGATTTATTGTCATCCTTTTCAAATATGCTTAAAACAAAATTGCCTACTGAGCAATCAATAGATAGTGAAGATGTTCTCAACGCGCTGTTAGGAAAATCTACTAAAGCAAGAAAAGTGCTGGTAGAACAAGGAATGCAATCTTTTGCTATCATACAGGAAAATTGGAAGTATATAGAAACTAATAAAGGCCCTGCCATCAATAAACTTACCAATACTGAATTAGGTAATAGTGTGCTGCAACAATTGTATGACCTGAAAAATGATATCAGTGAAAAAAATAATCTTGCTGAAAAAAATCCACAGCAAACAATTGAATTGGTTAAGTTATTGCAGAAAATAAAGAATCAAAAATCCAATTGATAAAATAGTTTTTGAAATTTTTAAATTAAAATAATGAAGCACCTCTTTTTTTGTTTATTTATTTTTTTTCTCGAGCAAGTAAATGGCCAGATCAATAAAAAAGTAATGCTCCCCTCCACTACCGAAGTAGTAATACCTATTCATAAAACAAGTTTTAATAATAATAATGATTGTCCTGAAAGAAGACAGGGTGGCAATACTAGGTGGGTAAATGGTTATCAGGTATTTAATGGATCCATGGATGGCAATCGACAGGTAGATCCTCAGGTAGCAGTAGGCGGTGGCTTTGTAATGGAAGGTTCCAACAGCGGACTTATTATTTACAATAAGAAGGGAGAATTTTTACAAGGCGTCTCTCAAAAATGTTTTAACAACGGAATTGACCCCAAATTATATTTTGATATTCATAACAAAGTTTTCGTCTTTGATCTTTGGTGGTATTATGATAAACCTAAAACCAAACCAGTCAATATTTCGATTTCTGAAACCAATGATCCAAGAGGCGCATGGAATATTTATCCTATTTCAAGAATTGCAGAGGAAGATGGAGGCGGAATTGGATATAGCAAAAAATGGATTGGTTATTCTTATCCAGGTGGAAAAGAAAATACATTTATAATGAGCGTAGCAGAGGCTAAAGCTGGAAAACCTGCTACTATTTATCATTTTAATGGAAGCCTAGGGCATCCTGTTTTGATGCAGGATCCTGAAGATGATTTGTATTTTTTTGATATAGATGATGAAAAGATGGTTATCCGAAAAGTTTCACAAGATGAAAAGGGAAACCCTTATTGCCAGGAAGTCTCCAGTAACCCACACCATTTAAAATATATTGATTATCCTCCTAGTTCTCCTCAAAGAGGCACCGAGCAAAAGGTTTCCAGCGGAGATCGCAACCCTAAAAATTTGGTTTTTCAAAATGGGAGTATCTGGTTTTCTCAAGCAGTAAATTGTGAGGGTAGGTCTGCAGTACAATGGCATCAGATCAATGCGAAAACAGGGAAAATTATTCAGACTGGATTGATCAAGAGTGATACTACTAATTATATTCAAACAACGATTGCAGTTAATAAAAAAAGGGATGTATTAGTAGGATTTCAAGAAGTGAATGGACATTCTTTTATTAGTCCAAGATTAGCATTTCGAAAGTCTACAGACCCATTGGGAACTTTACGATTCATTGTGCCTATTGGAGAGGGGAAGGGTGCTACCGATGGAGAATCATGGGGAGATTATAGTGGCAGTATAATAGACGGAGATAATTTACTTGACCTTTGGACAATACAAAGTATTGCCAATGAAAAAGGGAAAGCCGAATCAATTATTATAAAAGTTCCTTTTAAAAAGTAATAAAGGAATTTTTTAATTGGTCTTTTTTAAATATACTTTTACTGCTGACTAAATATTTGATTACTAATACTTGATTGATTTAATTCTTTAATCTTTTACAATAGGTATAAACATGAAAAAAATAATTATTTATTTTGGAACCCTTTTCTTTTTGTTAATTGTATCATTTTTTTTGGGAAGTTTTAAGCTTCCAGCATTTAATAATGAGCCACCCACTGTTCAGCAGAATGTAGTGATCATTTTTATGGATGACATGGGATATGGAGATCCTGAATGTTATGGTGGTGGACCTTATCATACGCCCAATATTAATAAACTTGCTGCCGACGGAATGCGGTTCACCAATTTTTATGTTGCACAGGCCGTATGTAGCGCTTCTAGAAGCGCATTGCTGACTGGCTGTTATCCTACCAGACTTGGAATTTCAGGTGCATTAAATCATCGTAGTAAAATTGCACTTAGTCCATCTGAAGAAACCATAGCGGAAATATTAAAGACAAAAGGATATCGGACTGGTATGGTGGGTAAGTGGCATCTTGGAAATAGACAACCTTATCTTCCACTTCAACAAGGTTTTGATGAATATTTAGGTTTGCCTTATTCCAATGATATGTGGCCGGTTTATTTTGATGGCAAACCAATGACAGATACTTCGAACTATAAATCTACTTATCCTCCATTGCCTTTATATCAGGATAATAAAATTATTCAGACAATCAATACGTTAGATGATCAATCTCAACTTACTAAAATGTATACTGAAAGAGCTGTTCAATTTATTGAAAAAAATAAGCGGCAGCCTTTCTTTCTTTATCTAGCTCATGCTATGGTGCATGTTCCTATTGCCGCCTCTGCTTCCTTCAAAGGAAGTAGTGGTGCTGGTTTGTTTGGAGATGTAATGCAAGAGGTAGATTGGTCAGTAGGTGAAGTGGTGAAGGCGCTTAAGAAAAATGGACTCTCTGAAAACACCTTGGTTATTTTTACAAGTGACAATGGTCCATGGTTAACATTTGGTAATCATGCTGGAAATGCTGGCGGACTTAGAGAAGGTAAAGGAACGGCTTGGGATGGAGGTTTAAAGGTTCCTTGCATAATGAGTTGGCCTGGAAAAATTGCACCAGGATCAACTTGTACCAATTTAGCTACTACGATGGATATTTTACCTACCCTGGCTGGAATATGTAATGCTTCTCTTCCTTCTAAAAAAATTGATGGAGTAAATATTATCGATTTGTTGAAGGGAAAGTCCAATGCAAATCCTAGAGATGAGTTTGTATATTATTATGATTATAATAATTTGAAAGCGATACGAAAAGGATATTGGAAATTAGTTTTTCCAGCCAATTCCCAAACCTATGGTAAATCAGGAGCTATTGGTGGTGATGGGTTTCCAGGTAAATACGGATCTGATACAGTGAGATTGTCCCTATATAATTTAAGAACCGATCCTGGTGAAGAAAGAGATGTAAAGGAACAGCATCCAGAAATTATAACTCAGTTATCTACCATTGCTGATAAATATAGAAAAGAAATTGGCGATGGATTAACGAATCAAAAAGGAACAGAAGTAAGGCCAGCAGCAAAGATTGATTAAATAAATTTAATTTAAATGGAGTAAAAAAATACTATGAAATATTATTTGCTAATTATATTCTTTATTTTTTGTAGCGTAGGTGCTATTGCACAGCCTACTGTTAAAGACAATCTATTATTCGATTCCTTTGCCACTCGTTGGGATGAAGCTATTCCTTTAGGTAACGGCTGGCTAGGTGCTTTGATATGGAAAAAAGACAATAAAGTTCGTTTGTCCATTGATAGGGTGGACCTTTGGGACGACCGACCAATGCCTGAAATAGAAAAACTTCGTTTCAAATGGGTGAAAGAGCAGGTTGAAAAAGGAGTGTATGATACGGTCCAAAAAATAGGTGATCTGCCATATGAAAAATTTTCAGCTCCTACAAAAATACCCGGTGCGGCAATAGAATTTGACCTGAGTAAATTTGGAAGAGTAATAAAAAATGAATTAGATATTACCACCGCCATCAGCAAAGTAAAATTTGAAAACGGAGTAGTATTTACCAATTATGTTCTTGCAGTTAACCAGGAAGGTTATTTTAGTTTTGACAATTGTGATGATGAAATTATTCCATCTATTGTCATTCCACCTTATCGTTCAGCTGTAAAGGGTAAGATCAATAATAGTGTGGAGGGCCAAGGACTAGAAAGATTGGGGTATGAGGCTGGTTCTGTTGTTGCTAATAAAAATTCATTGTATTATCATCAGCCTACATGGGATGGAAATTATTATGAAGTACTGGTACAATGGAAAAAAATTAAAAATAAAATAATTGGTCAGTGGACAATTACTCATAATAAAAAGGCAAAATTGCCTTTGATCGATAGTATATTGAAACAAACAGTTGCATTGACTTCTCACATTACTTGGTGGAAAAATTATTGGAGTCGTTCTTCAATTTTAATCCCTGATACCATTATTGCAAAGCAATATTATTTGGAAATGTACAAATTTGGTTCTGTAGCCAGAAGCAATACTCCTCCTATTTCTTTACAAGCTATTTGGACGGCAGACAATGGAAATCTTCCACCATGGAAAGGAGATTTTCATCACGATCTAAATACTGAATTAAGTTATTGGCCTGGGTATACCGGAAATCATTTAGATCTTACCGCTTCTTATACCAATTGGATTTGGAAAGTAAGACCTGAAAATAGAAAATGGACTAAGCAGTATTTTGGTGTAGATGGTCTCAATGTGCCGGGTGTAACTACTATTAGCGGTAAGCCAATGGGAGGATGGATTCAATATTCTATGAGCCCTACTACTGCTATCTGGTTGGCACAGCATTTTTTCTGGCAGTGGAAGTACGGTATGAATAAAACATTTTTAAAAGAACAATGTCTACCCTATTTTGAAGAAGTGGCTCAGTTCATTGCTAATATTCGAGTACTCGATACCGTTAGTAATCAATATCAATTGCCTCTTAGCTCTTCCCCGGAATATAATAATAATAGTATCAATGCTTGGTTTTCGAAGTTTACCAATTATGACCTTTCGCTGGTGAAAAGTTTATATAGTCAATACAAGGATCTAATAAATAATTCATCCGAAAAAACTAATCTTAGTATTTTGAAAGGCAGTGAACTATTTCCTTCCTTTGATATCAATCAAACGGGTTTTACAATTGCACCTCAACAAAATTTAGAAGAATCTCATCGACATCATGCTCATTTGATGGCCATTTATCCTTTGGGATTATTGAATGCCGATAAGGCTGCCGACAAAACAATCATGGATAAAAGCCTGCGTTGGATGGAAAAAATGGGCACTAGAGAGTGGGTCGGATTTTCGTTTAGCTGGGCAGCTTCATTGTATGCAAAGGCCAAAGAGGGAGATAGCGCAGCTAGTATGTTGAAAAAATTTGCTACCAATTTTGTGTCTACTAATAGTTTTCATTTGAATGGCGATCAACGAGGTGGACAGTTCTCTAACTTTACCTATCGACCGTTTACTTTAGAAGGTAATTTTGCTTTTGCTCAAGGAGTTCATGAAATGCTGATTCAAAGTAACAACGGTTATATTGAAATTTTTCCAGCGTTGCCTACTAATTGGAATAAAGCCTCTTTTAAAACGTTGAGAACAGAAGGAGCTTTTTTAGTTTCTGCGTCCTTAGAAAATGGACTCACTAAGGAAGTAATTATTACCGCTGAAGCAGGTGGACTTCTTCAATTGAAACTTCCTTTCAAAAAATTTAATTTTATAGGAATTCAAAAAAAGTACGAGGTAAAGGATAATATTTTAAAATTCATTATAAACAAGGGAGAGACAGTGAGATTAAAAAGTCAAATAGATTGATCTTTCTTTATTTTTTTATATATCCTTCAATTTGTTCTTGATCAGTTTTGTTATTTTATATTTGTCTAGCATTTAATTATTTCATTTCTAAATATCTTGATGAACAGTATTGCTAAATTGGTTTTAAAACATTTTGGAGAAAAATTTTCAAGCTCACCTAAATTATTCTTTTCTCCGGGGAGAATCAATCTTATTGGTGAACACATTGATTACAATGATGGTTATGTGATGCCGGCAGCTATTGACAAGGGAATTTATTTTTCTATCGCTGAAAATCAAACTGATATTATTCATTTTTACGCAATTGATTTTGATGAGCATTTTTCTATTTCAATTCAGGATATTCAAATTAATAATGGTTGGCGAAACTATGTGCTAAGTGTACTAAATGAATTTAATTTACTAGGCATTTCATTGCGAGGATTTAATTGTGTTTTTGGTGGAGATATTCCACAAGGTGCTGGCATGAGTTCCTCTGCTGCATTGGAAGGTGGATTGGCATTTGCATTGAATGAAATGTTTGCTGTAGGCCTTAGTAGAGTAGAATTAGCGTTGCTTTGTCAGCGGGCTGAGCATAATTTCCCTAATGTACAGTGTGGCATCATGGATCAATTTGCCAATATGATGGGAAAAAAAGATCATGTAATTCTGTTAGATTGTAAGACTTTGGAGCAATCTTATTTTCCTTTAGTAAAAGAAGGTTATAAAATTATTTTAATCAATTCTAAAGTGCATCATTCTCTAGCCGCAGGTGAATACAATATTCGTAGGCAAAGATGTGAGCAAGGCCTTGCTATTTTAGCCCCATTACTTTCCATTCAATCCTTTCGTGACATTGCTTCTGCCGATGAATTAGAAATTGGAAAAAGTAGTATGACTTTAGAGCAATATAATTGTTGCAAGTATGTAGTGGAGGAAATTGGTCGCACAAAAAAAGCAGCCATATTATTGCAGTCGAGTGATATGAAAGGTTTCGGAGAATTAATGTTTGCAACTCATGAGGGGTTGAGTAAATTATATGAAGTAAGCTGTAGTGAATTAGATTTTTTAGTAGATCAGGCTAAATTATTTCCTGCTGTAATTGGTTCAAGATTAATGGGTGGCGGATTTGGAGGCTGTACCATTAATATTGTTGAAGAAGCTGGAGTAGAAAATTTTATCCAGCAAACTATTCTGGCTTATCAGCAACAGTTTAATATAAAGTCTGAAGCGTATATTGTAACGACATCTGATGGCACTGCTAATATTTCAGCTCTAAATACATTGGGTGAGTAATAGCGTTGATTCTTTGAAAGTGAATGATTAATTGAAAAGAAAGCTAATTCGTTCTTATTATTCAACCCAATTGATTAAAAGTATAAAGTAGCCTAAGCTTTTTCACTTAGCTCTAGCCAACGCATTTCTTTTTCATCTAGTAGTTGAACGATTATCCCAATGCGTTCTGCTGCTTTTTGAAGTTCTTCAAAACCAAGATTTCCGTCATTCATTTTTGTTTCTAGAACAGCTTTTTCTTTTTGTAACTCAGGCATTTCCTTTTCAAGTATTTCTAATTCTCTTTTTTCTTTGAATGAAAACTTTTGAATAGTAGCACTTGAATTAGTTGCCTTCCCAGGCTCGGCTAATTTTGGTTCTTGTTTCATTATCTGTCGGTCGTCGGTTAGGCTACCATTGGCGACAGCTTCTCTATATTGAGTGTAGTTACCAGGGTAGTCTCTAATTACTCCATTGCCTTCAAATGCAAAAAGGTGGTCCACCATTCGGTCCATAAAATATCGGTCATGACTTACAATGATTATACAGCCTGGGTATTCCATTAAAAATTCTTCCAGCGTTCGCAAAGTTTGTAAATCCAAATCGTTGGTAGGCTCATCGAGTACTAGGAAATTGGGATTTAAGAAAAGTACACTCATTAAATGAAGTCTACGTTTTTCACCACCACTTAGTTTGCTAAGAGGAGTAAACTGTTGCTCTGCTGAAAAACCAAATTTTTCCATAAACTGACTTGCACTGATTTTGCTACCATCATTCAGTGGAAAATATTCTGCCATTGTTTTTACATATTCAATGGCTCTTTTATCTTCTTTGTATACCAATCCATCTTGACTAAAATTTCCAAAAACTACGGTATCTCCATGATTGATTTTTCCACTATCTGGGTTCTCTAGTTGTAAAGCGATTTTTAGAAAAGTCGATTTTCCTACACCATTTTTTCCTACTACTCCAATTCTTTCGCCTCTTTTAAAAGTGTAATCAAATCCTTTCATAATAGTTAGGTCGCCATAGCTTTTATGAACTTTTATCAACTCTAAAATCTTTCCACCGAGTCGGGTCATCTTTACTTGCAAGCTAACTTCCTCTACATCTTTCTTTTGTTTTACCCGGTCTTCTACATCGGCAAATGCATCTTGGCGGCTCTTACTTTTGGTAGTACGAGCTTTAGGTTGCTTTCGCATCCATTCTAATTCCTTACGAAAAATATTTTTATCTTTCTGCAATTCACTTTGCTGCACTTCAAGTCGAAGGCTTTTTTGTTCTAAAAAATTATCGTAATCTCCTTTGTAGACATAAACTTTTTCTTCATCAATTTCTACAATTTCATTGCATACTGCATCTAAAAAATATCGGTCATGGGTAACCAATAGTAAGGTAACTTTTGCTGCGGAAAGGTATTCTTCTAACCATTCAATCATCTCTACATCTAAATGGTTAGTAGGTTCATCCAATATTAATAAGCAGCGGCCTGCATGAAGATCGGCTTCAATCAATGCTTGTGCTAATGCAACTCTTTTCTTTTGTCCCCCACTTAAGTTGCTTACTTGTTCGTTGAGATGATGCAGATTAAGTTTACCTAAGATTTGTTTTAGATCACTTTCAAAACTCCAAGCATTCATATCATCAAGCTTAGCCATTAGTTCACCTAATTTGTCAATATCTTCTAAACCTTCTTCTAAAAACAATTCATATTCCTTTACTACTTTTACAACAGGATGGTCGAGTCGAAGCACATTGTCCCAAATACTTTTGTTGCCATCAAAATCATTGTCTTGTTGTAGCATTACCACTTTAATATCTTTGTGAACCCAAACGGTTCCTTCATCTGGTGTATCGAGGCCAGTAATGATTTTCAGTAGCGTACTTTTTCCACTACCATTGCGGGCTACCAAGGCTATTTTATCTCCTTCTTCAACGTTTAAGGTGATATTTTTAAAAAGTGTTCTAACCCCGAAGGTTTTACTGATATTTTCTATAGAGGCATAATGCATGGGCGCAAAGGTAACTCAGAAAGGTAAACTGAAAACTGATAAATGAAAGAATAGATACTTTTAACTGAAAATAATTACTTGATAAGAATTATAAATGCTAAAAATATTTGCTGTAAATCTTTATTGGCACTAGTTTGTAAATAAAATAACAGGTCAAATAGGCTACTTTAATTTTTTTTATTAAGTTGAAAATAAAACCGCCGACCTGATTATGTTCAAAGTCGGCGGTTTTGTATTTATTAATTGCTTATTTATAAGATGGTTTCTTCTATTTAGAGCCCGGGTATTTAGCATTACCTTTTGCATAAAACCAGATGATTCGATTCATCTTGTCATCTTCACCGCCATCCACTTCATTGAATACTTCTAATTGAGATTGAAGGGCATATTTTTTTGCTTGGCCTTTTAATGCAGAAAGCGGTTTATTCATTTGGTCAAGGGGAATATTATTGGGTAATGCAGTATAGGTTTTGCTGTTTTTATTTTTTTGAAAACAATCAGTCATTAGTCTGGCAGTAGCGTCCATAATATTCATTGGAGGTAGACCTAGTATTTGTTCAATAGTTTTCAGCATAGAAGTTTGATTGTAATTGGAAGTCACCAATCTACCTGTGCTATAAGGACTAATCACTAAGCCAGTGGTTCTGTAAGCAGAAATATGGTCCCAGCCACTCTGAGAATCATCTTCGGTAATAAATATTACTGTTGAATCCCAATACTTGCTATTGCTTATCATCTCAACGATTCTTCCTACTGCTAGATCATTGTCGGCTACCATTGCATTGGGTGTAGGGAATCCTGGAGAAGTCCCAGCACTATGGTCATTAGGAAGTGACATGATCATTAGGTTGGGCATATTACCTGCTCGTTCATTGGCTTTCCATTCTTCAATAAATATATCAGCTCTTTGCTGATCGCTAAAAGCAATATTATCGCAATCAGGAAAGGTGGGAGAAATAAGTGGACGAATTCTTGCAATGGTAGTTTTGTTTTTCCAATCAGGTTTTTTACCGTCTTTATAATTTTTATAAAGGTCTGTCCATTTTAATTTTTTATCGTATTCAGTTTCACAGGCTTCTCCATAAATTCTTACTGTTTTTCCGTGATCAACAGCTTGATTCCAGATAAAGCCCGCTTTATTATATACTAATGCATCCGCTTGACGGTGAGGATAACTTCTAAACCAGGCACGAACACTTTTTTCTATATAGTCATTCACCATACCTGCATCAGTCCATTGGTGACCTTCAGCCGAACATTTTCCTGATGCGTTAAAATCATCCATCCAGCCATATTTTTTAGCAAGGGCATGCATATTAGGAGTTACCTTTTCACCAAATATACAGAGTGAACTATCACCTCTTCCCCATTTTAAATCTCCAAAAACTTGGTCATAGGTTTTATTTTCTTTGATAATATAAACCACATGTTTAAATACCGATGGCTCTCCAATTCTTTCAGGAACGGGTACTGGCGCTATTCCTGCTCGCGGTTGTAAATTTAAATGCGCAGTTCTACTTAAAAGATTTAACTGAGTGACCGCTACTGTGTATTTATCTAGGGTAGTTTTATCAGGCACTGGTATAATACTAACAGAAGCCAATTGGTTGTGAATAGATCTTGCATTTTTCTTTTCATCGATCACATTAGCTCCATCCGATTCTAGATTGGCGACTACTAAATTATTTTGTATCAGTTTAATTCCGCCAGGGTAGGCTTCTGTTGGAATATAACCTGTCACTATAGAATTGCCAATCCCTTTTACAGAAGCATTCTTACCGAGTCTAACTACTGCGATGGCATTATCGAATCCATTGGCAACATAGAGTATATTATTTTCTGCATTCAATTCAAGTGCATTAGGAGTACTTCCTTGCAACTCCAATTTTTCATTTAGTAAACCTACTTTGATTGATTCGGTAACTACATCCGAATTAGTATTGATTACAGAAATTATATCACTTGATCCATTGGCTACATAAATATATTTTCCATTGTCAGTAGCAGCTACTGCATTGGGATGTAGTCCTACATTGATTTCTCGAATATTTTTTCCAGTTATAAGATCCAGTACGGTTACGGTTCCAGTTGAAGTGGCTCCTGTGCGAGGGTCGGTATACGCAAGTCCCCAGGGTACTCCAGCTCTTTCTTTTGTGCTATCTGTTGCAGTAGGGCCAGCCCAATTGCTTACATATATTTTTTTGTTTGCAATGGCTACACCATAAGGAGCAACACCTGTTGCAGCTCGCCAAACAATGCTTCTGTCGCTCCAACGAATTTTTAATAATTCATTATTTCCATTTAATACTACATAAAGAAAAAGATCTCCCTGTTCTCTTGAAATTTCTATATCATTAGGCAATGCATTTAAGGCTGGATTTAATTTATCAATTGCGATATCTGAAATATTTGACAAACTATTGTTTGCCCATTCAGCAATCATTATAGAAGATTTGCTACCTTTTCCAGCAGCACTCCATACTACAAATACTTTTCCATTTTCTGTAAAAGACTGAATGCCCGAATAGGTGCTCATGTAACCTGCATAACGGTTCATGTCAGCAAAGGACCAACGGCTGATAATCTTTTTTTCGGTTATATCCAAAGCGGCTATTCCATATCGATCTTCAATGATTACTTTGCCATCCTTGGATAATATTGCAGCGTCTAGTGCATGATTTTCTGTTTCTGGTCTTCCAAAGCGAATTACTGTTCCAGCAGATTTAATGACTCGATTATAAGGCATTAGTCGAAGAGAATCATTTTGCCTTCTTAAAAAATCTGATATTGCTTCAATATGATCTGTATTTAGATAATCGATTTGCAAACTCATTATTTCCTTCCAAGCTGAAGGAAAATCAGGCGTTGCCCAGAAACGAATTGGCTTTTTTTGTGCATGTGCTTTTTCTACCAAATTTTTTATGGTTTGCCGATCCTTTTCTGGCAATTCACTTTTGCCATTCCATTTGCTGAAATCTTTCAAATCGTTGCTTAGTAACCCAATTTTTGATAAAGTAGTTTTGTTGTATTCTTTGTTAAGTCTACCATCAAACCAAATAAAGGAAGGGTAGGTAGTATAAGTATTTTCCTCAGGCCTGTTCCCTGAAATAACAATTCGGATATTTGGATTTTGAATTATAGCTGGAAACTTTTTCAGTAAAATTACTAGGGCATTTAAAGTGAGTACACTATCAGATTTTACGTCAATGAGTAGTTGAAGTTTTTTTGTTTTGTCTTTGTAAGGAAAGCCTCCATTTTGCTTGATAAATTTAGTTAACGGCGTTAGATACAAAGTTTCTAAGGATCTAGTTTTGGTTAAGTGTTTGGAGTCATGCCCTACCAATAATAATCCTTCCGTGAGATGAATATCGGCTTCAATTGAGCCAAACTCTTCATGGTAAGCTTGATAAAAAGGGGTAGACTGCTCGTAATCGTTATGTGAATGCACATTGGCAGAAGTATAAACAATGTTTTGCCCAAATATTGAAGCATATAATGAAAGGCAAAGAAGCAAAGAGATTGGTTTTTTAAGGCTCATAGTTTTATTAATTTTTAAACGCTGTCAATATTAGTACATATTTTTTTGATTTTGCTTTTTTTGCCTAGACAGAAGGTTATTTTTTCTTTACTATTTACTTCATCATAGAAGTCATGATTTCAGATATGGTAATGATTTTTAATATTCTGTTTTTAAAAAGTAGGATTCAGTTCATTCCTAAGCAGGTGCAAAGCGTTGATCTATATTTTAAATGAGAAATAGTAAATTTGATTTTCACGAATTAAATAATCAATCGGCTTTACTATTGATACATTCTTTATTTTTGCTCTTCTTTATTTAGGGTTGTTAGCTCAGTTGGTTTAGAGCATCACGTCGACAACGTGAGGGTCGCTGGTTCGAGTCCAGCACAGCCCACCGGAACTAGCTCATTTACATAAAAAAGTGCAGTAGAGATGCTGTACTTTTTTTATAGTCTTTATTGCTTACAAGTGACAGAATTAATCAATAAGTTGAAGTCATATCTTCATCTACACAAATGATAAAATCTGCTTTATTTTTATTTTCCTTTAATAGTTTATGAAGGTTCACTTGTGAAACTGTGGTAACGGTAGTAATTGAAAGTTCAGGTCTTTTTTGTTGAAGATGCCAAACAATCCCATCATGATTTTCCGAGTGATAACTGCCATTATAATGAATAAATAAACTACCTGGAACAAAGTTCTGTAAAATAAAGTAAGCCATCGTAGCATCTTTTACAGCTTGCGCTTTAGGCATATTTGCAGTTGCATGACCCGCCATCATCACCATCATATTTTTGTATCCTGGAAGTTCAGAATCATAAGCAATAGGAAGTGGAGCAATCCATTTTTTTTCTTCGTTACTAAGCGAATCTAGTGCTTCTAGCCCTCTTCTGGAAACTAGCGAGGCATACTTTCTAGGAATATTAGTTGCTGCAAAAGCTATATTATTTTCTTTAGCAAAATCTACTAAAGGTGAATAGTCCGTTGGATAATTTTTCCAAAGTCTTGCCATTGAATCTAATCCATTACTAGTAATTTTTCCTTGTAGATAAAGATTTAATACACCTTGATTATCCTGTTCAAACATTTCTGCCCCTAATACTAAATTCCTTTCTTTTTTACAGTCTTTGGTAATCTCCAATTCCATCCAATGGCTGATAGGGTTATTATGAAACTCTCCTATTAAAACAATATCTTTTTTCGTGAGGGAACGAATCATTTTTTTGTAAGAAACTTTTTTCCCTTTGGCATTATATAAAATGTAGGCAGGTTTATTTTGTGCCGCAATGATTGACATAATACACCAACTGATTGAAAAGAGTATATATTTTTTCATAATGGAAAGTTCGGTTATTTTTCTTTAGGCTAGCATCGTTTATTCATTTCGAATCGCATTTTTTAGCCTAAAATTTCAATAAATACGGTTTTCTGTATACACCTTAGGTGGTTTTTTTTGTTTTCATGGGCGTACTGATTTTTAAAAACTGTATTTTTACAGTCAATAGAGTTGACATCTTTTTGCTTGCCATGAACCAGCTTTTTTTGTATTGGAAATCTTTCAATATAAAAAAATCATTTTAAATTAAACATCATGACTGCAGAACATCAACGCTTAGCAGCGAACGCTAAAAAGCCAATCCCTTTGGAGCAATGGGGTCCTTACCTAAGCGAAAGGCAATGGGGTACCGTTAGAGAAGATTATGGATATTATGGAGATGCATGGGGGTACCTTCCTTTTGACCAGTCTCATTTTAGAACCTACCAATGGGGGGAAGATGGTATTGCAGGAATCTCTGATTATTTTCAAAACCTTTGTTTTGCAGTTTCATTTTGGAATGAGAAAGATCGAATTCTGAAAGAACGTTTGTTTGGCCTTGGAAATTACGAAGGTAATCATGGCGAAGACGTAAAGGAATTATATTATTACCAGGATAATATTCCTACCCATTACTACATGGAGTATTTGTATAAATATCCTCAAAGGGAATTTCCTTATGAAGAACTTAAAAATGCCAATCGTTATCGCTCTATGCATGAGCCTGAATATGAAATACTCGATACGGGTGTATTTGATCAAGATGAATATTTCGACATTAATATTACTTATGCTAAAGAAAATTCCCAGGATATCTATATTAAAATAGATATTACCAATCGAAATAAAAAGACAGCTCCAATCACTGTGCTGCCAACACTTTGGTTTTATAATCGCTGGGCAAACAATCCTATCGAACCCAAGCCTTCAATCACTTATTTAAATAAAACATCCGTAAAGATTGATCACCAAAGGTTGGGAGACTATTATTTTTATTTCCAGCATTCAGATTATACTTTGTTTACAGATAATGAGACAAATTTAAATAAGACCACTGGAGCTCAAAATGACAATCCTTTCGTAAAAGATGCTTTTCATGATGCAGTGATTCATGGAACGAATAGAAAGAAATTGCACCATAGGAATTACGGAACTAAGTTTTCACCCATGTACCAACTCAAAATAAAGGGTGGTGAAACTAAAACAATTTATTGCAGGCTTACCAATCAATTCGAAGAAAGACCTTTTAATATAGGGTTTGAAAATATTTTTAGTAATCGTAAGCAGGAGGCGAATGATTTTTATCAAAAAATACTTCCTGCTCACATTTCCGATGATTTAAAAAACATACAACGCAAAGCTTTGGCAGGAGTTTTATGGAGTAAACAATTCTATCATTATGATGTGGAGCACTGGCTCAATAATAGCGATGGTTTAACGCCCGTAAATGACGGCAAATTAAAGGGTCGTAACAATGACTGGACTCATTTGAAAAATCAAGATGTTATTGCAATGCCCGATAAATGGGAATATCCATGGTATGCTGCTTGGGATCTGGCTTTTCATTGCATTTCACTAGTAATGGTGGACCCTGAATTTGCTAAAAACCAGTTGCTCCTTATGATGCGCGAATGGTATATGAAACCCGATGGACAATTGCCTGCCTATGAATGGAATTTCAGCGATGTTAATCCACCGGTGCAAGCATGGGCTGCATTAGAAGTTTATAGAATAGAGAAAGAATCTACTGGTAACGGAGATATTACTTTTTTGAAAAGGGTCTTTCAAAAACTACTTATTAATTTCACTTGGTGGATTAATCGTAAAGATAGAAATGGTAATAATATTTTTGAAGGTGGATTTTTAGGATTGGATAATATTGGCGTTTTTAATAGAAGTCATAATTTGTCGGCTCAAATGCAACTCGAACAAGCGGATGGAACTAGTTGGATGGGGATGTATGCTCTCAATATGATGGATATGGCGTTAGAAATAGCCCAACATGATATTGCTTTTGAAGACACTGCAACTAAATTTTTTGAACATTTTGTATTGATTTCTGAAGCACTCAATAGCCATAGTCTTTGGAATGAAGAAGATAAATTTTTCTATGATTCTCTCAGAATTGATGGAGCCGAACCTATTCCTATGCGTATACAAAGTATTGTAGGATTAACTAGCTTGTTTGCTGTAAGTATCATGGATATTGAAATATTTAAACGTCTTCCAGATTTCAAAAAAAGAATTGAGTGGTTTGAAACTTATCGTGCAAAAAACAATCGTTACTGGCCTAATGAAGAACATAGTGATGGAGAGGATATTTTGATTTCTTTAGTAAAAAAAGACCGATTGATTCATTTATTGCATCGATTACTCAACGAGGAGGAGTTCTTGTCTGGAGGCGGTATCAGGGCATTATCAAAATATCATCAAGCCAATCCATATTCAGTAACCATAGATGGAACTAAGTATGAAATTCAATATGACCCCGGAGATTCTACTAGTAATCTTTTTGGTGGAAATAGTAATTGGCGAGGACCAGTTTGGATGCCTATTAATTATTTAATCATTCGCTCTATCAGAAAGTATGGAGAATTTTATGGGGATAGACTTAAGGTTGAGTGTCCTATCGGATCAGGCGTATTTTTAAATCTAGTAGAGGTATCTAAAGTGTTGACTGAAAGAGTGATTAGTCTTTTGTCAATCGATGAAGCGGGGGATAGAAAATTCAATGGTAAATATAATTGGTTCTATAAAAAACCAGGTAATGAAGATTTAATGTTATTCTTTGAATATTTTCATGGAGATACTGGAAGCGGTTTAGGAGCAAGTCATCAAACTGGATGGACGTCATTGATAGCAGATTTAATAGGTAGTTTGTAACTGAAAATTAAAATTGACCTACGATTTTTTCGTTATTAAACTTTTACTCTATTATTTTTTATGTATAAATTCATTTTTTGGAGGCTGGTATTGCATTTCAGCACTACATAACATTTAATTAATCCTATTAATGAGTTCTATTCATCCAGCTATTTGTATCTTTAGAAAAATAATTTTACTGTCATGCAAAAGCAATTTTTACTCCTTTGTTTTATTCTAAATCTTTCAGTCATTGCTTTTTCTCAAAAGCAAGTAGTTCTCCCAAATGGATGGAAACTTTCACCTGCTGGAAAAAGTTTGTCATTGGGCGACTTACCATTAAATATTGCTGTTAGTAATTCAAAAAAAATATTGGCTGTTACCAATAACGGACAAAGTAAACAGAGCCTACAGTTGATAGACGTAGCCACCCAAAAAGTAATTGACAAAATTACTATTGAAAAGAGTTGGTTAGGATTAAAGTTTAGCGCGGATGAAAAATATTTATATGCAGCTGGAGGAAATGATAACCTTATTTGGAAGTATTCTATCATTAACAAAAAACTAAATGTAGCAGATAGTTTTATTTTAGGAGAAAAGTGGCCTAATAAAATTTCTCCTGCTGGAATTGAAATTGATGATGCAAAGAATTTATTGTATGTAGTAACTAAAGACAATAATTCTATTTACCTGTTTGATCTGAAAACAAAAAAAATAAAAGGAATTTATCCTTTGAAGGGGGAGGCATTTACTTGTTTGTTATCTCCTGATAAAAATACTTTGTATGTTAGTTGCTGGGGATGTGATAAGGTTGTTTTATTTGACACAAAGGAGTTGAAAATTAAAACAGAAATCCCGGTAGGGGACAATCCGAATGAGCTATGTCTCAATAAAAGTGGCTCACTGTTGTATGTTACCAATGCGAATGACAATTCTGTTTCAGTAATCGATACTAAGAAAAACAGGGTTATTGAAACGCTCATTTCATCTCTTTATGCAGATGCACCTCAAGGCAGTACTGCCA
The DNA here is from genome assembly GCA_945876095.1 of Chitinophaga pinensis. Lineage (GTDB taxonomy): Bacteria > Bacteroidota > Bacteroidia > Chitinophagales > Chitinophagaceae > Ferruginibacter > Ferruginibacter pinensis_E. The sequence goes on from CAMCMP010000023.1 coordinate 28,539, forward strand.
ACGGGTTAGCATTGAGCACAGATGAAAAAACTTTATTTATTGCTAATGCTGATAACAATTCCTTGGCAGTTTTTGATGTAAGTAATCCAGGCTTTAGTAAATCCAAAGGCTTTATTCCAGTGGGATGGTATCCTACATGTGTGAGAGTGGTTGGAAAAAAAATATGGGTAAGCAATGGAAAAGGTTTTTCCTCTTTTGCTAATCCCAAAGGACCTAATCCAATTAAAAGAAGGGTAAAATTTCAGAAAGATGATGAGGAAGGCGGACAATATATTGGCGGATTGATGAAAGGAACCATGAGTATTATTGACTTTCCTTCAGAAGAACAATTGGCTCTCTATTCTAAACAAGTATATTCCAACACTCCTTATTCTAAGGCAAAAGAAATTGAAGCGCAGGGCGAAGAAGGGAATCCAATTCCAAGAAAATTGGATGGAAAATCTCCCATTAAACATGTATTTTATATTATTAAAGAAAACCGGACTTATGATCAAGTGTTGGGTGATGTGAAGGAAGGTAATGGTGATACCTCATTGGTTTTATTTGGTGAAAAAGTCACTCCTAATCAGCATCAATTAGTGAAGGATTTTGTATTGCTAGATAATTTTTATGTAGATGGAGAAGTAAGTGCGGATGGTCATAATTGGAGTTTCGGCGCTTATGCAACAGACTATTTAGAAAAAAACTGGGTGACTAGTTATGGTGGAAGAGGTGGCGGATATGATGCAGAAGGCACTCGGGAAATCGCTAATAATAAAGGAGACTTTATTTGGGGCGCCTGCAAAAGAGCAGGGGTTAGTTATAGAACTTATGGAGAGTTTGCTGATAATGCCAAAGCAAATATACCAGTCTTAGAAAATCATTTTTGTAGTTATTATACCAGTTGGGATCAAAAGGTAAGAGATACGACTAGAGTCAATCAATGGAAAAGAGATTTTGATTCATTGGTAGCCATCAATGCTTTGCCTCAATTGAATACTTTTCGTATAATTAATGACCATACTGAAGGAATGAGTATCGGCAGACCAACCCCGTTTGCCCATACTGCTGACAATGATTTGGCTGTAGGAATGTTTGTTGATTATTTAAGCAAAAGTCCTGTATGGAAAGAGAGTGTAGTCTTTATTTTAGAAGATGATGCACAAAATGGACCAGACCATGTGGATGCGCATAGAAGTCCTGCCTATGTAGTTGGACCATATGTAAAAAGAAATTTTGTTGATCACACACCTTATTCTACTTCAGGAATTTTAAGAACGATGGAATTAATTTTAGGAGTTGCGCCGATGAGCCAATTTGATGCTGGAGCTACTCCTTTATGGCGCTGCTTTACTCCCACTCCTAATTTTAAACCGTACAATGTAATTCCTTGTAATATTAATTTAGATGATAAAAATGTAGTGTGGAATGAATTGTCTGAACGCTCTGCAAAATTTGATCTTTCTAAAGAAGATAGAGTACCTGATAATGAATTTAGTGAAGTGATTTGGAAAGGGGTAAAGGGACTTCATTCTCAAATGCCTGCTCCTAGACGGGCTGCATTTATTAGGGAAATTGAAAAAGAAGATGATAAAGATTAATATAAAATATCAGTTATTATTTTAAAAAGCTTTTAGCAGATATGCAATATTTTTCGATTGATGAAATAAAGGGATGGGAACGCTTTTACAGAGCTAATTTTATTAATAGTCTGCAGGGTTTCAAACCTGTTTCTTTGTTGGGAACAGTGAGTGAAAATGGAATTCCCAATTTGGCTATTTTTTCTAATATCATTCATATTGGTGCTGATCCAGCATTGATTGGTTTTATTAATCGACCTGTTGAAGCAGCTCCGCACACTATTCAAAATATTGAACTTACTAGGCATTATACTATTAATCATATTCAACCATCTTTTGTAGCAGCTGCTCATCAAACTAGCGCTAAATATTCAGCAGATCAAAATGAATTTGTGGAGACGGGTTTGAAAACTTTTTTTCTAGAAAATTTTAAAGCACCTTTTGTTGCTGAAAGTGAAATAAAATATGGATTAGAATTAGAAGAAATAGTCCCTATCACCCATAATAATACTTTTTTAGTAATTGGATCCATTACTCATGTTTTACTAAAAGAAGGGCTGATTCAACAGGATGGTTTTATTGATGCATATAAAGCACAAACGGTTACTTCATTAGGTTTAGATGGATATTATTCTACCGAGCCAATTGCAAGATTCGAATATGCGAAGCCAGCCAAGGAGGTTAAAAAAATAAACTAATTCGTTTTGCTCTTAAAAAACTTTCCTATTAAAGGGAATTGTTGAAATTCTTTTCTTTCTATGTTAGCTACGAAATAAATAAATGCAAATATTAAAATGGAGGCGGTAATTATTGAATAATAAATATTTCCACTTATCAATCCTAAGCCCTTGTGCAGGAAGAAAATGAGAGTAGTAAGAACTAGATAGGCAATTAACTTCTTTTTAGCATAGGGAATGGGATAAAATTTCTGCCCAAATAAGTAAGAAGTTACCATCATAAAAGCATAGCAACTGAAGGTGGCCCAGGCGCTTCCAGTATATCCGAAATGAGGAATCCACCAAATATTTAAAAGTACGGTTACGATTGCCCCTGCGATAGTGATTCCTGCGCCATATAAATTTCGATTGGTGAGTTTGTACCAAATAGAAAGGTTATAATAAATACCTAAAAAAACACTACCCATTGCTAATATTGGTACGATATGAATTCCTTCTCCATACTCTTTAAATTTTAGTGTTAATATTTTTTCAAAAACATCTAAGAAAAGTCCAATTCCTAAAAACATGCAACAGCAAGCGATGATAAAAAATTTCATTACCCTAGCATATGTTTTTGTTGCATTTTCTTCTTTAGATTGGTTAAAGAAAAAAGGTTCTGCAGCAATTCGAAACATTTGTATAAAAATTGTAATCAGAACAGCTAGTCTATAATTGGCTGCAAATATCCCTAGTTGTCTTTTAGCTTCGCTAGCTGGAAGGTTTACAATATGCTGATAAACTAGTCGACTGATCATTTCATTCACCATTCCACCCAGTCCTACAATTATCAATGGGTAGGCATATTTCATTACCTGTTTCCAGATTTTACCATCAAAATTAAATTTAAAAGTTCTCCACTCTTTCCACAATAACACAAAGGTTGAAGCACTGCCTATTAGATTTCCGATCAGGTAATAACCAATTCCGATAGAGGGGTCGTAGAAAAATAGTAGTGGACTATCAGGTTTCTTGTCGGTGAGATAAGGGCAAACGCCTATAAAAAAAATGACTACTAAAACATTCACAGCAATGCCGGCTATTCTTACAAAAGCATATTTTCTGGGTCTGCCTTCTTGCCTAAGTTTTGCAAATGGTAGAGTAGCGATGGTATCCAAAAAAATAATGCCTGTGAGCCATACAAAATATTCGGGATGGCTAGGCATCAAGGTAGCGCTTGCCAATGAATGACTAAAAAATAATAAAATGGCAGAAAATAAAATAGAAGAGCTAAAGATGGAAACGTTCAGTGTATTATAAAGTCGATCCTTATCCATCTCTTGTGAAAATCTAAAATAACTTGTTTCTACTCCATAGGTAAAAAGAATATTTACAAATGGCACGATGGCATAAATCTGAGTAAGATCGGCTGTGTCAGCAGCCTGATAAATAAAGCTAAGCGAAAAATTAAGTAGGTAGCCGAGAAACCTGCTTCCAATGGTAGGTAATCCATACCATAAAGTTTGTCCCGCTAATTTTTTTATACTGCTCAATTAAAGAATGTTTATCAACAAATTTACTTGTATAATTTTTAATATTCGATTCAATTTATAATCAATATTTTTAACTGCTTGAATAGGCTACATGGCTAGCTATTCATTTTGAAGTGAGCTTCCATATCAGTTTAAATAAGACTTGATTATAAGTTACAAATTATTTTGATTGTTCAGGGTAGTGTAATCAGGTATTAAAATTATTTATTAAAGGCTATTTAAGTGATTTTATTTCGGCTCTACTAATCTCTTGTCATGGAGTAATGTATCATCTGTGAGTGTTTGTAAAAATTCAACCAAATCTACTTTTTCTTGATTAGTGATAGAGAGTCTATTTTTTAAAAGAGGGTCTAGCGTTGGTTGGGTGATATCGATTCCTGTTTGGTAATGGGTTACAATTTGTAGTAGAGAAAAAATTCTCCCATCATGCATGAAAGGTCCTGTGTATTGAATGTTTCGTAGACTTGGCACTTTAAACACTAAAGAATCTGAAGGCTTACCGGTAATGCGCATTCGCCCTATATCTTTTAAAAATGGATCGAGTGAAAGTCCATTGTTACGAAATGAATTATCTGTAAACAATGGTTCGGTGTGACAACTATTGCATTTGGCTTTAAAGGTTGTGTATCCATTCTGTTCAGCTAATGTGAAGCTTGCTTCCCCTCTTTTTACTTGGTCATATTTGCTGTTAAAAGATTGTATGCTGCCCATAAATTGAGAGAGTGCTTTTAGCATTCTTTGGCTATTAATTGTAGTGTCTCCAAATGCAGCAGCAAACATTCGGGGATAGGCAGTGTCAATAGATAATTTTTTTAACAGGTTTTCAATATTTTCTGCCATTTCTGTGATGTCAGTAATGGGGGCAAGGGGTTGTACTTCAATGTGGTTAATGCCACCATCCCAGTGCATTTCTTTCATCCAAGCAAGATTAAAAAGAGGGGGTGCATTGCGAAAGGTGAAGCTATTATTAAATCCATGGCTAAACTGGTGATCATAAGTAGAGAATGCTGCAAATTGCTGGTGGCAGCTCGCACAGGGAAAATTACCATCCTTACTCAGGCGGCCATCATAGAATAATTTTTTGCCTAGTTGAAAGCCTTCTTCGGTAAGGGGATTATTTTTAAAAATATCGATGGGTGGTGTTGGCCAACCTGCGGGTATTTTAAAAGTTAAATAAGTAGGATGATATCCAGAAGAAATTGCATGTTCATCACTTTTTTTACATGCGTCAAAAAGTATAGTAATCCCACCGAAGATCACAATGGTTAGTATGAGAATTTTAGTTTTCAATTTTAATTATTTACAATTTCTTTTATTGAAAACATAGCACTATAATTTTCTGCAATTTTTTTTGCCATTTCCCCAGGTGTAGTGCATACAGGGAGCTCAGTAATTTTAATATTATTGGTATGCTGCCACCATAGATTCAAATCCGCTTCTAAATTAATTTCATTAACTTTTCCTTGTTCGACTAACAATTTTTTTCCTATTGGAAAATCCAGTTGAACAGTTTTTAATACAGAATTAACTCCTGTAAATCCTCCAATATGATAAGCAATTTTACTGCCAACCTGATTTGATTGTGGTGATACTCCTTCCATTTTGGCCATCACATATCCACTGTTCCATGTCCAAAACATATCGTTTAGTGGGTCTAAAGCGCCTGACTGCGCACCGCTTACATTTCTTAAACTGTCAACACCGATTAAAAATTGAATTGAGGAGAAGGAATTTTCTTCTACTGTGAAAGTAAAGGAAAGGCTAGCAGGTAGGCTTTGATTTATCAAATGATAACTTTCTTTTTCAGTTACTTTACCCTTGTCATTGATTAAGCAAATATTGCTGATATAATACTTTAGCTGAGTGATTGAATACTTTTCACCAAATTTATTAGAGAATATGCTACTATCTAATAATATCGGTTGGGTACCAACCAAATTCCTAAAACTTATTTTTATAGTCCCTGTTTTAGGAGTGGTTGTTTTATTGCAGTTGCTTAAAAATAACCCACTCATTATGGTAAGGATTAAATATAATTCTCTTTTCAAGTAATTGATTTTAAAATGATCACTCAGTAATTATTTTTTTCTAGTTTAAATAGGTGGTTTTTGTTAATAGAAATTTCACCCTCCATTATTTCAAAAATTAAGGTTTTATTTTCATTCTATTTTGCTTTGTCTCCCCCCATTTTTTTTTACTATCTATTCTTTTTTCTTTTGCAGCTTTGGAAGGTCTAGTGGGTCTTCTTTTTTTGGGTACCAGCAGGGCTTTTTTTACTAGCTGGTTCATTTTTTGGATGACCAACAACTTATTGGCTAGTTGGGACCGTTCAGTTTGGCTTTTCACCAGCAAAAACCCCTCTTGGGTGATTTTATTAGCTAGTTTATCATTTAAAAGGGCTTTTTGGACCTCATTTAATAGGTCAGAAGCGGCTATTTTCCAATATCCCTCTACCATCGTCTCCACTTTGTTTACGTTTTGCCCCCCTTTTCCTCCACTACGGGCAGTATTAAATTTAATTTCTCCCTTAATATCCATACCCAAATTTACTTTATTTATATAATGGGAGGTACTAAAGCCTTTCATTTGTTATATTTATTTTAATAAGCAAAAAAAAAATCAAGATATTTGTAAAAAACAATTTATAATTGATGCCAAACGGAATATACCATTCATTCTCAGAAAGAAAGAGGACCGGTAAAAAATCTTTTGCAGTATTGATTGATCCAGACAAGGTAAATGATCAAAGCATTGCACAACTGATCGAATTGTCTATATCTTCCAAAGTAGATTATTTTTTTGTGGGCGGTAGTTTGGTTGTTTCCAATTATTTGGATCAATGTCTTCAACTAATAAGGAAAAGCTGTTCTATACCTACTGTTCTTTTCCCAGGTAGTCCTTCTCAAGTAAGTAAATACGCTGATGCTTTATTATATCTATCGTTGATCAGTGGACGAAATGCTGAATTGTTAATTGGACAACACGTGGTATCTGCTCCGATGGTAAAGAAAAGTGGTTTGGAAGTAATGTCTACAGGATATATGGTTGTGGATGGAGGTGCACCTACTACTGTTTCCTATATTTCAAATTCAAGTCCTTTGCCTTCTGATAAAAGTGAAATTGCCGTTTGTACCGCACTTGCCGGTGAAATGCTTGGAATGAAATTAATTTATATGGATGCAGGAAGCGGAGCTAAAAATCCTATTTCCGAAAATATGATATTAAAAGTTGCCCAATCTATATCTGTTCCTTTAATTATTGGTGGAGGAATTGTAGACCCTGAAAAGGCCTACTTAAATTGCAAAGCCGGAGCAGATGTAATTGTAGTAGGTAATGCTATTGAAAAAGACAGTTCCCTGATTAGAGAGATGGCAGATGCAGTTCATAGCATTCCTACCTTAGCTTAATTTTACTATTTCCCCCTTAAATTTTGCCCCTGATGAATAGAGAGACTACTTTTCTTTTTCAACCCTTGAAGGCGTATCTTTTCCACTCACAATAGATTTACTGCTTAAGGCGATCGCTTTAATGATTTCGGTCATATTGATCATATCCAAAGTTTCTATTTCGTCATTTTCTGTATGGTAAAATTTTTCTGAGTCCATTTTTGAAGTAGAAATAGTATGTGCAGGAACTCCTAGCGCCGCTAGCGTGGCATTGTCACTTCGATAAAATAAATTTTGCTTAGGATAAGGATCTGGTTCAAATTTAAATTTAGAATCTGCTAAATTATCCTGAAGAATCTTTCCCATATTACTTTTCTCAAATCCTGTAATGTAGGCGCTACTTCTACCCCACTTACTTTCTGTCCCAATCATTTCAATATTAAACATTGCCATTATTTTATCAGCATTTAATTGTTTACTAAAATACCGACTTCCAAATCCTCCCACTTCCTCTGCAGTGAATGCAACAAAAATGATTGTTCTTTCATTTTTTCCTTTCAAATAACTAAAATATTTACTCAATACAATCATAGCAGTTGTACCAGCAGCATCGTCATTAGCACCATTAAAAATACTATCCTGTTCATTATTGGGTTTGCCAATTCCTAAGTGATCATAATGCCCGCTAAATATTACGTACTCATCTTTTTTACTTTTTCCAGGTAATACACCTACTACATTTTTAAGCTTTTGCTCAGTTATTTCATTTTGAATATGAAGCTTTATTGAAGTGGGAGTAAGATTGGAGGTTAGTATAAATAACTGAGAACTTATTGTTTGAAATTTTGCATTTCCTACAAATTGCTTTAAGTTTTTAAATCGTTTGGAGTGAGCGGTATCAATTAATATCAAAAGATTTTTTTCCTGTGCAAGCAAGGGAGAAATTATTTTGAATAAATCATCTTCTTTTTTCACTTTTACTACTTCGTAATTTGTGAATGAATTAATATTGATTTCAGCAGCCGTAGTATTGACAGCAACATTGGCGCTATTTAATGAGTCATTGTCTAACATTCCTATTATTTCTAAGGGTTTAACCTTAGTCATAATAAAATTTTGGAGATAAGATTTTTGACCATCCAAAAATTTCAATTTATTTTTTGAAAATTCAGATTCAATAAAATCGGCAGCTTTATCAATTCCGGCAGTAAATGTTCTGCGACCTTGCATGTCATCAGCAGAAAGTATTTTTTCAATTCTTTCTACTTCTGCTATACTTATTATTTTATCTATATTTTGTGAAAAGGGAAATAGTACTAAAAAAACTGCCGTAGTTGTTAAAAATATTTTTTTCATTATTTATTTTTTGTACGTTTATTAATAATTTAGAGACTCATCATTTCTTTAAATTTAACCGCCTGCCTTCTGCTAACTTCTACTTTTTCTCCTCCTTGTAGATCTAGCAATAAACCTCCATTAAAGTAAGGTTCAATTTTTTCAATCATTCGTAAATTCACAATATGTTTTCTATTGGCTCTGAAAAAAGTTTTTTCATCTAACCTTTCCTCAAGCGCATTCAGGGATTTTAATATCAACGGTTTGTTGCCTGCAAAATAAACTTTTGCATAGTTGCCGACGCTTTCAAATAAACGTACTTCGGAGAGTTTAACAAACCAGCAACGTTCGCCATCTTTTACAAATACTTGGTCATTTTCGGTAAGTAGCCCTCTGTTGAATGCTTGCATAGCTGCAAGCTCTTTTTCTTCAGCCTGAATCAACTTTTGTAATGCATCTGCCAATCTTTTTGGTTCAATAGGTTTCATTAGGTAGTCTAATGCATTTACTTCAAAGGCTTTTAAGGCGTACTCGTCATAGGCGGTAGTAAAAATTACATGAGGCACTCTGTCTAGTTCTTGTAACATGTCAAATCCAGTTTTTCCCGGCATTTGAATATCTAAAAAAATAAGATCTGGATTCAATGTTTCTATTTTTTCAATTCCTTCTTTTGCATTAGTAGCCTCTTCAATTACTTCTATCTCTGGAAATTCTAAAAGAAGTTTTTTCAATTCATTTCTTGCCAACCGTTCATCATCTATAATAATAGCTTTTTGCATGGATAAAATTTATTGTATAAGAAGTTATTTAGTAATGATTATTAATTAGCTGTAGATGGCATGGTTATTCTAGATTCCACCATTTCATTGTTCAAGTTTTTTATAGCAAAACTTGCCTTTCCTTGATAAAGAAGATTTAACCTGTCCTCAGTACTTTTTAGCCCAAAACCATTGATATTTGAATAATCACCCAGTTGCCCCGTATTTTGAACTGATAATTCATGGTGGTGGTTTATGAAATCAGAAGTTACTTTAATGATACCTCCATTTTCTTTTTTACTGATACCATGTTTGATTGCATTTTCTACTAGTGTTTGTAACATCATAGGAGGTATAGGTTGCTGTAAAGTATTTTCTTTGATATCTAATTCTATAGACAATCGTTCTTCAAAACGCATTTTCTCGAGTGCTAGATAGTCTCTCACTATATTTAGCTCCCTCTCCAATGGAACTGTTTCTAATTTTTCAGTTTGCATACTGCTTCGTAAAATATTACTTAACTCAGTGATAGCTGTTCTTGCTCTTGAAGGGTTTTCATCTACCAATGCTCTAATACTATTGAGTGCATTAAAAATGAAATGGGGATTAATATGTGATTTAATTGTTTTAAGTTCAAGCTCTTTTACCAAGGATTGCAATTTCAAAGTATCCACTTCTTGTCGAAGAGTTCTTTCAACATAATGAAAAATATAATACAATAAATTCCAAATGAATAAAATGAAAAAACTATCGAGGGAGTTTCGAATAATTTCATTGAGTAGAGAAATCTTTGGATTATTTTGGACGCGGAGCTTAAATATTTTTTCAAGTCCTGTTCCTATACATGCATATAGAATTGCAAATACTATCGTAACTAATATGAAATAAAGAATTTGTTTTTTTATGGGTTTTTCTAAAAAATTATATTTTTTAATGACCCTACGCATAAGATGAGTCAAAATTATTCCTATTAAAACACTGATGCCAATGAGCAGAAAGAAATGATCGATTTTTCGAACGGAGAGGGTTAAATAATAAAAAGAAGAAATAGCAATATTGGTTCCCCATCCACCCAGTTGGCATATCCAATAAGTCGATACTTTCTTTTTCATATGTATAAATTTATTTATTCTTTGGCAGATTCGAAGGTAACTAGATTTCTATATTAGTTATTTTTGATGACAAGGCTTTTTAAAAAGCAAAGCACCTATTACAAATCTACGAATTGGCCAATCCAATACCTGTTAGTTATTATTAATGGTGAAATCTGGTGTTAAAAGGTGTTTCGAAGGCAAGAACAGTCAAAAATTGCATTCGCCAGTCTTATTAAATGAATTACCTCAGTTTTAAATAAATTTACTGTTCGCTCCAATATTAATTTTGTTAATTTTACATTATGTCAAACCCCCATCTCAATAAAGATAGCGAGTCGCTAAGTGCGCTAGAAAAAGAGTTTGAAAATAATATTCGACCCAGTGAAATGGCTGATTTTTCGGGGCAGCCACAAACCATTGAAAATCTTCGAATTTTTATTAAGGCAGCTAAAATCAGGGGAGAAGCGCTTGATCATATTTTATTTCACGGCCCTCCAGGATTAGGTAAAACTACTTTAAGTAGAATTGTGGCCAATGAGTTAGGAGTTAAAATAAAGGAGACGAGTGGTCCAGTAATTGAAAAGCCAGGTGATCTGGCAGGTTTACTCACCAATCTAGAGACCAATGATGTTTTATTTATAGATGAAATCCATCGCCTAAGCAATGTGGTGGAAGAGTATTTGTATGCGGCAATGGAAGATTTTCGTATCGATATTATCATTGATAGCGGTCCCAATGCAAGGAGTGTACAAATTAACCTAAATCCATTTACTCTTATTGGTGCCACTACTAGAAGTGGCTTGTTAACCGCACCTTTGCTTTCAAGATTTGGTATCAAATCAAGGTTGGAATATTACAATGCTGCTACTCTACAAAAAATAATTCTGCGATCTGCATCTATTTTAAATACTTCTATTACGACTGATGCAGCAGATGAAATTTCTCGTCGTAGTCGCGGTACTCCTCGTATTGCGAATGGTTTATTGAGAAGGGTAAGAGATTTTGCACAGGTATTAAATGATGGAGCGATTGATTTAGGAATTACCCAACATTCATTGAAGGCACTGAATGTTGATGAGCATGGTTTGGATGAAATGGACAATCGGATATTGAATGTGATTATTGATAAATTTAAAGGTGGTCCGGTAGGTATTACGACCATTGCTACTGCAGTAGGAGAAGAAGCGGGAACATTAGAAGAAGTATATGAGCCTTTTTTGATACAAGAAGGATTTTTGCAAAGAACGGCTAGAGGTAGGGAAGCTACCGCAAAGGCATACGCGCATTTAGGAAAAATTTATAACAGGGGTTCAAATAATACTTTGTTTAGTTAAAACAGCTGTTTAGATAAATTGAGTGCTTCTAAGATTTTTTATAAACTAATAGAGTTGTAGGGTAAAAAAAAGCCCCATTAAGTAGTTAACTTTTTGGGGCAGTCTCAACAAGGTCTTAATTTCTTATTATGCTGCTACGAGTCTAAATCCATTGCCATGAATATTTACAATTTCGATGGTTTCATCTTCTTTTAAATATTTACGCAATTTAGCAATGTAAACGTCCATACTTCTTCCATTAAAATAAGTATCACTACCCCAGATTTTCTTAAGTGCTGATTCTCTTGTTAACAAATCATTTTTATGTTCACACAACATTTTTAATAATTCGTTTTCCTTTGGAGAGAGTACATTTATTTTACCATCAATGGTAAGTTCTCTCAATCGAGGATTAAAATGGTATTTTCCCATATCAAACTCTGCGTTGACTTCTTCGCGGTGAGTTTCTTCATTTCGTTTTAAAATAGCTTTTATTTTCAATAATAAAACGTCGCTATCAAAAGGTTTGGTGATATAGTCATCTGCTCCTAATTTATAGCCTTGTATGATATCTTCTTTCATTGTTTTAGCCGACAAGAAAAATAAAGGCACATCGGGATTGATGTCTCTAATTTCTTCTGCTACTGCAAAGCCGTCCATATTAGGCATCATTACATCTAGTAGACAAATATCAATTTTTTCTCTCTGAAAAGCCGCTAGTCCTAGCCGGCCATCTCTTTCTAACACTACATCATAATCATTTAGTTCTAAATAGTTCTTTAACACCATACCTAGATTGGTGTCGTCTTCGCAAAGTAGTATTTTGGGTTTTGTTGCTTCCATATTATAAGAGTTTAAAGGCAAATAAAATTAATTCAAAATGCTTCCAACAAATTTTATGCCTATTTTTTTGTTAAAGGTATTTCTGTATTTAATTTAACAACCTATTTGCTAATAATTACAGTCCAATTTACAGCTAGTCTTGTGTTTTGACTAGCTAGTTTATACTAACCAAGATCAAATGATATATTAATTCAAGATAAAAGCCATCTAAAATTAGATGGCTTTTATCTTGAATTTCATGAAAAATTATTTAAAATCTGCGTCTGAAACCCCTTCATTTATTTTGATTTCCTTGTATTTAAATGGAATTTCCTGCCCCCCTAAGCTTCTGGTTACTTCCGTCGGGAATAAAACGTTGCCTGATTTTATGTAATTTTTGTATTCAATTGTAATTGGCACATCGGCGTTTTCCTGAGCAGTAGTGGTCTCTTCTTTTAGCAATAAACCAGTTTTAGAGGAGTATTCTTGAACCGATGTTCTTCCACTAGGCATTACCACTTTTAATCGATAGGTGTTTTCATCATTTACTTTTCCGACGCCTAGATAATCCATTTTATATTCGGGACTAGTGATGTAAAATAATTGCGGAATAACACCTTTCTCATCCAAAGCTTCTTTAACTTCTTTAGCAGATAAATCTTTTTTCTGAGGACCTTGTTGCTGGAATCCTGCCTTACCATCAAATACGGATTTCATAATAGTCATAGTACCCATTTTAATTTCAGTAAACTGTAGATTGGGATTTTTCTTTTTCTCAATGCCCTCAAAACTTCTGCCCATCATTTCAAGTCCAATGGTGGAAGAAATACTGTTAATTTTCTTAATCTCATCTTTTCCTCCAATCGCTTTTAAATAGCTCTCTACAATTTGAGCAGCTGAAACATCATAGGTATTTTTCTCTGTCTCATTTACTTTTTTATCTTTTGGCTTTTCTATCACTGGGTCAGCATAGCGGTCGTACTTTTTGATTGGATAACCTAACCTCATTAATTTAGGAATAATAACACTCCCATTGCCTACAATAACAATTCTAGAATTACTTTCATTGAAATAAGCCTTCGCTACATTTTTAATATCCTCAAGTGTTACACTATTTATTTTTTGAAGATAGGTTCTGTAAAAGTCTTTAGGCAAATTATTGATAAGAATATTAGAAGCATATGTAGCCGTCCTTGAAGGATCTTCCATCCCTAATGCAAAGGAGCCATTGTATTTCGCTTTGGCATTATCTAGTTCTTCTTGGGTTATCTTTCCATCTCTCATATTCAATATTTCTCTAAAAATTTCTGCAGTTGCACTATCTACTTTATCGGTGCGTACAGCGGCACTTGCAGTAAACTGGCTTTGAAAACGCCCACCTCCAGTTCTTGAATAACTTCCATATGTAAATCCATGTTTTTCTCTAAGGTTCATGAATAACTTACTTTCTGCCCCGCCACCTAGTATTTGATTCGCTAATAATAAGGCATGGTAGTTTTTATTACTCAATGGATTAGAAATAAGATTTCCAATATTTAATTCTCCTTGAACAGCGGTTGGAACATCTACAAAATCAATTTCTGTTTTTTTAGGATTCTCTACAATCGGAATATTTGGAAGTGTTAATTTTTTACCTGTCCAGTTACCAAATGCTTTGGTGGCTAAATCCTTTGCTGCAGCTGGAGTAATATCACCTACAAAGGTTAAATAGGATCGTGAAGGGGTAATGTAATTTTTATACGCATCTTTTACATCTTCAATGGTAAGACCTTTTACAGTTTCCTCAGTGGTAAATTCACCCATTGCTGTCTGTTTGCCATAACTTAAGGCTTGGTTAACTCTAGCTGAAATGGCAGCAGTACTTTTCTCATTTGCTTTTAATCCAGTGATGGTCATCGATTTTAATTTACCAAAAGAGGATTCTGGAAAAGCTGGATTCTTAATTCCATCCGCCATTAGGTTAAATGCTTTTTCAAAATACCTTGTCAATGAACTGGCAAATCCACCACCTGCTGAAAGGTTGATATTAGCACCAATCAGGTCAACTGCTTCATCAAATTGATCCTTAGGCATTGAAGTAGTTCCTTCACCTAACATTTGCCCCATTAAATCTAGTAGACCAGCCTTTTTACCTTCCATAATAGGACCCGCATCAATACTAATGGAGGCATTTATTTTAGGTAGTTTGTGGTTTTCTACTACTAGTATGGTCATGCCATTGGCTAAGGTAAATACTACTGGATCATTTATTGAAATGATAGGAGCTGGACCAGCTGCAGGTTTTTTAGATCTGTCTAATTTTGTTTGTGCAAAACCCTGTTGAAATAAAACAACACTTAGTGCAACTATAATTATTTTTTTCATCTAATGTATTTTTTCGGTGTAAATAAGTTGATGGAGATTTTAGAATCTCTTGGATTATTTTTTGGGTAAATAGTAAACAACTACTCGCTGATTTTTATTTAAATATTTTTTAGCTACATCCTGGATATCCTGTCTAGTTATTTTTCTTATTTCTTCCAGTTCAGTGTTTATATTGTTAGTGTTTTTGTAGTAAGTGTAACCATTTGCAAGGTTTTCTGCCACCCCCAACATCTTACTATTTTTTCCTATAAAATCATTTTCAAATTGGTTTTGCAATTTTGTAAATTCAGCTTCGCTGATAAGAGTAGTTTGCAATTTCACTACTTCATCATCCATGTCTTTTAATAGCGTATCCAGCGGAGTATTATTATTGGGCAATGCGAAAGTAATGTAGGCTCCATAATCTTCTAAAGAGTAGTTGAAGGAGGCTACTTGTAATGAATTTTTTTTCTCATCTACCATTTTTTTATACATACGGCTGCTATTTCCTTGGCTAAGAACTGCCGAAGCCATTTCTAAAACCTTCGATTCTTTTTCGGTCTCACCCGGTACTCTGTAGGAGGCTAAAATTGCCGGTATTTGTATATTGCTGTCGTAAGCGGTGTCAATGATTTCCTTTGTAATAGGTGTTTCTTTGGCAGCTGTTCTAGTAATAGCCTGACCTGATGGAACTTCAACGAAATATTGTTCTACTAATTTTTTTGTTTTTTCTATCTCAATATCTCCAGCAATCACTAAGACGGCATTATTGGGGATATAATATTTTTTGTTGAATGCTTTAAATTCATCCAGGGTAGCAGCATCTAAATCAGCCATACTCCCAATAGGCACCCAATTGTAGGGATGCTTAGTAAATAAGCGTTTCATTATCTCACTTAGAAAATTGCCATAAGGTTGGTTATCTACTCTTAATCTTTTTTCTTCTTTTACCACTTCATTTTGAGTTTTCACACCCACTTCATTAATTACTGGGTGAAGCATTCTTTCGCTTTCAAGCCAAATACCAGTAGCCAATTGGTTAGAAGGAAAAACCTCATAATAAAAAGTACGGTCTTGGGTGGTATTAGCATTATTTTGCCCGCCATTACTGCTAACAATTTTCATGAATTCACCTCTTTTGATATTATCACTCCCTTCAAAAAGAAGGTGTTCAAAAAAGTGTGCAAAGCCAGTGCGATTGGTCTGCTCATCCTTGCTACCTACATGGTACATTACAGATACTGCAACTACCGGGGCTGTTTTATCTTGGTGCAGTATTACATGCAATCCATTTTTTAAATTATACTCTGTAAAGGCTACCTTTTGAGCCGATACCGAAAGGGTCATTACCCATCCAAAAAAGAAAATTAATTTTGATTTCATACTTGATTTATTTGAATGCTAAATGTAAGATTTTATTAATATAATTGCAATTCTTTAACAAAAAATTGATGAATGGTAAGGCGTGGCTTGATTTTATCGAATCCAAGCTATTATTAGATAGGATTGATGGCTATTGATTATTTTTGTATATGCGCAATAGGAAATCTATTTTTCAACACCGCTTTGGACCAGTTGCTGTAATCGCAATGATGGTGGTTGGAATCAGTTTTTTTACTAGGGTAGTATTGATGATAAAAAGTTGGTCTAGTTTAGAATTGACGCTCTTTCGTTTTTGCGCTATTTATTTAATTGGCTTGCTTTATGACCTTGCGGTAAGTAGTTTTTTTGCTATACCCGTAGCTATCTATTGTTGGCTAATAAAGGATTCTTGGTATCAAAAAAAATGGCAGCGCTTACCTCTGTTTCTTTTGTTTTCCATTATCTGTTTTATTTTAGTCACCGCAGCTGGTAGCGAAATTATTTTTTGGAATGAGTTTACGGTGCGTTTCAATTTCATAGCAGTCGACTATTTAATTTATACCAATGAAGTGTTAGAAAATATCTGGGAATCTTATAACATGCCCTTGATTATTTCTTTGGTGGTTATAGTGGTATCGATAATTCTTTTTTTACTTAAAGGAAAAATTGTTGCATCTCAGCAGATAAGTATGCGATTTGTTCATCGCACGATAGTGATGTTAATTTTTTCTTTGCTACCCTTAAGTGGTTATTTTTTAATTAATAACCACTTAAAAGTAATTAGTAACAATAACTATGTAAATGAATTGGGTGGAAATGGTATCTATGAATTTGGAGCTGCTTTTTGGAATAATGAAATTGATTACCATCAGTTTTATATCGAAAGAAATGATACGGCTAACTTCACCTTACTTCGATCGATGCTGCAGGCGCCTAATGCCACTTTTACAGTTGACCCGCTTAGTATTGAGCGAGTAATCAAACCCGACAGTCCGCGTCATAATTGGAATGTTGTTTTGATTAGTGTAGAAAGTTTAAGTGGAGACTATATGCAGTATTTTGGTAATAAAGAAAATATTACACCCTATCTAGACTCTTTGGTTCCTAACAGTTTGTTTTTTAGTAATTTTTATGCATCTGGGACTAGGACGGTTAGAGGTTTAGAAGCGCTTTCGCTTGCAATTCCTCCCACACCTGGTCAATCGATTGTTCGTCGTCCCAAAAATGAAGACTTATTCTCATTGGGATCTGTATTTAAAAAAAGCGGTTATGACGTTCGATATATTTATGGGGGGAATAGTTTTTTTGATAACATGGGTTATTTTTTTGGGCATAATGGATATCAAGTGTTGGACAAGGGTGATATTCCTAAACAATTAGTTCACCACACTACCGCCTGGGGAATTGATGATGAAGCAACTTTTCAGTATACACTCGATCAGTGTGATAAAAGTTATCGGGAAGGAAGGCTTTTTTTTAATCATATGATGACTGTCAGTAATCATCGTCCTTATACTTTTCCTGATGGCAGGATTGATATTCCTTCCTCAGCTCAAAGCTCTGCTGGCGGTGTTAAGTACACCGACTATGCTATTCATAGTTTTTTAAAGGAAGCCGCAAAAAAACCTTGGTTTGATCAAACTGTTTTTGTGATTGTATCTGATCATTGTTCTCGCAGTGCAGGTAAAACTGATTTGCCGGTCAATCGATATCATATACCCTGCATCATTTATGCCCCTAAGATAATTAAGCCTACTATTGAAAAAAGACTCATCAGTCAAATTGATTTAGCACCTACTTTATTGGGTTTACTTAATATTCCTTATACCAGCCAGTTTTTTGGATTTGATATTTACAAGACACCCATTAACCGAGACCGAGTGTTTATAAGCACCTATCAAAATTTGGGTTATATAAGAGATGGGCAGCTGGTAATACTTTCGCCGCAGAAAAAAGTTGCAACTTATCAGCCTAATTTTGAGACAGGCGTTGCAGCAGAAATTCCTGCTTCAGATAGTCTAATTAATGAAGCGATTGCTTGGTATCAGGGAGCTAGTTACTCTTTTAGAAATCGAAGAATCAGAAAAAACAATGAGGGGTGGTGAGTCACCCCTCCCGGTGAGTCACCCCCTCCCGGTGAGTCACCCCCCCCGGTGAGTCACCCCCCCCCGGT
>CAMCMP010000024.1 GCA_945876095.1 Chitinophaga pinensis
TCCTGAATTCATAACAATATGATTTTCATTAAGTTACGATTTTTTTAAGTCCAAAAAAATCAAATCGTCTTAGGTGCAAAATCCTCGCAAACTCAATACTGACAATATTTTCAAAGAACTATTTATTTCAATAACGCAACGCTAGTGACTTTTTATTTCAATTATCTAGGTTGATTAAATAAATCTACCGATAACCTGAATGATTTAGCTAAGTAATAGTTATTTAAGGTCTATTTTTGTAATCTAACTAACCTATTGAACATTTTATGAGAAAAATTATTGCTAAACCCATTTTATGCTTTTTGTTTTCATGTTATTTTCTTTGCTCTTCTGGCTGCAATGATGCTGGAAATGTAGATTCTGTTAAAAATAGTAAGGGTAAGGACACCCAAGCAACTGATTTATCAAAACCAAATAAAGAGCCTATTGATACTGCATTATATAATAAAAAAATGAGGTCATTGTGTAATTTTGATTCTACTGGAAAATGGCCTGTAAAAGCTCCTTATCCTTTGGCAGGTGCCTTATTGCCTTACAATAGAATTGTTGCTTTTTATGGCAATTTATATTCAAAAAAAATGGGTATTTTAGGTGAGATACCTAGAGATTCAATGTTCCAAAAACTAATGCAAGAAGTTGATTTCTGGCAGAAGGCAGATACAACTGTTCATGTAATCCCTTCTCTTCATTATGTTGCAATAACTGCTCAGGGAGCTCCAGGAAAGGATAAGAAGTATCGTTTGAGAATGCCTTTTAATCAAATTGATACCATTATCAGTTGGTCTAAATCAATCAATGCTTTGACCTTTTTAGATATTCAAGTGGGGCATAGTTCAGTAAAAGAGGAAGTGGCAACATTAGAAAAATATCTTTCAATGCCTACTGTCCATTTGGGAATTGATCCTGAATTTTCTATGAAAAACGGGGAAGTGCCTGGCTCAAAAATTGGAACATTTAATTCGGATGATATTAATAGTGCTATAGATATTTTAGCAGATATTGTTCGTAAAAAGAATCTTTCTCCAAAAGTGTTAGTGGTACATCGCTTTACACAGGGAATGGTTACTGACTATGAGAAAATAAAAAAAGTCCCAGAGGTTCAAGTAGTAATGGATATGGATGGATTTGGAGAAAAGTATTTAAAAAGATCTACCTATCTCAGATATATTTATAAAGAACCCGTTCAATTTACTGGCTTCAAACTTTTTTACAAAAACGATAATAAAGTTAAAACAAGTGGAATGTTTACTCCTCAAGAGTTGCTAATGTTTACACCTCAGCCAATTTACATACAGTATCAATAAAATATATTGATCTTTTAATTATGAATAAATATTATATCATTCTTTCAATTATAATTTCTTTTCTTAACGCTTGTTCTTCGGGTACTGGAAATAAAAAAGAGCAAAAGGCAGACAGTTTGATCCATGGCGGCTCAGCTAAGAACAAAAATTCAGTAAACGATCTTGCCGCTATTCTTTCAAAAAGGGAAGTTCCAGTTTTGTGTTATCATCATATACGCGAGTCTAAACCTGGAGAAAGTAAAAATATGAAGAGCTATTCTGTAAGTCCTTCTTCATTTGCATCACAAATGAAAGCGCTTTCGGATAGTGGGTATTCATCTGTTTTGCCCGATCAGTTATATGATTATTTGGTAAACAATGTTGAGTTACCTTCCAAACCAGTGATGATTACTTTTGATGATACCGATGGAGAGCAGTATTCTATTGGTGCCGCAGAAATGCAGAAATTTGGATTTAAGGGCGTTTTCTTTATTATGACAATTTCTATTAATCGTCCTCGTTATATGTCTAAGGAACAGATTAAAAATTTATCAGATAGCGGCCATGTGATTGCTGCCCATACTTGGGATCATCATATGGTTACTAAATACCAAGGAGCAGATTGGGATACGCAGCTTTCCAATCCAAAAAAACAATTAGAGGCTTTAATTGGTAAACCGTTGAAATATTTTGCATATCCATTTGGATTATGGAACAAGGCGGCTATCCCTGAATTAAAAAATAGAGGATATCAGTTAGCATTCATTTTGTCTTCAAAAAGAGATTCTATTGAGCCACTTCACACTATCCGAAGGATGATTGTTCCCGGAACTTGGTCAACCAATGGGATGTTAAATGCTATGAGAGCAACCTTTAATAAATAAAACTTCATTTTTCTTTAAATTCATAATAAAATCTACATTTTTAAGTAGATTTGTTTTTAATCTTCCCAAAATATAAGGGGTAATTAATTATACATTAATAAAAATTTTATGAAAAAGTATTTAATTTTTTCTCTTTTTGCTGCAGTTATAAGTCTTTCATTCATTCAATTGAAGAAAAACCAAGTCAATGAAATAGCTACTACCAAACAATCCTCAGAAGATTCGTTAAAAGCTGCAATTAATTATAAAAATTTATGTGGTAAATGCCATGGAGAAAAGGTCGATGCATTTGTAGATCGTACCTGGAAATACGGCAGTACCAATGAAAATTTATACAAGAGTATCAAACAAGGTAATACCGATAAAGGAATGCCTTCTTTTGAGAAAGTTCTTCCGAATGATGAAATTGTTGCCTTATCAAATTATATAGCGGCTGGAATAACTAGGTTGAAGAGATATAGTTTTGGTGCTCCTCAGACAAGCAATGTATTTACCTCAGAAGAACAGACTATCAAGCTTGATACAATAGTTAAAGGTGTGGGAAGTCCTTGGAGCTTTACTTTTTTACCAAGTGGTGAAATATTAATGACCGACAAATCTGGAAAAATTTATAGGATTGGAAAAGATAAGTCTATGAATTTAATCAGTGGTACTCCAGAGGTTTTAAATGAAGGTCAAGGTGGATTATTAGACATTGCTTTGCATCCTAATTTTAAGAAAAATCAATTAATCTATTTTTCTTATTCAGCAGTTAAAAAAGAGGATGGTGTAATATTAGGTACTACTGCTATCATGCGTGCAAGATTGAATGGAGATAAATTGGAAGATCAAAAAGTAATTTTCGAAGCACTTCCTTATTCTAAAACGCGCCATCATTATGGATCACGTTTAGCTTTTGGTAAGGATGGGTTACTTTACTTTTCTGTAGGTGAAAGGGGGAATGAAAAAGTAAACCCACAATCAATTGCCAATGATTTGGGTAAAATTCATCGTATTACAGATGATGGAAAAGTTCCTACAGACAATCCATTTGTAAATACTCCAGGAGCAAAGCCTACTATTTATGCTTATGGTAACCGAAATCCTCAAGGGTTATTATTTAACAATGCTACTGGCCAACTTTTGGAACATGAGCATGGACCAAGGGGAGGGGATGAAATTAATGTAATTGTTCCTGGAAAGAATTACGGATGGCCAGCTATTACTTATGGTATTAACTATGACAATAAAATAATGAGTGATAAAACTGCCATGGAAGGAATGGAACAACCATTGCATTATTGGTTACCTTCTATCGCTCCAAGCGGAATGACATTTGTAGAAGGTGATAAGTATAAAGGATGGAAAGGTGACTTAATGGTTGGATCTCTAAGATTTAGATACCTTAATCGTTGTAAAATCAAAAACGGAAAAATTGTAGGTGAGGAATTGTTGTTAAAAAATGTCGGTAGAGTAAGGTATGTGAAAATGGGACCAGATGGTTATTTATATATAGCTGTTGAAGCTCCAGGGTTTATTTTTAAATTATTACCTGTGTAATATAATTGATTGTATTTAAGATAAAAATCCCCTAATTTTTTAGGGGATTTTTATCTTAAATACCTTTAGGGAATCCTTCGAAAAAAGTTTTTATTTTCAGTATAAAAGAGAAAAAATAATATGAATAAATTACTGCTTATTATTTTTGTCGGCATAGCTTCTATTGGTTACGCTCAAAAAATGCCTGCCGACTTGTTGGTATACAATGCTCATATTTACACAGTAGATGAGCAATTTTTGGTAAAGGAAGCCATGGTAATCAAGGAGGGGAGAATTGTTGCAACCGGAACTACCGTTGAATTACAAAAGAATTTTTTATGTAAAGAAAATCTTGATGCGAAAGGTAAATTTATTTACCCTGGTTTCATCGATGCCCATGCTCACTTCTTTGAATACGGTCTTGGTTTGCAATCCGTTGATCTAACTGGAACCAATAGTTGGGAGGAAATAATTTTTAAACTGAAAGTCTACTCATTAAAAAACAAAAATGGCTGGATAATTGGAAAGGGTTGGGATCAAAATGATTGGAAAATAAAGGCCTTTCCTAACTCGCATCAATTGGATCAGCTTTTTCCAGACAGACCCGTTTTTCTTTCCCGAGTGGATGGACATGCAGCAATTGCTAATTCAATAGCAATGAAAGGTATTCAGCCAGGAACCAAATTGATTGGCGGTGAGGTTGAAACAAAAGATGGAAAATTAACGGGTATTTTAATTGATAATGCGGTTGAGCTGGTGAGCAAAAATATTCCTTCTCCAAATTGGCAGCAAAAAAAGAGCGCTTTACTTCAAGCTCAAGCGAATTGTTTTGCAGTGGGATTAACTACCATTGATGATTGTGGATTGCAGTATGCTGACGTCAAAGTAATCGAAGAACTACAGCAGTCGAATGAATTAAAAATGCGTTTATACGTAATGATGAGTGACAATGAATCCAATTTGGACAAGATCTTTTCTAGGGGCAAGATTAAAACGAGTCGGTTGAACGTACGATCGATTAAAGTATATGCAGATGGTGCATTGGGGTCAAGGGGTGCTTGTTTGCTGGCACCTTATTCAGATAAGCCCCAGAGTAGCGGATTTTTACTGAGTCAGCAGTCTCACTTTAATCAAGTTGCTGATAAAATATTTAAAAATGGTTTTCAAATGTGTACTCACGCAATTGGGGATTCTGGAAATCGAATAATACTTTCAATCTATTCAAAATATTTAAATGGAAAAAATGACTTACGCTGGAGGATAGAGCATGCACAGGTGGTAAATAAAAATGATTTTAATTTATTTGGACGAAATAGTATTATCCCTTCCGTTCAACCAACCCATGCTACTTCTGATATGTATTGGGCAGTTGATCGAATAGGTAGCGATCGATTAAATGGAGCATATGCTTATCAGCAATTGCTTGATCAAAATAATTGGATTCCATTGGGTACTGATTTTCCGGTGGAAGACATTAGTCCTTTCAAAACTTTTTATGCAGCATGTATTCGAAAAGATACAAAGGGTTGGCCTCAAAATGGTTTTCAAATGGAAAATGCTTTAAGTAGAAAAGATGCACTTAGAGGAATGACAATTTGGGCAGCGAAAGCTAATTTTGAAGAAAGTGAGAAGGGTAGCTTGGAAAAAGGGAAATTTGCAGATTTTGTAATTTTAGATACTGATCTTTTAAAGGTTGATCCAGCAAAAATCTTAAAAACTGTTGTATTGAAAACTTTTTTGAATGGAGAATTGGTTTATGAAAAAAAATAATTCGATTCGTTTTAATAGTATTTTTTTTAATTAAGAAAGCTCAATTTTAGAGAGTAAAGTCTCGTGAATTTTAATAACCTGCGGAATTAATAATTCTTGTTCATCATTGTTGATTACAAAATCGCACAAGCGCATTTTTATTGTTTCGTCCATTTGTTTATCCATTCTAGATTTCACTTCCTCTCGGCTTAACTGGTCTCGGTTAATTACTCTTTGAATTCTCAGATGAATTGGAGTGAAAACACCAATAACATAATCTAGTTGTTGT
This sequence comes from Chitinophaga pinensis, assembly GCA_945876095.1. Classification (GTDB taxonomy): domain Bacteria; phylum Bacteroidota; class Bacteroidia; order Chitinophagales; family Chitinophagaceae; genus Ferruginibacter; species Ferruginibacter pinensis_E. Next base: position 5,724 of record CAMCMP010000024.1, read on the forward strand.
TGTGAACCACTTTCAAAAATAAGTGCTGCTTCTTTTAAAGCATAAGGAGACGTCTGGTTTTGCATCCAAATTTTAGTATCTTCTAATATAGCTGGATGTACAATACTGTTGAGAAGTGAAAGTTTATTGTCATTATTAAAAATCAATTCGGAAAGATATTTCCTATTCAGGCTACCGTTCAAATAGCATTCTTTTCCAAAATGATATTTTATTTTCTCCTTTATTTTTTCATCTTCATTCATTAATCTTTTGGCTTCCAAATCTGCATAATAAACGGGTATACCTAGCACTTCGAACACTTTGGATAGGGTTGTTTTTCCGCTGCCAATACCTCCTGTTATGCCGATTTTTAAAGTCATAAATAAATGGTTTAGAATGGAAAAGAAGTTGATGATAATCTTGAATTAACCTAACCATTGATAGCTTATGTTAAAAAACCGGTCGTTTTTAATCAACCGGTTTTTTAATCCATTCAATACTGTTGTAATCCTACAATGGAAAATCAGTCAATTTTATTGAAAGCAATAGAGCTTAACAAAGTTTGGTCTCTAAAATCTTACTTGGTTTCAGTCACTACTTTATTAAGGCTAGCAGACATTTCCATGCTTACTGTACTTTTTTCAATCTTTAAGTAACTACCTGGACTTACTTCTAAGCTAAGGGTGCCATCTTCATTTACTTTATTAACGCTACCATGTATTCCTGCAATGGTTATCACTTTATCTCCTTTTTTAAGATCGTTGATAAAAGTTTTTTGTTGTTTGGCCTTTTTAGCTTGAGGACGAATCATAAAAAGCCAAAATACTAAAATCATCGCTCCCATAAAAATTAGTGAAAAGCTACTGCTTCCACCTTGTGCTGAACCCTGTCCCATGGTTAATAAAATTCCTTGTAAATACATGTTGTTAAATATTAATTATTAAAAAAAAATTATTTCGTTTCCATTATATCACCAGTTACCATCAAAATCGGAAATGCTGGTTCTGTATTAGCTTCAACAGAAATGAATTTTGAGGTGAAGCCCTTTTTACCAGTACTATTAAATGAAACCTTTATTATCCCTGTATCTCCTGGCAAGATAGGCTTTTCTGGCTTTTCAGGAATAGTGCATCCACAACTGGCAGATGCATTTATTATTACCAACGGTTTTTTGCCAACATTTTTAAATCTAAAATTGTAACTAACCTTTTCCCCTTCGTTTATTGTTCCAAAATTATATAGGCTATCAATCAATTCAACCTGAGTAGTATCATGCAATGCAATTTCAGACAAAATCGCATTGCTTCTTTCCAGTTTATTATTTCTCCTTGCATTACATGCAATAAAACTGGCTGTCATGAATATTACCCAGATGTATTTATTCAAGTTGGATATTTATTTTGTAAAGTTATTAAATAAGAACTTATTTAATTCAATCAGACAAAAATCGGCTTTGACAATTTAATTAGTTTAAAGAGTACTATTCTTGAAACTCTTTTTATTGATCCTTCCTTCAGCGCTTAGATCTTTATGAATATTATCAAGGATACCATTAATAAATTGCCCACTCTGTGGAGTGCTATAATCTTTCGCCAAATCAATGTATTCGTTAATAGTTACTTTGGTTGGGATTGTATCAAAAAAAAGGAATTCACTGATGCCCATTTGAATAATAATTAGATCTAGAGAAGCGATTCTTTCTGCATCCCAGTTTTTCAGTTTGGGTTTTAGAAGCTCCAAGCTAACTTCCTTTTTTTCAATAGTAGTTTCCAATAAATTTTTAGCGAAATCCCATTTTTCCTTACTTACCATTTCATTTAAATCATAGTTGGCATTTTTTTGTAGAAAATTTTGAATAAGTATATTCATCATTTCCGCATCATCATCCCAGTTGATAAAATGCTCTTCGACATGGCCAATAAAATTTTCGCTGGGTAGCATTAAGTTAGTAAATATGAATTCGAGTATATCTTTCTCACTTTTTTTATCTCTGCTTTTTACTTCAATATATTCCTGGTATTCTTCGGATTCAATCAAATGGAGGTAAGTTTTTCTTAATAGTCCATCATCTGCAATTAATTGGGGTTTAATTTCAGCAAGGGCTGTCTTATAACTTGGCAACTCAACTATTTTCCAAATTAGTTCGTTACCAACAATTTTTGTATTAATATTTAGATCACTTTGAGATGGTAAATGTTTGGATGCTTTCTTAATAGCATCTTTTTCAGCATAGCGTGCAACTTCAATGATGAAGTAAATGAGGTATATAAAAAGTTGACGGGATTGGTCGATTTGTTTTTTTAATAAATTAACCGCTTGACCGGGTTTTAAGTCACCATTAATGCTATCTAAAACGTAAAGACTTTGCATTACTTTAACCCGGATATTTCTTCTACTAATCATTTTAATAAGAACTTTTGAGTTGCAAATGTAAACATTTTAACCGCCTTTTAAATTTTACATTGAATGCTTTTATGTGTTTAATAAATTAGAGCGTATTTTTTATCAGTTAGATCAAGGTTTTCTGACCATATTCATAAGATTTATTTTATTTAAAAAACTCATTTTTTTTGGTGAGGGTAGATATTTTAACCTTTTTTAAATTGGTTGGGCTTTGATTACTGACAAAATTCCCTATTAAAAATCCCTTTTATCTGACTAATTTTCATTAAAAACCCATTAAAACGAGGTTTTTTCGTATAAAATATGACAACTATTCTTTAATAAATGAGTTGGTATGAAATTGGCTTATATTTGCTGCCCGGCAAAAATGCAGGGTTTACTTTTTCAACTAATTAAAAATTAATACAATTATGGCTAAGAAGCTAAGCATTACGCCCTTACATGATAGGGTGATTGTACAACCAGCGGCCGCAGAAGAAAAATCTGCTGGTGGAATAATTATTCCTGATACTGCAAAAGAAAAGCCACAGCGTGGTATTGTACTTGCAGCAGGTCCAGGTAAGAAAGACGAACCTGTAACAGTGAAAAGTGGCGATACCGTTTTATATGGTAAATACGCTGGAACTGAAATCACGATTGATGGTATTGAATACCTAATCATGAGAGAAAGCGATATTTTGGCAATCGTATAAGCTGTCAATGAATCAATGTGAAAATGTGCGAATGCATTTTCAAATTTTTAATTTTCAAATTTTCAAATTAAGTATATGGCAAAAATGATATTCTTCGATATTGAGGCCCGTAACAGAATGAAAAAGGGCGTTGATACCTTAGCTAATGCAGTTAAAGTAACCTTAGGACCAAAAGGTCGTAACGTAGTAATTGAAAAAAAGTTTGGCGCTCCTCAAGTAACAAAAGATGGTGTTACTGTTGCCAAAGAAATTGAATTGGAAGATCCAATTGAGAACATGGGTGCTCAAATGGTAAAAGAAGTTGCATCAAAAACTGCAGATATTGCAGGTGATGGTACCACTACAGCTACCGTTCTTGCACAAAGCATAATCAGCGAAGGCTTGAAAATGGTTGCTGCTGGTGCTAATCCAATGGATTTAAAACGTGGAATCGACAAAGCAGTAAAAGCGGTTGTTGAAAACTTGGCTTCTCAGAAAAAAGATGTTGGTAACAACAGTAAAATGATTGAGCAAGTTGCCACTATTTCTGCAAACAATGACAGTGAAATTGGCAAGTTAATTGCTCAGGCAATGACTAAAGTTGGTAAGGAAGGTGTTATCACTGTTGAAGAAGCTAAAGGAACAGATACTACAGTTGATGTAGTAGAAGGTATGCAGTTTGACAGAGGATATATTTCTCCTTATTTCGTTACTAACAGCGAAAAAATGCAAGCTGAATTGCAAAATCCTTTTATCTTAATTTATGATAAAAAGATTTCTGCAATGAAAGATATCTTAAATGTTTTGGAAAAAGTTGCTCAAAGTGGTCGTCCTTTAATGATCATTGCTGAAGACCTAGATGGTGAAGCACTAGCTACTCTTGTGGTAAATAAATTACGTGGTACTATTAAAGTAGCTGCTGTAAAAGCTCCAGGATTTGGTGATAGAAGAAAAGAAATGTTAACTGATTTGGCTATCTTAACTGGTGCTACAGTGATTAGCGAAGAATTAGGAAACAAATTAGATGCTGTTGAATTGACTTCACTAGGTCAAGCTGCTTCTATTTCAATCGATAAGGATACAACTGTTATCGTAGGTGGTAAGGGTAAAAAAACTGACATCGTTGCTCGTGTAAATCAAATCAAAGCGCAGGTTGAAAATACCACTTCTGATTATGATAAAGAAAAATTACAAGAGCGTTTGGCTAAATTAGCTGGTGGTGTAGCTGTACTATATGTTGGAGCTGCGACTGAAGTAGAAATGAAAGAAAAGAAAGATCGTGTTGATGATGCTTTACACGCTACAAGGGCTGCCGTTGAAGAAGGTATCGTTCCAGGTGGTGGAGTAGCTTACATTCGTGCAATTGCAGGTTTGGAAAAATTAAAAGGTGCTTTAAATGCTGATGAAGCAACTGGTATTGCCATTGTTCGTCGTGCTATTGAAGAGCCATTGCGCCAAATTGTTGCTAATTGTGGTATCGAAGGATCTATTGTGGTTCAAAATATTAAAGAAGGCGAAGCTGATTATGGTTTTAATGCTCGTACTGAAGTATATGAAAATATGTTCAAAGCAGGAGTTATTGATCCAACTAAGGTTGCTCGTGTAGCGCTTGAAAATGCAGCTTCAATTGCCGGTATGTTGTTAACAACTGAGTGTGTTATTGCTGATCGTCCTAAGGAAGAAGCAGGTGGCGGTGGTCATAGCCATGGCAATCCTGATATGGGCGGAATGGGCGGTTATTAATATAGTCATTCCTAAATTATACGAAAAAGGTCCCCTCCGTTTCTACGGAGGGGACCTTTTTCGTAACTTCTATGGGAGTGAAAAGTTTATTTTATCTTTATTAAAATAACAATATAACACATGACTACATCTACATCAAAATATGCACTGCACGAAGATTGGGTAGTGGTTTTATTAGGGTTTCTAATTATTGCTTTAGCGATAGTTGGCGTAAGACCACAAAGTCCTGTTTACAGCTGGAGTTCATCTAGCGATTTACAAGATAAAATATTCCAATCGGCCAATTTATCTAAATTAGGTATTCAGTTCTTATTTGTAATATTAATCGCATTGTTAGCATCTCTATTGACAGCAAAGCCGGTTAAATACTTTATCATTTCTTTCCCAATAGTCTATATCGTTACTATTATCGCACTGATAGTAGCTGGAAATAAGGCAATCAAATCTTATAACTTGGAAGCAGTTATTTTTAGTCTAGGCATTGGATTAACGATTGGCAACTTGTTTAAGTTGCCAGAATGGTTTCGCTCTGCCTTGTCTACCGAATTGTTTGTAAAAATTGGATTGGTCATTCTCGGTACTAGTATTATTTTTTCTGATATTTTAAAGGCAGGTTCTTATGGTTTACTGCAGGCATTGATAGTGGTGATATCAGTATGGTATGTTGCTTTTTGGTTGTGTAAAAAAATGAAAGTGGATAGTGAGCTTACGATGATGATTGCCAGTGCGGTTTCTATTTGTGGTGTGTCGGCTGCCATTGCAACTGCAGGTGCCATCAAAGGTGATACAAAGAAATTATCCTATGTTATTTCGCTGGTATTAATATGTGCTATTCCTATGATGATTGGAATGCCTTATCTGGCTAATTGGATGGGATTATCTCAGGCTGTTACTGGAGCATGGCTAGGTGGAAGTATTGATACTACAGGTGCAGTAGTTGCTTCTGGGACACTAGTAGGAGAGGAAGCATTAAAAATTAGTACCATCGTTAAATTTTCACAAAATGTATTGTTAGGTATTGCAGCCTTTGCTATATCAGTTTACTGGACCTACAAGAAAAATGCTGCTGTTGATGAAGTAGAAAAACCTACCCTAAAAGTGATTTGGGAGCGTTTTCCAAAATTTGTATTGGGATTTGTTGCTGCCTCATTATTATTTTCATTTGTTTTGAGTGCCGATACAATCACTGATGTAAAAGATGGCCTAAAGAATATTCAGTCTCTTTGGTTTGTACTTGCCTTTACTAGTATTGGACTTGAAACTAAATTTAGTGATCTGATGAATGCCGAAAACAGAAAGCCTATGTATGCATTTTTGTTAGCACAATTATTTAATGTAGTGTTAACGCTAGCTGTGGCTTATCTATTGTTTAAATAGTTCATCCATAAAAAGTCGAGTGGGCAATTTAATTTTTTTTTAGAACGCCCTCGAATAAAAAGTGCTAGAAATTTCAAATGTCAGCCGTTAAAAAATCAAGGCTGTTTGAGCGGGCACTTCCTTTAAAGAAACAAACTCTACTCGCGAGTTCCTTGATTTTAGGCTGACATTTGAAATTTCAGCCTTTTTATTCGCAGGATTGATTTTTTTTGTTACTTTTTTGCATCAAGGCAAAAAAGTAAAAGCACTCTATTCCGAAAGGAATTTCAGGTTTAAATACCTAACTTTATTTTGAACAAAAGCTTTACCGCATGAGCGCTTATCGCTTTTTGAGGGCCGACTAAATAACATTTAAAATCTTAAGATCAATTATTAAATGATATAAAAAAAGTGCAGATATTTTCTGCACTTTTTTTATATAAAGAAATTTGACACTTGTCTTAAATACCTATTAATTCAAACTCACCATCTCCATATCAGGCTTTGATTCATCCGTAAGTTTTACCTTTCCCCGATCATTGCGTATTACCCTTGAAAATAATGATATCTCTTTATCAAAAAGAAATCGGAAAAACAATTTGGTCCATGAAGTATGGAAAAATAAAGAATTGTAAAATGAAGGAGCGCCTTGCTTAATTTTTGGAAGCCTGTTCCATGGTACAGAGGGGAAATCGTGGTGCTCATTGTGAAAGCCTACATTAAAAGCTACTGAGTTTAATGGTCCATAGTAACTATAGGTTTCTTGTTCTCCATGAGTTAAATAATGTTCCTGTATCCATCTGGCACCCAGAGGATGTAATCCTACCGAAAAGAAAAAACTCAACAATAAAAAGGCAAATGCTTTTGGTCCAAGAAAAAAAATAACCAGGAAAGAGAAGGTGATTTGTACTCCCCAATTAAGTGCTACCCAGCCATCCAATGGTTTAATTTCTTTGAGTCTACTGATTCTAAATACTTGAAACAAAGGATAAAATAATAACCACAATACTTTCCCAATAAAATAATTATTAATCAACTTTGCTTCCCATTTATTTGGGAGGTCAGCATCTAACTCGTGAACCCCTTGAAAAGAATGGTGTTTAATATGGTATCTTTCAAATGATACTGAGCTTGGAAAAATTTGCGGGATATTTGCAAAAATACCTGCTATACGATTGGCTTCTGGCTTTTTGAAAAGTAAGCGGTGTGCACATTCGTGTATCATTACAAATAAGGCATGGTCTGCGAATGCGCCTAATAAATAAGCAGCACCAACTACAATCCACCAGGATTGTGAATTTACCAATCCTGCTCCGATCACCTGAAAACTTACTAAACCGATGATGGCAAGAATAGTTAAAGGGTTTTTCCCAATCAGCTTCCTAATGTCTGGATGCTGTTGAAGAATTTCTTTGGTTCGAATGCGATGTGGCTCTGATAATTCGGAGAACACAAAATTGTTTTTCTGAGTCATGACCGGCAATTTATTGAATTTTTAAATAAAAAACTTTGCTCGTTTAATCTATTAACCAAACAAAGGGACTTTTGTTCAATAATTCAGGATTTTGGGACTTGTAATTTAATTTATTGAGCTAATTCTTGAGTCTTGTATATTAAAATTTTCTTATATAAAATCATTTTACTAGCAAAGTAAATTTGTGGCAATCAAAACCAACCACCTGTATTTATTAAACTTAAATAAACACCAATCTATTGGGATAAAATTAATCCATAAGTTCTTTATTTCATCCAAGAATGACTTAAAGAAAAACTCTCCTTACCATAGCAGGAGGATATTTATGGCTTGGCCAAAGAAAATACCTAGATAATTTAAGAGGCTTTAAATTATTAAGCTCTAATTAAATTTCCATTTTTTCTAAAATTAGCAATGTTTCCATTAATTTGTTCCAAGCTAATTGCCATTCTTCTTTTGCGTTGTAAATTTTTTCATGGTGATCCAATCCTTTACTGCCTTTTTCCTTCATATAATTCTCTATTTTTTCTAGTGCGTCTCTATTGAGAGCATTTAGTGTATTTTTTGTATCCATTTTTTATCATTTTTGTAGCTAAAAGATAAGAATAAATGATGGCCTTTACAATGATAATTTGTTTGGGGTACAGAAATAGTTTTGACTTTTTGAATTAACTAGATCAGCAAAAGATTATTTACATAATCACTGAACCATTACTTTTGTGGTATTTTACGATATGATGAGAAGTAATTACTTTTTATCATATCAATAAAAATTGCTTAAAGATGATTTAAAATAGTATCCTAATTTGTTAAAAAATAAAAATAGAAAAAATGGCAGCAACAAAAATTACAGTTAATAACAATGGATCTCTCAAAATAGAGGGAGATTTTGAAATTTTTGATAGAGAAGGTACTCAATATGATTTAGGTGGAAGACAAGTTTTAGGTCTTTGCCGCTGTGGTTTATCTAAAAATAAACCTTTTTGTGATGGTGCTCACAATGGAAATTTTGAGCATGAAGCTCAGGCATTTGCTTTGCCACCTAAAAAAACGAATTAAATGATTGATGGGGTGAATGGTGGGAGAGTGAAAATATAAAGTTTTCTTGTCTGGCCATTTGCCCTATTCATTTACAGGAGCTTCTCCATCTTTGTTAATCTCCCTATTATCAGGTAATCTGCCTCTTTTGTAAATGATTAGACCATTTAAAAAATTACGTAGTACTTGATCGCCAGCTTCTACAAAACCTGGATGGTCTTCATTTCTAAAAAGATCACCTAATGCACCCTTGGACATTTCAAAATCTACTAGGGAAAGTATTTCTATGATATCATCATTACGCAACGAAAGTGCTACTCGTAGTTTTTTTAAAATATCATTATTGCTTAACATGCTTTTTTATTTAAAATTGAGATGGTAGGCAATTTGTTCCTCAATACTTTTGTGCCTAATTAAATTATTTGAATATAACCGTTCCGATATTTTTGGTAAGCTCTATTTCCATTTGTTTTAAGTGCTGGTGAATCTGAAGTAATACAATTTGTTCATCTAGATCTTTAGTTTTTTCTAGATCACGTTGATTTTCTTCCATCAGTCTTTTTATCTTTCTTAGTTTTAGATAATTTACCGTACTGAATACTTCTTCTTTGTATAAATCTTCACGGGTATCAATTTTACCTTCATAAACATCCTTCCAATTATGGCTAATTTCATAATCATAGTCCATTACTTGCATAGCTAGTTGCCGAATAACGTTGTCTTCGTGATAGGTAAAATTTTTGGCAGTAGGCTCCAAGCCCTCATCATAATAGGCTTTATATATTTTTATAAGTGTAATTAAGTTTTTATTATCGATCAATTCTTCAAGCTGATTTTCTGAAATTTCTGCAAATACATGATCAGCTACACGATGCTCTTCATTCCATTGTTTTAGCCCAAATTCAAGTAAACTTCTAACCATTGCTCTTTCGTGTGGTTCATCCTTGTAAAGTAATGATGCTACATCATTGTCTATTTCAAAATTTTCATCTCCTTCCGAATTAGCTTGGTTTATTGATTCACGATTAGCTCTAGCTTCTTCTTTATTGACTTTCTCACGAACAAATTTATTGACTAGTGCATGTAATCCAGTTTCTTCAATTTTAAGAATCTCTGCACACTGCTTTATATAGTCTTGTTGCTTGGTAAAATCTTCTGCCTTGTTTATTTTAGAAATAGTTTCTGCTACCTGATTAACTACAGCTGATTTTTTATTACTGTCTGTTCCCGCATCTTGAAGCATTACTCCTAATTGAAAAAGAATAAAATCTTTTTTATTATCAGCTACAAATTGAGTGAAGGCTGAAGATCCTACCTTATTAACATAGCTATCAGGATCTTCATTATCAGGTATTAAAACCAATTTTACATTCAGACTTTCTTCAAGGGCTAAGTCTAGTCCGCGAAGAGCAGCCTTAATGCCAGCACTATCACCATCATAAATTATGGTTAGGTTGTTCGTGTATTTTTTTACAAGTCTTAGTTGATCTGGCGTAAGCGATGTTCCCCCACTGGCTACTACATTTTCAATTCCAGCTTGATGAAGTGATACCACATCGGTATATCCCTCTACTAGCAAACATTCATCTGCTTTATCAATCGCCATTCTTGCAAAATAGCTACCATATAAAATTTTACTTTTTACATAAATTTCATTCTCTGGCGTATTGATATATTTTGGTGCACGATCATTGGTTTTTAAAATCCTTGCTCCAAAGCCCAAAACTTTTCCGCTTTGATTGTGAATTGGGAAAATTATTCTGCCTCTGTAATTATCTACCGGTTTTTCATCTCGAATAGCTACAAGACCACTTTTTTGTAATAAATCTAAATTGTATTGTGCATTGATAGCCGACTGAGCAAAGCTATCACGGGCTTCTGGATTAAATCCAAGTTGAAATTTCTTGATGATTTCTTCTTTAAATCCTCTTTGTTTTAAATAGCTAAGACCAATATCCTGACCATCCTCACTATTAAATAGGTAGTCACTAAAAAATTTTTGTGCAAAACTATTGATGATAAATAAACTGTCAGCACTCAGTTGCTGAAGTTTTTGCTCAGGGGTAGTTTCTGTTTCTTCTATTTCTACATTGTACTTTTGGGCAAGCCAGCGAAGTGCTTCTACATAACTGTATTTTTCATGGTCCATTAAAAAACCAATGCTATTTCCGCTTCTGCCACAACCAAAACATTTATAGATCTCTTTTGCAGCGGATACCGTGAAAGAGGGTGTTTTTTCATTGTGAAATGGGCACAATCCTAGGTGACTGGTACCTCTTTTTTTTAATTTAATAAAGGAGCCAATGATGTCAATAATATCAATCCTAGCTAGGATCTGTTGTATGGTGTTTTGCGATATCAATTAAATTAGGTCTATTAACTATTTGGGCAAATGTAACAAATGTTAATAGCCATAAGTAATCCTTTAGCTAAATTTTAGTTAATAGAGGTCTGTTTTTGTGATTTTCTAGCTGTTTTGTGAAATTTTATCTCACAGTGATTTTGAATTAACAACAATCTAATATCTTTGTCATTAAATTTTAATGATATGAAAAAGCTTTTCTTTTTGATTGTTTTATGTAATATGGTTTTTAGTATATCAGCTCAAGATATAAAAGACATAAGAAACTACAGTCTGCTTGGTCAAACCCAAAAAGGGAAAGATGCGGTAGATAAGTTTCTTTCTGTTCCTAAAAATGCCTTAAAACCAGAGGGATGGTTTTATAAAGCCGTGCTTTACATTGAATCTTCTAAAGATTCTACCAAACCAGCTAGTCAAAGTGCTGAATTGAAAGCAACCGCTTTTGCTGCTTTAAAAAAATATAGAGAGCTAGATCCTAAAGTTCCATTAATGGTAGAACGTAATAACTCTCCCATTTATGATTTGTATATTGGTTATTTTTCTGAATTGGGTGTAAAATCCTATCTCGCTAAAGATCCTGCTACTGCAGTAGATTTTTTCAAGAAGGCTTTAGAAATTCAAGAATATATTTCTTCAAATAACTTGGTTGGAAATAATGGATTTAAATTTACAGCCCTTGACACTACTTTAGTTTTATATACTGCTATAGCTGCAGGAGAAGCTAAAATGGCAGACGAAGCAGCAGTGTTCTACTCTAAATTAATAGATGCTAATGTTTCCGGACAAGAATATATAGATGCTTATCAAGTGATGGCTGAGCGCTATAAAGCTAAAAAAGAAAAGGCTGCTTTTGACAATCTAATTGCAAAGGCAAAGAAATACTATCCAGAAAACAGTGAATATTGGACTGCTTTGCAAATTGAAGAAGCTACTGATGGGGTAGGAAAACCAGAAATTTTTTCGAAGTATGAAGAATTATTAGTTAAGATTCCTGGAAATTATACTTTAGCTTATAATTATGCCGTTGAACTATACCGTTATATCTATTCTGATGAAATGCAGAAGGTAAACACTACGGACTATAAAAATAAGCTTCCGGAGATAATGAAAAAAGCGATTGAAATAAAATCTACCATCGAAGCTAATTTCTTATTAGCCAATTTTTACTATAACAATGCAATTGATATTTCAGAAGACGCTAGAAACATAAAAGGGATTAAACCTGAAGATTTAAAAAAGAAAAAAGATATAAATGCTCAATCAGATATTGCAATGACCCAAGCGATTCCTTTTGCAGAAGCAACTATTTCTATCTATGGAACTATTGCAAAACCCAAGAGTTCAGATAAAGTTAACTGTAAACAATCACTTTCAATATTGAAAAGTATTTACGAGACAAAGAAAGATGCTGAAAAAGTGGCTCTTTATGACGCTAAGGTAAAAGCCTTTGAATAGACTGATTATATTATATTTTAAAAGGCAGCCTTTATCTAATAGGCTGCCTTTTTTTATAAATTTTTTAGTTGAAAAAAGATTTAAAATAAATTTTAAATGGCTAATATTTCTTAAACACTTTCACTAATTTATTGGCTATTATAGAATAACCTTTGTCGGAAGGATGAAGGCCATCATAAGTAATATCGATCGACTCTTTTGGATAGGGGTATTCATCTGTTGCTGAATTAAAAGGAATTCCAATAAAATTAGGATAAAGGTAGTTTTTATAGTTTCCCGATTGAGGGTCTTTTAATCTTTTGTATTTCACCAATTTTTCTACCCGTAGGCTGCTAGTATTATACAAATCAACAAGGGTAAACTTCTCGAATTGAGCGATTGAATCAATGGCTAAAGCGAATTGAGCAAGTGTTTTTCCATTCTTCTCATTATAGGAACCATACGCATTGTTTTCCATATTGGCAATGTATACGAAATCTCCTCTTTGCATGGGGGTAATTAAAATAATTTTTGAATTATTATTCAAGCTGCGAAGCTGGTTGATTATAATGCGAAATGATCCATAAAATGTTTTATTGCCGGTATTGTTTTTATAGTCTGCAAGGTTTCCAATTGCTCGCCCTTGCCACCAATCGTTGGTACCTAAAAAAATCGAATAGACATCCGCAGAAGGAATGGCTATTTTCTCAAGGTTTTCAGCAATGGCTCCTGAAGTCCAGCCATTGTGCCCTTGATTGATATAGTTGATAAAGGGAAGCTTTTCTACCACCCGGGTCATATATCCCTTTGTTATTCTGTTGCCTGTTTCATTTGCGTGCTCATTTAAATAAGTGATGGAATCACCTATCGCCACCCAGGTAATATTCTTTCTAGAAAAAGAACAAAAAAATAGTAGGAGAGTGAATGAGGTTAAAAGTTTTTTCATTCTATTTATTTTGGATGATATTAATTAGATTTATAACTATCGTAAATAAAAAATTAAAAGTAAAACAACTTTCTATTTTAGTTAAATATCGGTATTTTCTATTTATTGACCTCATTAAAAAACATTGCTGTAAATTCGTAAGCTTATTGACATATTTATGGATTTTCATTTAGCGTTTACACCAAAAAAGTTTCCAACAACAATTCGTCATTTTGATAAATTATTTTTGATAGGATCTTGCTTTACGGAAAATATTGGGACAAAACTTAGGCAACATAAGTTTTCTGTTTTAGAAAATCCCAATGGAATTTTATTCAACCCTATCAGTATTTCTAAATCGGTACATTCCTATATTTTAAATCAACCCGCTAAAGAAGAAGAACTTTTTTATCAAAACGAATGCTGGAATAGTTGGGATCATCATAGTCGCTTTTCAAATCCTGATAAAATATTCTGTTTAAAGGGTATTCATGATTCAACACAAGCTGCAAGCAATTTTATTTTAACTGCCGATTGGATTTTTATAACGGTAGGGTCAGCTTTTGTATATGAGTTAGAAAATCAACAGGTGGTTGCTAATTGCCATAAGGTTCCAACGGATAAATTCAGTAAAAGACTGCTCAAGGTAGAAGAAGTGACAGCAGCTTTTGAAACAATGTTAGATGAGATATCAAAAGTGAATCCAAGTGCAAAAGTGATTTTTACCGTAAGTCCAGTTCGTCATCTTAGAGAAGGTTTTATTGAAAACAATCGAAGCAAAGCAGCTTTGATTCAGTCAGTTCATCACCTAACAGATTCTAGAGAAAATGTTTTTTATTTCCCAGCATATGAACTGGTGATAGATGATTTGAGAGATTATCGGTTTTATGCTGAGGATATGGTTCATCCAAATTACGCAGCTACTAATTATGTTTGGGAAAAATTTGTACCCGCCTGTATGGATGAGCAGACCCAATTGTTAATGAAAGAAATTAATATCATTAATGCAGCAAAAAGTCATAAGCCATTTCAACCTACTTCTGAATTGCATAAATTTTTTTTAGATAACCATTTGCAAAAGCTTTTAGCGTTGAGCAAAATGTATCCTTATATTAATTTTGAAGAAGAGTTGACCTATTTCAGAAAGAATTAATTGAATCAAACATTGCTTGCACTGAGTTTTTTAATGAACCCTATCGCCACGTATTTCCATTTCATCCATTACTTTCTTTTCGTATTCTAACCACTCTTTCCATCTTTTCCTAACCTTTGTTTTTGGAAAGTAGGTGTCGCAAAGCTCAATAAATAGGGTGTAATGTCCAGCTTCGCTTTCCATAAATTTTCTATAAAATCTCCTCATATAATCATCATCTAATCCCTCACTTAATCTTTTAAATCTTTCACAGCTTCTGGCTTCTATTAATGCCATTGTTAATAAATGGTCTAGCATTCGTTCATCTGAACTTCCACCTTTTTTTTGAAATTCTAGGAGTTTGTTTACATAAATATCTTTTCGCTGTTTACCCAAGGATAATTTTCTTTTATGAAGTTCTGCAAGTACCATTCTAAAGTGTCCCCATTCTTCTGTTACAATGGGGCTTAATTCGTTTACCAATTTGTCCTTGTCGGAGTATCTCTGAATTAAAGTAATACAGGTGGTTGCTGCTTTTTGCTCACAATAGGCATGGTCGGTAAGTATTTCTTCTAGTTGCATTTCCGCAAGATTTACCCATCGAGGATCAGAAGGCAATTGGAGGCCAAGTATATTTTTTACATCCGGTAGCAATAATTCCATTTTACAAAAATAAATGCATTGAAGGATAATTGAACACCCTTAATCATTTATGCTAATATTTGGTTAGTTATTTGAGCTATTCAACTAATTACCTGACAGTATTTTGGGATAGTAAGCAAGGTTTTATTAATTTACAGTATAATTGATTTCCAATGAGAATTTTGCCACTGATTATTTCAAGTATTGTTACAACTGGATTGGTTGTTGCTCTAAATACAAAATTATTACTTCCTGCTCCTTTGGGTAAACTATTGAGTCCTCAACAGGGGGTTTGGCAAAATGCCGAAAGCAGCCAGGCTAGTTTTAGTGAGGATTTTAAATTCCCTCAACTTACTGGTAAAGTCCAGGTTTATCTCGATGACCGTTTGGTACCCCATGTTTTTGCTGAAACGGATAAAGATCTTTACTTTGTCCAAGGTTTTTTACATGCTAAATTTCGTTTGTGGCAAATGGAATTACAAACACATGCAGCAGCTGGAAGGGCAAGTGAAATTGTTGGAAAAATTGCGCTTAAGCATGACCGTGAATTTAGAAGATTAGGAATGGTTTATGCTGCAGAGTCTTCTTTAAAAGAAATGGAAAAAGATCCACAAACTAAATTGGCTTGTGATGCATATACGGAGGGTGTAAATAGCTATATCGCTTCACTTACAGAAAGTTCTCTTCCTCTAGAATATAAACTAATAGGTTACAAGCCCGAAAAGTGGAGTAATTTAAAATCTGCTTTGTTTTTGAAAAATATGTCAGAAAATTTAGCGGGTCATGACAATGATTTTGAAATGACCAATGCTAAAAATTATTTTAGCCAAGAAGATTTCTCCAAACTTTATCCATCCTATCAAGACTCATTGGATCCTATCATTCCCAAGGGAACTATTTATGGAAAACCATCGATTGAACTTAAAGTTCCCACTGATGTAGATTCAATTTATTTAAATAAAACAGATCTTGCAGTGACTACTCAGGAAGAAAAGCCTGATAGGAACAACGGTAGTAATAATTGGGCTGTAAGTGGAGCTAAAACTAAATCTGGCTCACCTATTTTATGTAATGATCCACATCTAGGATTAAATCTTCCATCTCTTTGGTACGAAATGCAATTGCATACTCCCCAACTAAATGTTTATGGCGCCACCTTTCCTGGAGCTCCCTCTGTAATTATTGGATTCAATGATAGTTGTGCTTGGGGTGTTACAAATGGAGGTAGAGATGTAAGAGATTATTATGAAATTAAATTTAAGGATAAAAGTAAACGGGAGTATTGGTATGAAAGTGCATGGAGAAAAACTGAATTTAAGTATGAAACAATTTTCATCAAGGATTCTGCTAATTATATGGATACGGTAGCCTATACAGTTTTTGGTCCAGTGATGTATGATCCATCTTTCAGTGGAGGTAGGGCTTCTAATTCAAGGTATTTTTCGGTACGTTGGAAAGCGCATGACAAAAGCAATGAATTAAAAACATTTATGCAATTGAATAGAGCGCATAATTACGAAGATTATTTATCAGCCATTAGCAATATGAAGACTCCTGGTCAAAATTTTGCCTTTGCCAATAAGGCAGGTGATATTGCGTTGCGAACTCAGGGTGAATGGCCTGCTAAGTGGAAGGGGCAGGGTGATTTTATTATGCCAGGCACAGATAGTTCTTATCAATGGCAAGCAATGATTCCATTTGAGGAAACTCCGTTTCAATACAATCCTACTAGAAATTTTGTAAGTAGTGCAAATCAAGATCCTGCAGACTCAAGCTATCCCTATTATTTAGGAAGAGGATACCCTTTGTATCGAGGAATTATAATTAATAGAAGACTACAAGATATGAATGACATCACTCCAAAAGATATGATGGCTTTACAAACCGATAACTACAATGTATTTGCTGAAATGGCAACACCATTGCTATTGAATAATATTAATGAAGGAGCATTGTCAGCGAACGAAATAAAAATTCTCCGTTTATTGAAAGCATGGGATTACAACAATGCCCCTTATTCAAAAGGAGCCACCGTATTTGATGTAGTTTGGTCCAACTTTAGTAAACTGGTATATGATGATGAATTCAAAAATGCCCCTCTTGTTATTTTACGGCCTCTTGAAAGTACTTTACTGCAAGGAATCTTAAGTGATTCAGCCTATAAATTTCTTGATAATATTACAACTCCAGCAATCGAAACCTTGGCAGATAATGTAACGATAGCTTTTAAAAATTCAATTGAAAAACTCGAAAAAGTTCAAAAGGAAGGAACCCTTGAATGGTTAAAGTTTAAGGATACTCGGGTAAATCATTTGACAAAACTTGAACCTCTCAGTAGATTACATTTATCAATCGGAGGAGGAACGCACAGTATCAATGCTACCAAACCAAATCATGGTCCGAGTTGGAGAATGATTGTAAGTCTAACATCAAAAACAGAAGCCTATGGAGTATATCCAGGTGGCCAGAATGGAAATCCAGGAAGTCGCTTTTATGATAATTTTATTGATCATTGGGCGGCTGGAAGTTATTATCCACTTTGGATGATGGCAGCTGGTGAAGAAACTAATGCTAGGGTTCAGTGGAAGATGTCATTTACTAATTAAACCATTGTAAATTTTTCCATTTCTCTAAAAAAATATTTATATAATTACCTTTTAGATGTTTAAATTTTTCTAGTTATGAAGTTTATTGTTTCAGTATTAATAATCGCCTTATTAAGTCTAGCTGTTGGATTATTTTTTCCATGGTGGACGATTGCTATAGTTGCTTTTATAGTTACAAGTTTAATCCCTCAAAATTCACTAAGGTCTTTTTTATCTGGCTTTACTGCAGTTTTTTTACTGTGGGGAGCATTGGCATGGTTGATTAGTAGCAACAATGATCACTTGATGGCAAGCAAGGTTGCATTGATTCTTAAAATGGGTAATCCTACGATTTTAATTTTAGCAACTGCATTGATTGGTGCATTAGTAGCTGGTTTTGCTGCGCTTGCTGGAAGTTTTGTTCGTAAAAAATAAAAAGGTGTCATCTCGTTTTATTTAAGAGTCATCTAAAATTATTTTATGCGGATATTGTTTTTTATTCTTTCTATTTTATGTTTTGAAAATATTGTTGCACAGAAAATCACAGGAACAATATTCAATGACAAAGGTGATTTACTGCCGTTTTCTTCCATTACAGTTAAAGGAACCTCTATTGGTGTGAGTGCTAATAATCGCGCAAAATTTACTATCTCACTTTCTCCTGGAAAATACACTTTAGTTTGTCAACATATTGGCTATGCTTCCAGACAAGAAGAAATTACTATCAGTTTTCAAGATAAGGAAATTTCATTCGTATTGTCTGAGCAAAAACTTTTGATGAAGGAAGTGGTTATAAAAAATTCGGATGAAGATCCGGCTTATGATATAATTCGTGCTGCCATTAAAAAAAGAGAATTTTATCAGCGTCAAGTTAGTGCATTTACTTGCGATCTTTATACCAAGAATATGATAAAGCTTCGTAAGCTACCCAATAAAATTTTCGGAAAAAAACTGCCAGAAGATCGCTTTCAAAATAGTTTGCTTGACACATCTGGACAGGGAGTTATTTATTTATCAGAGTCAATTTCTTCAGTAGCTAGGCAGTTGCCAGATAAGTTCAAGATAGATGTTAAAAGTAGCAGGGTAAGCGGTAGTGGTGGATTTGGTTTTACTTTTCCTACTTTTCTTTCTTTTTATCAAAACAATGTAACCGTCTTTGCAGAAAGATTAAATCCTCGCGGTTTTGTATCTCCTATTGCCGACGGAGCCATTGGTTATTATAGTTTTAAATATTTAGGTAGTTTTTGGGAAAATGGAAAAGAAAT
Organism: Chitinophaga pinensis; assembly: GCA_945876095.1. GTDB lineage: Bacteria > Bacteroidota > Bacteroidia > Chitinophagales > Chitinophagaceae > Ferruginibacter > Ferruginibacter pinensis_E. Next base: position 24,733 of record CAMCMP010000024.1, read on the forward strand.
CAATTCTATTCGAGTAAGGCCTCGCAGAAATTATGAGCCTTTATTTTCTGGCATAATAAATATTTCAGAGTCTGATTGGAGGATACATAGCGTAGATTTATTGTTGACAAAGAAAGCACAATTAGAAATCATGGACTCTCTTCAAATTACTCAACTTTATATACCTGTTGACAATGAAGTTTGGAGTGTTAAAAATCAATTGCTTCACTTTTCCTTCAATCAATTGGGTATTGAAGCAGTGGCTAATTTTGTAAATGTTTATTCTGATTATAACCTTCAACCTTCTTTTCCTAAAAAGTATTTTGATAAAGTAATTATCAAATATGACACGGGGGTAAATAAAAAATCAAAGGCTTATTGGGATTCGGTTCGGCCAATGCCTCTTGAAAAGGAAGAAGCAAAGGACTATCAGGTAAAAGATAGTTTATTTGAGGTCAGGAAATCAGCGTCACTCACAAAATATTCGATTGACTCTTTGAAAAAAAGACAGGGTAAACTTCACCCTTTGAATTTATTTTGGAAAGGTATCAACCGAACGCATTACAGTCTTTCAGGAAATTATCGTTGGGGAATGACTCCACTGATTAAAAAGCTGGAATACAATACAGCAGAAGGGGTTGTGTTAATTTCATCAGGATATATTGATAAAATAATTTGGGGTCAAAAACAAAGACTTGCCATTCGTCCTAATTTTCGATATGGGTTTTCTAATACGCATTTAAACGGTTGGATAGATTTGAGTTTGCAAAATCGAAATCTTAATTCAAACAAAAAAATAAAAAGGCAATCATGGAATTTTTCATTGGGTAAAAGGGTTACCCAGTTCAATAAGCAAAGTCCTATAATACCTTTAATTAATTCTATTAATACTCTGTTTTCAGGGATTAATTATTTAAAAACTTACGAAAATATTTTTTCAAATCTTGGATTTAGTAAGAAGTTTGAAAGTGGTCTGCAGTTGGGAATTAATACATTGTATGAAGATAGAATCCCCCTTTTAAATTCTACTAATTTTACATTTTTTAAAAAGGATACCATTCACTTTAAACCTAACTATCCGTATGAAAAAATTAATGAAGCCGATTTTACAAGACACCAAGCTTTTATTGTAAGCTTGGATCTAAGTATTAAGCCAGGTCTTCATTTTATAGAGTATCCAAATAGAAAAGTACCCATTGATTCAAAATTGCCCACCTTTAGTTTTAATTATACAAAAGGTTTCAAAGGTTTACTTGGTAGCGATGTGAATTTTGATAAATGGCACTTTAATATTTGGGATGATAAAAATTTAAAATTGGTTGGAACTTTCCGTTATAAAATTGGAATAGGCGGATTCATTAATAGAAAGAAAGTAATGATCCAAGATTATCAACATTTTAACGGTAATGTATCGGTGCTTGCGGGAGAATATTTAAATAGTTTTCAATTGGCCCCTTATTATGCTAATAGTACCACTACAAGTTTTTTCAGTACCGTTCATTTAGAGCATCATTTTAATGGGTTATTAACAAATAAAATCCCTCTTTTTAATCGTTTGAATTGGAATTTGGTGGCTGGTGGAAATTCATTTTATATAAATCAGTCTGATAATTATTCGGAATTATTTGTAGGTATTGAAAATATATTTAAAGTTTTTAGAATTGATTTTGTTGCTGCATATCATGATGGCAATAGAAGCATTGCTGGTATTCGGATTGGAACCGCTGGTTTGATTGGCGATAATATTAAAATAAGAGGAAGGTAAAATTGTTGACTTAGTATATCATCTATATAAATTTTTTATATCCCTCAATAATATTTTTGTAATTAAAAATTATATCCTTTTATTTATCTTTGATAAAATTTTTGGTTTGCCCTGCAAGCATCCAATTTATTTATTAATTGGCATTAAAGCCGATTGAAAAATCAATTTCCTGTTGAAACAGGATCAAAAAATAATTTTATGGCATTACTTCATAACCGCGTATCCCAAGCGGAATTAAAAAGGTTACTATACGAGGAAAAGGAGCATCGTACTACCATTTCATTTTATAAATATTTTCCAATTTTGGAACCTCAAAAGTTTCGGGATCAATTATACCAAGGACTTGATCTATTAAAAGTTTTTGGAAGAATCTATATTGCTAATGAAGGAATCAATGCACAGATAAGTGTACCCGAAAGTAAGGTGGAAGCTTTTACTCAATTCATTAATTCTCTTGAATCTTTGAGAGGGGTACGTTTGAATATTGCAGTCGATAGTACCAACCCAGCAGGCGAGGAGTCTAAAAATGGTAAATCTTTTTGGGTTTTAAAAATAAAAGTAAGAGATAAAATTGTTGCTGACGGAATTCAGGATCCTAAATTTAGTATGGAGAAACGAGGGAGGTATGTAAGTGCAGAGCAAATGAATCAATTGATGTCAGATAATAATACCATCGTGATTGATATGCGAAATCATTATGAGTATGAAGTAGGACATTTTGTTAAGGCTTTTGAAATACCCAGTGATACTTTTCGAGAACAGTTACCAATGGCGGTAGAAATGATGAAGGACAATAAAGACAAGAATATTATTATGTATTGTACTGGAGGAATAAGATGTGAAAAGGCTAGCGCTTATATGCTTCACAATGGGTTTAATAATGTTTTTCATTTAGAAGGAGGAATAATTAATTATGCTAAACAGGCCAAGGAACAGGGTTTGGAAAGTCAGTTTAAAGGCAAAAATTTTGTATTTGATGATCGACTAGGTGAACGAATAACAGAAGAGGTGATTGCTAAATGTCATCAGTGTGGTAAGCCTGCTGATACACATACCAATTGCAAAAATGATGGTTGTCATTTATTATTTATACAATGTTCTGCCTGTGCTCAAAAAATGGATGGTTGTTGCTCAGTAGAATGCCAAAATATTTTTAATCTTCCAGAAGAGGCTCAAAAGGAATTAAGAAAAGGAATCGAAAAAGGAAGAATGGTTTTTAATAAGAGTAAACAAAGATTAAGACCAAGGTTAGACGAAATTAGTAAGTCTTCGGAATAATCAATTTCATGTGCATTTAAATAAAATCTACATTTTTATTTAATCCATTTAATACAAACAGGATTAGGAACATTTATTCTTTTATTTGTATCAGAAAGCAATCCAGTTTTTTTATCGATTTTAAAAATCACGATGTCATCACTTTGTTGATTGGCAACCAATAGGAAATTACCAGTTGGGTCAAAGTTGAAATTTCTAGGGGTTTTACCCAAACAAGACTGTTCACCTACCAAAGTGAGCTTACCAGTTAGTGAATCAATTTTAAAAATAGTAATGCTATTAGAGCTTCCACGGTTGCTGCAGTAAAGAAATTCACCATCTCTTGAAATATGGATATCAGCACTTCCAATTGACCCAGTAAAGTTTGCTGGTAAAGCGCTCATTCTTTGTATTTTCTGAAGTTTTCCTAATCGGTATTTAAAAGCAACTACTGTCCCAGTTAACTCCTCAATTAAATATACAAAGCGATTGTTAGGATGAAAGTCAAGATGCCGAGGTCCACTTCCTGGTATTGATTCTGAGAAAGCAGGTTTGGCTGCATTTAAAATCCCTTTGTTTTTATCAAACTGATAAATCATTACTTTATCAGTCCCCAAATCGGGTGTCAACAAATAATTATTATCTGGTGAAAGCATCGCCGAATGTACATGAGGCTCCTTCTGCCTTTGTTTATTTGGCCCACTTCCCGTATCTTTTAATATTTGTTTTACGCTACCAAGTGATCCATCCGTATTTAAAGCAATCATTGCAGCAGTTCCGCTAGTATAGTTGGCAGCGAAAACCCATTTTCCCAAATGATCAACGGTTACATAACAAGGATGTAGTCCACCAGAAAACTGTTGGTTTAAATAGGTTAGTGTTCCCTTCTTATTATCAAATGAAAATGCAGAGATAGCTCCACCCACTCCAAATTTTGTACTATCCGCATTTTCTGTTACTGCATATACCTTCTTATTATCAGATGATACTGCCAAATAAGAAGGGTTGGCTACCTTGGAAGAACTTACAAAACTATTGTCGCCAGTTTTTGAGTTAAAATTATATACATAAATTCCCTCACTTTTTCCTGAAGTGTAAGTTCCTATCAGTAAATAGGTATTGCTTTGTGAAAAAGCAATAAAGTAGAAACTATTTAATAAAATATGGATCAAGTATGTTTTTTTCACAAACTTATATTTAGGTAATTAAATAATTTCTAAACTAGCTTTAAAAACTTAACCAACAAGGCTAAATGTTTTTAGCGTAGTTGCTATTTTTTCAAAATTTTCATCCTCACTTAAATCCTGAGGAAAGAATTTTTCACCAATCACTTTTTCATATAGCTCAATGTATCTATTGCTTATTGTAGTGATCCATTCATCGGTCATCTCGGGCACCGACTGTTCCTCTTTGCCCATAAAATTATTTTTGATTAACCATTCTCTCACAAATTCCTTACTAAGCTGTTGTTGTTTTTCACCCGCTGCTTGTCTTTGTTCAAATCCTTCTGAGTAAAAATACCTCGAGCTATCGGGAGTATGAATCTCATCCATTAAATAAATGGTATCATCAATTTTTCCAAATTCATATTTTGTGTCTACCAATATTAAGCCCTGTTTGGCTGCTAATTGTTTACCTCTTTCAAAAAGCTCACGAGTATATTGTTCTATTATTTCATAATCACCTTCAGATACAATTCCTTTTTCCAAAATCTCTTCGCGGCTAATATCTTCATCATGACCTACGGATGCTTTGGTGGTAGGGGTAATGATGGGGCTATCAAAATAATCATTTTCTTTTAAGCCATCCGGCATTGGTACTCCACACAATGTTCTTTTACCAGATTGATAAGTCCTCCAAGCATGACCGGTTAAATTTCCCCGAATAACCATTTCAACCTTAAAAGGTGTGCATCTTTTTCCAATTGCACTGTTTGGAGTTGGTGTACTGTTCAGCCAGTTTGGACAAATATCTGCAGTGGCTTTGAGCATGTAGGAAGCTATTTGGTTTAAAACCTGCCCCTTGTAAGGAATTGGTTTAGGTAAAATAACATCAAAAGCCGAAATACGATTACTGGCAATCATTACCAGTAATTGATTGCCTATCGAGTATACATCCCTTACTTTACCGCTGTAGAAGCTAGTTTGATCGGGAAATTGGTAGTTTGACATTATGCTAAATTACAGTCATACTGATAATTCACCCAAATAATAGCGGAGAAGATTTCAACAATCGGGAGTAAATAAAATTTTACAAAAAAATAACATTTCATAAATTGTGCTATATTTATATTCAAAATAAGTCTATATGAAAAAAATATTATGTTATTTGTTTGCTTTTTTTATAGCAAACATTTTTACAATGGGTGTCTTTGCTCAAAGTACAGTTGTTGGTGGAAGTGTAGTAAATAGTCTATCTAAAGAGACAATTTCAGCAGTATCTGTTACTGTTAAAGGAGGCTCAGTTGGAACTTTTACAAGTGATAAAGGAAATTTCAAGATAGCGGTTTCACAAAAATTACCGTTTACTTTATTATTTTCATCAGTTGGTTTCAATTCCCAAGAATTATTGGTTTCAAAAGATGATCAATCTTTAAAAGTAATGTTAGTTCCTTCAGAAGCTTTGGGCCAGGAAGTGGTTGTATCGGCTACCAAAGTAGCTGAAAAGATCATGGAATCACCCGTTTCTATTGAAAGAGTGAGTGCAGCTAATATTAGAAATTCTGCTGTTTCTTCTTACTACGACATTTTAAGTAGTCTTAAAGGAGTAGATTTTACTACCTCGTCTCTTACTTTTAAAACGCCAACCACTCGTGGTTTTAGCGGAAGTGGTAACACAAGAGTTAACCAAATTGTAGATGGTATGGACAATCAGGCTCCTGGTCTTAATTTTTCTGCGGGTAGTATTATTGGTCTTTCTGAATTAGATGTTGATAATATTGAATTGCTACCAGGTGCTTCCTCTGCATTATACGGACCTGGAGGTATGAACGGAACTATACTGATTAATAGTAAAAACCCTTTTAAATATCAGGGTCTTTCTTATCAGATGAAACTAGGTATTATGAATACAGATTCTCGTTATAGAGATCCTTCTCCTTATCATAACTGGTCAGTTCGCTGGGCAAATAAAGTATCTGAAAAATTTGCCTTTAAAATAGGTGCTGAAGTGATACAAGCCAAAGATTGGTTGGGTTATGACAAAAGTAATTATTCTCGTACTGGTACTCAAGGAAAAATGATTGCTGGTGATAGAGATACCGATCCAAACTATGATGGTGTGAATGTATATGGTGATGAAACTACTATTGATATCAGATCGGCGGTATTAAATCCCATCGGTGCATCTGCTGCTCCTTTTTTGAAAAATTTCATAAATAATTTAAATGGGGGTCTTCCTATCAATGTTTCAAGAACAGGTTACAATGAAAATGAAATTATTGACCATGATACCTACAATTATAAAATGTCTGGGGCTTTACATTATAAAGTGACTCCTTCGGTGGAGGCTATTTTGTCTGGTTATTGGGGAACAGGTAATACTGTTTATACAGGAAGTGAGCGCTATAGTTTAAAGGGTTTAAAGATGGGTCAATATAAACTTGAACTTAACCATAAAAACTGGATGATTAGAGGTTATACAACTCAAGAAAATTCAGGTGAAAGTTTTAACGCAACCGTTACAACTCGTTTGTTTAATGAAAACTGGAAACCAAGTGGTGGTTCTACAGGATGGTTCTCACAATATGCTCAGACTTATTTGGGAGCTCGCTTAAATGGAGCGATTGATATGGACGCCCATACCTTGGCAAGAAATTTTGCTGATGGTGGCAGACCTAATCCAGGAACTGCGGCTTTTAATGAAGGTTTTAATAAAATTAGAAGCCTACCAATTGGTGGTGGCGGAGGTTTATTTGTAGATAGAACCAATCTTTATATGATTGAAGGTCAATATAACTTATCAGAACTTACTAGTAAAGTGGCTGATGTATTGGTTGGAGCTAATTATAAAAAGTACGATTTAAATAGCCAAGGTACTTTATTTGCAGATGGTGGAGGTACAATTGGAATAGGTGAATTTGGTGGATATGTTCAGGCTTCAAAAAATCTTTTTCAAGAATTTCTTAAATTATCATTAAGTGGTAGATATGATAAAAATCAAAATTTTGATGGACGTTTTACCCCTAGGGCTACTGCATTGTTTAGAGTTGCAAAAAATAACAATGTGAGAGTAAGTTTCCAAACCGCTTATCGTTTTCCTAGTACTCAACAGCAATGGATCGACCTAGATGTGGGTTCTAGTACAAGATTATTAGGTGGTGTTCCTTACTTTCAGAATAAATATGGCCTAAACTCTAACACTTACCAGTTGACTGCTTTGCCTGGGGTAACTACTCCTTATAAGGTAGACCCTTTCAAACCAGAGTCTGTTAGTACATTTGAATTAGGTTATAAAGGACTTGCATTACAAAATAAATTACTAATTGATATTTACGGATATTATGGTCAATACCAGAACTTTTTGTCTCGTACTTTATTGGTACAACCAAAAGCTACTTACACATTGGCTAGTATCACTTCTGCAATCGCTACTAACGTTAATGTTAGTAATGTTGCTAATATATATTCTATACCAGTTAATGCACCTTCAAAGGTTAAAACCTATGGATTTGGTTTGAGTTTGGATTATCGACTTCCAGCTGGATTTATTATTAATTCTAACGTATCTTCTGATAATCTAACGGATGTGCCAGACGGTTTTATCGCTTATTTTAGTACACCAAAATACAGAGCTAATCTTGGTTTTGGAAATACAGGCTTTGGAGATAAAAAAAGACTTGGATTTAATGTTTCTTATCGCTGGCAGGATGCTTTCTATTATCAAGGTGATTTTTCAAATGCTGATTTACCTGCTATTCATACAGTGGATGCTCAGTTTAGTGTTAAACTACCTTCCATTAAGTCACTGGTAAAATTAGGAGCCAACAATTTACTAAATCAGTATTATGTAAATGGAGCTGGTAATTCTATCATAGGAGGTTTGTATTATATCAGTTTCGGATACAATGTATTCTAAAAATTTATTTATCTTTTTTAAAATTTATCAATATGAAAATATTTAATAAAATAAAAATAGCAAGCATTTTGGTGTTGTCCATTGGGCTGTTTTTTTCAGCCTGTAACAAAGCACCGCTTGACCCAACTCCTATTAAGGTTCCCACTCAGGACCAAGGTGTTACTTTGGCAGCCTTGCTTGATAATTCAGAATTCTCATTTTTAAAGGCAGCGGTAACAAGGGTAGGTTTATTACCTAATTTAGCCACAACTACAGCTAGGTATACCGTATTTGCACCAACCAATAATGCTTTTATCTTGTCGGGTATTCCAAGTGAGGCTGTAATTAATGCATTACCTATTGCTTCGGTTGCAGGATTGGTTAGTTATCATGTCATTCCACAAGTAATCAATGCATCTAGTATCTCTTCTGATTTTCCAAATTTTGAGTATCCTACTATTTTAAACCCTACTGCTGGAACTCCAGCTTTTAATCCACTGGTTCGCTTAACGACTTATCCTAGCCGTCGAGGAGCAGCAGCTTGGGTTAACAATATTCCTGTAACTGCGGCCGATGTAAAGGCTTCAAATGGGGTATTGCACAAAGTGTACTCTTTAATAGCTCCACCGAGTAAATATATTTGGGATTCTATCTCAGCAAGTAGCGACTTGACTTATCTTAAAGCTGCAATTATAAGAGCAGATAGTGGAGTAGGAGCTGCTTCTCAATTGCAAACAGCTTTGAAAAGTTTTGGAGTTAATTTAACTGTATTAGCCCCTACTAATCTTGCCTTTCAAAACTTATTGACTGGGGCAATTTATAAGGCATTGGTTATGCAAGGTATGCCAGCTGCAACCGCTTATCCAACGGCTCAGTATTTAGCGTCTACTCCGGATGTGTTCAGTAACCCAGCTTTGTATGGGGCATTATCTGCTCAAACAGTAAAGGGCATTGTGGTTTACCATGTTTTAGGTACATCCATTCCTGGAATTCGTGTATACTCAGTTAATTTACCTGCTACTGCAACACCTATGAAAACGCTTTTAAACACAGCTGTTGCCGTTCATCCTGGTATTACCGCTCAAGCAACTTTTGTAGGTCCTTTTGTAGGTGCTGCTACCTTCAAAGGGTTAGCAAATACTACTGCATCCAACGTTATTATCAATCCGTTGAATCCTTTTGCTACGGATCAAAATTTCGTTAATGGGGTGATTATGAAAATTGACCAAGTATTATTACCACAATAGTATTTAAAAAAACTAATAAAATTAAACGGCTGGCTCTGCAAAGAGCCAGCCGTTTTTATTGATTCCTACATTGATAAAATGAGTAAATTTAACCTATTGAAGGGTAATTGTCTTAAGTAAATTATTATTGATAACTAAGTATTTTAATGAGTTATTAACTGTTTAGACGGTAGTAATTTTAACTCAATTTGCTCATCTGACTTTGAAAGAATAAATTTGCATTCTATATTAATTTCATTCCAAAATTTATATCAATCCAAATTGGGTTTATATTAACCAAATAATCGTCAAAATATATGCGACAAATTGCGTTTAGGGAAGCTTTGAGAGAAGCCATGCAGGAAGAAATGAGAAGAGATGAGCGGGTATTTTTAATGGGTGAAGAAGTAGCAGAGTATAATGGAGCCTATAAAGTAAGCCAGGGGATGTTAGATGAATTTGGAGAAAAAAGAGTGATCGATACTCCTATTGCCGAATTGGGTTTTGCTGGAATCGCTGTAGGAGCTGCTCAAAATGGATTGCGTCCAATTGTTGAATTTATGACTTGGAATTTTGCCGTCTTACCTCTTGATCAAATTCTAAATACAGCTTCTAAAATGTTGGCAATGAGCGGTGGACAAGTTGGTTGTCCTATTGTATTTCGCGGACCAGGTGGAAGCGCCGGCCAATTAGGTGCTCAACATTCTACTGCTTTTGAAGCTTTGTATGCTAATATTCCAGGATTAAAAGTAATCTCTGTTAGTAATCCTTATGATGCAAAGGGGTTATTAAAAAGCGCTATTCGTGATGATGATCCTATTGTTTTTATGGAATGTGAAGTTTTGTATGGTGAAAAAGGAGAGGTTCCTGAAGAAGAATATTTATTACCCATTGGTAAAGCTTTTGTAAAGCGGACGGGCAAGGATGTAACCATTGTATCATTCAATAAAATGATGAAAGTTGCTTTGGGAGCTGCAGAAGAATTGGCAAAGGAAGGAATTGAAGCTGAAGTGATTGATCTAGCGACTATTCGCCCATTAGATTGGTTTACTATTTTGGAAAGTGTTAAAAAGACCAATCGATTGGTAATTGTTGAGGAACAATGGCCTTTTGCCTCTGTTTCTTCAGAAATTACTTATCGCATTCAAAAAGAAGGATTTGACTACCTCGATGCACCCATTAGGAGAATTACTTCAGTTGATGCTCCAATGCATTATGCTCCTAATTTAGTAGCACTTTATTTACCTGATATTCCTAGAACGGTAAAACTAGTGAAGGAAGTGATGTATATGCGTAAATAGATAATCTTATTACTTTATAATAATTAACTAAAAAGGGTTCGAAACTGAAGTTTCGAACCCTTTTTAGTTGGTGATATTGAGTTGAATTAATTGCTTTAGTTTATACTTAAGAAGTCGTATACGACCATTCGATGTAGGTTTTGATCAGAATGAATCGATAAAGAACTGCCAGATAATCAGTCAAAGGATTAATAATTTCTTCTTGTTTTTTGGTAAAATAGACCTTAGCAATTTATGCTTAAAACTCCATTCGGAATAGAGTGCTTTTACTTTTTTGCCTTGATGCAAAAAAGTAACAAAAAAAATCAATCCTGCGAATAAAAAGGCTGAAATGTGAAACGTCATCCTAAAATCAAGGAACTCGCCGGTAGATTGTTTTTCTTTAAAGGGTCAGCCGGCTCAGACAGCCTTGATTTTTTAACGGCTGACGTTTCACATTTCTAGCACTTTTTATTCGAGGGCCTCTACCAAAGGATCGATAATATATCGATACGAAATTAAAACACTGGGGTACTTGAAAGGGAATGATTTTTTTAACGGTTGGCATTTCACATTTCTAGCACTTTTATTCGAGGACGTTCAAGCAACTATTATTTCAAATTTTCTAACCCAACTTTTTTGAGGATCGACTAATTAACATAGATATAATTATTCAATTTCTTTTTCCAATAATTTTCAACTTAATTTTCAGTTAATATTGACTATCTTATATTTAATTTTAATGAATAACTATTATTTTATTCATTGAACTCATGAATGCGTTGAAGCTAATTTTAATTGTTGAGAATTTGATAATTTTAATTTTCTACAAGAATTTATGCATCCAATTACAATGGTTACTTTAATTTTTGGCATAAACAACAAATTGGTTGAATCATAATTCTTAAGAATGGAATTGAGTATTTTTTATAAAAAACAATTTTATAATTCAGTATGGCTAGTATTTTAATTATTGATGATGATAAGGCAATTCGAAAGACATTGACAGAAATCTTGCGTTATGAAGGTTATAAGATTGACGAGGCAGCGGATGGTGAAGAGGGTCTAAGGAAATTCAGTAATACATCCTATGACCTTGTTTTGTGCGACGTTAAAATGCCAAAAATGGATGGCATAGAATTTTTAGAAAAATCTAGAGCGATTAATTCAGATGTCCCAATTATTGTAATTAGTGGTCACGGTAATATAGAAACTGCAGTAGAGGCAGTCAAAAAAGGAGCTTTTGATTTTATTAGTAAACCTCCTGATCTAAATCGTCTTCTAATTACTTTGCGAAATGCATTGGATAAGCAAACTCTTGTAAAAGAAACAAAAGTTTTGAAACGTAAGGTTGGAATGGTGAAGGATATTATAGGTAACAGCAAGCCTATTAATAATGTAAAAGACACTATTGATAAAGTAGCACCCACCGGAGCCCGTGTATTAATTACAGGCGAAAATGGCGTAGGCAAGGAATTGGTTGCTCGCTGGATTCATGAAAAAAGTAATCGCAACAAGGGTCCAATGGTGGAGGTTAATTGTGCTGCTATTCCAGGGGAATTAATTGAAAGTGAATTATTTGGTCATGAAAAAGGCTCTTTTACTTCTGCCATTCGTCAGCGGATTGGAAAATTTGAACAGGCCAATGGTGGCACTTTATTCTTGGATGAAATAGGAGATATGAGTTTGGGTGCTCAAGCAAAAGTTTTAAGAGCATTGCAAGAGGGTAAAATTACTCGAGTGGGAGCCGATAAGGATATTTCAGTTGACGTTCGTGTAGTGGCCGCAACGAATAAAGATTTATTAAAGGAGGTAGATAATAAGAATTTCCGCTTGGATCTTTATCATCGATTAGGCGTTATTATTATTCATGTGCCATCCTTAAATGATCGACGCGAAGATATACCGTTGTTAATTGATTATTATCTTGAAATGATTGCAAATGAGTATGGACAGTCCAAAAAAGAGATAGATAAAGATGCGTTACAAATGCTAATGCAATACAACTGGACAGGTAATATACGTGAATTGAGAAATGTGGTTGAACGTTTGGTTATCTTGTCCGGAAAAAAAATAGAATTACAAGATGTAACCAATTATGTACTTCCGAATCAATAAACTTTAGTTGGTTATAGTTAGTAATTAAACAATAAAATTTTCTAAAAATGCCATCTTACAAAGGCTTCAATTGCTGCATATTTGGTTAAACCAAGTTTAGCGTAGAGATCTGCAGTATTACTATTTCTTTCTTCTGCTCTTTGCCAAAATTCCCTACTATCATCTCCTTGAAAAGGGACCATATCTTTTTGCGACTGATGGATAAATATTCCATTTCTTTTTTTCATTACCTGGTCAGGACTCATTGGGATAGCCATTTCAATTTCAGCGATATCCCATTCTTGCCAAGCTCCTTTGTAAAGCCAAACGCGACAATCCTTTATCCATTCGTCACCTGCTACTTTCATTCTTTTAAAAGATTCAAAAATAATATCAAGGCAAACTTTGTGTGTTCCATGTGGATCAGCCAAATCGCCTGCACAGAATACCTGATGAGGTTTTAGCTCCCTTAGTAATGCGATCGTTTGAAGTACGTCTTCCTCACCCATAGGATTTTTTTGGATGGTGCCTGTTTCATAAAAAGGAAGATTTTGAAAATGAATTTGTTCTGTTTTTAAACCTACATATCTACAGGTAGCCCTAGCTTCACATCTTCTTATAAGGCCTTTGATTTGCCTTATTTGATCAGTATCTACTTGGTTTGGTTTTTTGCCTTCAAGAAAGCTACTTACCTTTTCTAGGATGACAGATGATATTCCATTGTCAATATTACTCAACTCTTCAAAACCTACTGCAAAATCTAAAAAACGAGTTACAAATTCATCCGTTACAGCTATGTTTCCGCTTGTTTGATAAGCTATATGAACATCATGTCCCTGATCGTGCAAGCGCATAAAAGTGCCTCCCATACTAATAATATCATCGTCGGGGTGAGGAGAGAAGATGACAACTTTTTTTGGCTGAATTTCACATCTTTCAGGATGTCCTGGTAAAATTGCGTTTAGTTTTCCTCCAGGCCAACCAGTAATACTATCTCTTAACATGTAGTATACCTGCAAATTAATTTCCGAAGACCCTCCTTTTTCTGCAAGAAGATCACCCAAAGAAAAATCATTGTAGTCTTTATTGGTAAGCATTAAAATGGGCTTACCCGTTTTTAAGGCCATGTCAATTACCGCCTTTCTAATTAATTTAGGCGTCCACTCAGCTTCACCTGTAAGCCAAGGTGATTTATTACGGGTCAATTCAGTTGAAGCTTGCTTATCAATTACAAAACTGCAATTAGGATGGGTTTGAAGTAGACTAGCGGGTATCTTTTCAGTAACCTCACCTTCTACTGATTTGGCAACGATGGATGATTTAGATCCCCATGCTAACAAAATAATTCGCTTTGCTTTTAATATGGTGCTAATTCCAGCGGTTATTGCTAACCGTGGGACTTGGCTAATGTTTTGGAATTCTTTTTGGTTAGCAATTCGAGTGTTGTTTTCTAGGTTCACTAACCTAGTTTTTGAATAAATACTGGAACCTGGTTCATTGAAACCAATATGTCCATTACTGCCAATTCCTAATATCTGAAAGTCGATTCCACCTGCTGATTCAATGGTATTTTCAAAGGCTTCACAATGTTTTTTTATATCCTCTTTTCCCCATTCTCCATTAGGTATATGAATGTTTTCAGCTTTAATATCAATATGATTGAAAAGGGTTTGATGCATGAAGGTCCAGTAGCTCTGAGTAGCATCTCTTTCTATTGGGTAATATTCATCAAGATTAAAACTAATTACATTTTTAAAGCTTACTCCTTCCTGCTGATGCATCCTAACCAACTCTTTGTATAATAGGATGGGGGTAGATCCCGTGGCAAGTCCTAGTACACAATTTTGTCCAAGAGATTGTTTTTGCTGAATGAGTTTGGCAATTTCTTGAGCAGCAAATAGGGAACCTTTTTGAGAAGTTTCAAATATTTGTACTGGAATTTTTTCAAATGACTCAAACATTTTTTATAGTATTTAAGGAATTAATCTAAGGGGTAATAACATGCTAATTTAAGCCGAATTTTATAAATGGTACCAAATAGCCTATTGTATAGGCAACCTTTTTATAATCTGAGTTTAGTTTATTCGATTCAATTATTGGGTTTTCCAACCTATGATTGGAGGTTTTTCTATTTACAATTCTTTTTAAACATTTTCAAACATTTAGCATTTAAATCCTTGTCAAACGTATAATTATGGTAATTTCGGCTTTGTAAAATTTAATTTATGAGTATTGGCTTGATAATTTTTATCCTTGCAACAATTGGTTGGCATTTAGGCATGTATGGTATGTTTAAAAAAGCAGGTATTGAGGGATGGAAAGCATTGGTTCCATTTTATAATACTTGGTGTATTGTTGAAAAGATTCAACTGAAAAAAAAATGGTTCTTTTTTCAATTAGTACCCATCGCAGGTCAGTTTGTTACCATTTGGATTACAATTAAATTAGTAGAACATTTTGGACGTTTTGATCTTACCCATCACACGATGACTGTTTTATTTCCCTTTATCTATTTTCCGATTCTAGGCTTTTCAAATAATGAAAAATATGCAGGTGAGTTAGTAGTTAACAATTACAAAAAATCAGCTGCTAGAGAATGGATTGACGCTGCAGCATTTGCAATTGTAGCTGCTACTCTTATTCGCACTTTTGTTTTTGAAGCTTATACTATCCCAACGCCTTCGATGGAAAAGACATTATTGGTGAATGATTTTTTGTTCGTCAGTAAGTCAGCTTATGGCCCTAGAATTCCTAACACCCCCATCGCCATGCCATTTGTTCATCATACCATGCCTTGGGTAAGTGCTAAATCTTATTCTGAGTGGATCAAAATACCTTATACAAGGTGGTTTTCAAAGGAAGTAACTAGAAATGATGCCGTAGTATTTAATTTTCCTGCTAATGATACTTTGATCAATGATGAAGAAAATTTCGGATCAAAAATTACCTATTACCAAGCAGTTAGGGAAATAAGTAGAGATAAGGTTTGGCAAAACTATGGCGACCTTATTATTACCCGTCCTGTAGATAAACGTGAAAATTTTATTAAGCGTTGCGTTGCTATTGCAGGTGATAAGCTTGAAATTAAAAATACGGTTTTATACCTCAATGATGTTGCGCAGCCTTTTCCCGCAGAATCGGAACTTTATTATAATGTTCAAGTAAGTAGTCCTTTAGATGAAGAACAGCTCCAATCTTTTGGTATCCACACTGATCAAGAGCTACATGAATTTATGTCTTATAACAATGGTATGTATATTATTAATATGACTCAAGGTGAGAAGAAAAAAGTGGAGGCTTTAAAAAATGTAGTTAAAGTTGAAGTGCAAATTAATCAAGTTAGCAATGATCTCTATCCTTATTATGATACAACAGCTCATTGGAGCGTTGATAATTTTGGTCCTTTGTGGGTGCCTAAAAAAGGAGTTTCTATTCCGCTTACTCCTGACAATTACATTCGTTATGAACGTTGTATCAAAACTTATGAAGGAAATGATTTAGAAAGCAAAAATGGCAAGTTTTTTTTAAATGGAAAAGAGGTTACTAATTATACTTTTAAATATGATTATTACTGGTTAATGGGCGATAATCGCCATAATTCATTGGATAGTCGGTATTGGGGATTTGTACCAGAAGACCATGTGGTAGGTAAGGCATCCATGATTTGGTTTAGCTGGGAAAAAGGGCCACGTTGGAAAAGATTTTTTAATGTGATAAGATAACCGCTCTTAAAATATATCATCCTTCTAGTGATTTTGCTAGGAGGATTTTTTTAATCTTTTATACAATCCTATTTCAAATTTTAGTTGGTGAATAGATCTTACCTTAGATTAGAAAAATGTTTTGAAACAATCAAAATCGATAATCAAAATACCGCTAGATGATAAAGAAAGATGTTCATTTTACTGTTGATGTTTTTAATAGTATCGAAGATTTAGTCCCAGTAGATTTAGCTTTATTGTCAGCCGCCAGAGAAACTACTCAAGCCGCTTATGCACCTTATTCTAATTTTTTAGTGGCAGCAGTTGCACAATTATCCAATGGAGCTATTGTGAAAGGAACCAACCAAGAAAATGCTTCTTATCCAGTTGGTCTCTGCGCCGAAAGAGTATTGCTTTCAGCCATCTCATCCCAATTTCCCAATATTGCCATTCAAACGATGGCCATCAGTTACCATAATCTAAAAGGTAAAAGTGACTATCCAATATCTCCTTGCGGAATGTGTAGACAAAGTTTAGTTGAATATGAGCAACGTGTAAAACAATCTTTCCGAATCATATTGAGTGGTATGAGTGGCGAAGTATATATTATTGAAAAAGCTACAGATCTTTTACCACTTCCTTTTAGTGCAAGTGATCTTAGTTCTGGTCGATAAATTATTTGTTGGATATTTTATTATTGCTCAATAAACTGATTGCTATTTTCCGAACTAGCGTTGGTCTTTGGCAAATTCAATAGTTGTTTGAATTGCGTTTGTATTTACTCGTTCATGTTCCAATAACCATTTTTTTCTCCATTGATCTCCATTATATCCTTTTAGCTCTCCATTACTTCCAATTACTCTATGGCAAGGAATCGCTATGCAGATTGAATTTCTCCCATTTGCAGAACCTACTGCCCTAATAGCTTTACTATTTCCTATTTTTTTTGAAAGCGCTAGATAGTTGATCGTTTTGCCAAAAGGAATAGTAGTTAGTTCGGACCATATTTTTTGTTGAAACGCAGTCCCTGCTTGCTCTAATGGTAATTCGAAAACCGTTCTTACTCCATTAAAATATTCAGCTAATTGTTGATGGCAAATTTTTGTAAGTGGGTATTCACTTTGCTGTAGAGATGTATTTTTTATAAAAGGAATATTCTTCCTATCCGTATTAGTAAATAATATTGAACATATAGATTGGCTAGAAACTTTTATTTCGATTGTACCAATAGGACTATTAAAATGGGATAGTTCGATGGACATAAATAGTGTGTTGAAAAAATCTGTTTAAAATTTGGTAAACTTATGTAAACTCAATTTTTTTTTACTAAAAAAATTTAAATAGAAGAAGTCTCCACCACTGCATCGGTATTAATACTTCCATAAATGTGCGGAAAGAGTTCATTTACAGAAGGAGCCAATTCGTATTTTAAAACTGAAGTTAATTTGGTCTCGTCTATGTGCAATAAAAGTAAATCAGTTTTATTTTTATAGTATCTTTCCAATACCCCTTTCACCTGTTGGCTATCACTGGCGTGAATAAAGCCCTCTGTTGCTAGAGACTCAGCTTCATGAAATCCCTGAGTTAAAGATTTTTTCCAATGGGAAAGGGTAGTTACATGATAAATCATTCGTCTAACAGTTTTACAAGGCTTAATAATTCCTCTTTTTTATAAGCGTTCAGTTCGTTATTGAAACATTTGCTTAACTCTTCCAATAAAAATCGAATAATTTTTTTATTATTGAGCGGTTTGAAAAATATAGAAGAAGGAGAAATTGATATGCGATTAAAATATTTTTCTATATCCTTGTGTGAATGAATATTTCCATTTAAAGGGTCGATGAAAAAAAATATTTTTTCGGAACTATGACTAACAGGTTGACCGAATTCATGTTGAGGGTCGAAATACCCGAGTACAAACTGTTTTGGAATATTGGTAGCATTTACAGAAATGTCGAGTAATTGGCAAAGAATTAAATATAATATCCCGTTGCTTAAGGCGTTTCCTCGATTGTTTTCAAGGGTTTTGTTGATTAAAAAATCATCCGGTTGATTATAAGAAACTTCTAATCCTTTCTGTTGATAATAATTATAAAGTATGCTAGTGATTACATTTACCTGTTCTAGCGGTGTTAGATAATTGTTTAATTCTAACCATATATTTCGACGTATTTTTTCTATTTTTTTTAGGATAGGAGTATCCTGCATTTCTGGAAATTGATACTTTGCAACTAATAGAGCCCCCTGTAATAAATCACACTCACTATTTTTCCAGGAAATAAAATCGTTGGTAAGATCTTTGAAATGTAATTTGTGAATAATTTGCTGAATTCTTTCTTGCGTCTCTTCTTGTAGGGTATTTTCCCATAAGTTCTCGAGGTTGGGTATTATTTCCTTTCCAAAAGAAAGAATCTTATCGCTCACACTATTGTACACCACTTCATCAGGGTCATCCATTAAATGAAAAAGTGCTATTATTTCTTTATTCTCGATCAAAATTATTTATTTGATCATGAAATTCGGTAAATCTTGAAAATTATCCATTTTTAACTTTCCACAAGAGTGTATAAATTATTCGATCTTTCTATGCAGTTGACTCACAAAAAGTCGTGTTAGGCAATTTAAAATAATAGGAGTTCGAATGCCCACGAATAAAAACTGCTAGAAATTTTAAATATCAGCCGTTAAAAAATCAATCCTCCGCGGCGGATGCATACCCTTTAAAGTACCGTAGTATTTTAATTTCTCATTAATAGATTAGTCAATCCTCTGTTTGAACGCCCTCGAATAAAAAGTGCTAGAAATTTGAATTATCAGCCGTTAAAAAATCAAGGCTGTTTGAGCGGGCAATTCCTTTAAAGAAACAAACTCTACTCGCGAGTTCCTTGATTTTAGGCTGATATTTCAAATTTCAGCCTTTTTATTC
>CAMCMP010000025.1 GCA_945876095.1 Chitinophaga pinensis
TGGGTGCTAGTCTATCGACTAAGCAGCCATGGCATACTGAGTATTGCCATTTGAAGTTTTGAATATTCAGATTAAAGTGCTAATTATCCAACGCACTACATGCTTACACTTACAAAGATCTATGCTGTCAAAACCGGTCAGCCCCGTAACCAATGATTCTATAAATTAAATCAGTAGTTATGCAAATTTACGTAAACTATTTAGTTTGGCTTTTAAAACTCTTCTGCTATACATTTGTAGCACCTAATTTTAACAAAAGCTATTTATGCTACCCGAACAATACTACTTGAATAGAAAAGAACTGTTATCAGCTAATCTTCAATCATTGCTCCGAAAAAAAAATCAATTCGGTTGGGCCAGATTCATTGTGATGCTCGGCATTTTTATTTCAGGGTATTTTTTATTTCACATTGGATTGATATTTATTGTGGCTGTCATTTTGCTAAGTATCATTTTTGTAAGATTAATATATGCAGATACCGATAATAAAAAAACAATTTCCCACACCCAACAATTAATACAAATCAATATTGATGAGCTCACTGCTTTATCAGGGAACAGCGCTCATTTTGAGGACGGTACCATTCACCGACCACACGCTCACGACTATGCAAATGATTTAGATATTTTCGGTAAGGCTTCCCTTTTTCAATACATCAATAGAACCGCTTCTGAAATGGGTAGTCTAGCCCTTTCAGGCTGGCTATTAGCTCCGGTAAAAGAAATAGTTATTTTACAGCGTCAGCAAGCCATTCAAGAATTATCTTCCAAAACACCTTGGAGGCAAGAACTTCAGGCGCTTGGAAAAGAAAAAAAAATTTATCTCTCTACAAAAAAACGCTTACAGGAATGGATAGACGAAAAAAGTATTTTCATCCAGCAATCCTTTTGGCTACTTCTTCAAATACTGATTCCTCTATTAATGGTGTCGGCTGTTGTGCTAAATTATTTTGATGTTATATCTAATCCAATTCGAAATTATTTTTTATTGGCTTCCGCTATTCTTGCCTACTTCATCAGCAAAAAAGCAATCCCTCTTCACCATCAGCTCTCAAAAATGTCTGCTGAATTATCTGTACTGGCCGATAGCATTCAATTAGTAGAAAACACTGATTTCCAATCCGAATTATTACAAAAATTAAAGCATTCTTACTCTATACAAAAAGGGAAAGCATCTGAAGAATTAAAACAACTCGAAAAGATTTTGGCAAGAATGGACTATCGCCTCAATCCTGTCATATTCATTCCCCTAGCCATCCTTGTTCAGTGGGATTTACAACAAGTAATCGCATTGGAAAAATGGAAAAAAAGAAACCAACAAAATATTGCAGCATGGTTTGATACATTGGGTGAATTAGAAGCCATTAGTAGTTTGTCTAACCTGCATTTCAATCATCCAGAATGGTGTTTTCCTGAACTGAAAAAAGAATATTTTTCTATCACTGGAATTGAAATAGGACATCCACTTATTAATAAAAGTAAAAGGGTAAATAACTCGATTACCATCAATCAATCAGGTAAACT
Organism: Chitinophaga pinensis; assembly: GCA_945876095.1. Lineage (GTDB taxonomy): Bacteria > Bacteroidota > Bacteroidia > Chitinophagales > Chitinophagaceae > Ferruginibacter > Ferruginibacter pinensis_E. The sequence goes on from CAMCMP010000025.1 coordinate 1,525, forward strand.
GATGCTAATAACTGGAAGCAATATGGCAGGTAAAAGTACTTATTTAAGAAGCGTAGGAATCAATGTGGTGTTAGCAATGGCGGGGTCAGTAGTTTGTGCAAAGAGTCTGTCCTTATCCCCTGTTCAACTAATCACGAGCATGCGCATTGCTGATAATTTAGAAGAAAACACTTCTACCTTTTATGCTGAATTAAAAAAATTAAAAACAGTCATTGAAAAAGTGAATGCACAAGAGCCGATATTTATTTTGTTAGACGAAATTTTAAGAGGTACTAATTCGCTAGACCGTCATACTGGATCAGTGGCATTGACTAAACAATTGATTAAACAAAAAGCTGCTGCAATCATTGCCACCCATGATGTAGAGCTAGCAAAAATTGAAAACGAATTTCCAGACAACATTCTGAATTATCATTTTGATGCGCAGGTAAATAAGGAAGAACTGTATTTTGACTATTTGCTTAAAACAGGTATCTGTCATTCAATCAATGCCTCCATTTTGATGAAAAAAATAGGGATAGAATTGTAAGTTAATTTGAACTTTCTTTTATCAATAGCTACCAATCATTGGTCTGTGAATTTTATATACCTAAATAATAATGGTATTATCAACGTCCCTACAAAATTAATTTAATCATAGTGATACCGGCATTGTAAAATATGAAGCCGCCGCTCGTTAATCTTATAAATCAATCGGTGTTCCTGTGTTATTCTTCTACTCCAACAAACTGCATAATTACCTTTCAATGGCTCAGGCTTCCCGATACCCTTAAAAGGTGAGCGCAAACAGTCTTTAATTAATTCATTCACTCTTTCAAGGATTTTTTTATCTTGCTTTTGCCAATAACAATAATCTTCCCAGGCATTGGTTTGCCAAACTAATTCCATTTTGCTTACTCAATTAATGAATGAATTTCGAACTGCCCCTTATCCATATCTTCAATCGCTTTATCTAGTCGATTTCGATTGCTTACTGATTTAACAATATGTAATGTTTCTTGAATAGCATTGTACTCCTCTAAGGCCATTACCACCACATTTTTCCCTTTATTTCTCGAAACCACCACTATTTCAGCGTCATCATTCACTTTATTCAAACTCTTGGTAAGGTTTTTTCTGAATTCGGTATAATTTACAACTTCCATAAAATCTCATTTAAGTACCAATTTAAGTACTTTTTTTAAAAAAGCAATTATTAATTTTATCAAAATAAACAATTCGCTACCCAAGTCCAACATAAAATTAATCAGCTTCTCTATGCTCTTCTGCTAAAAACTTCCTAAAGTCAATAAAATAGCGGTTTTAAGCATTTTTGACATTGAAAATTCTTACCTTTGCACTCCCGTTAAAAAACCGGGATTTATATTATGTCATTTAACAATTTTAAACAACTAAACGCAGATGCACAGGAAGGGTCAGCTACCAACGAAGGTGCTGAAACTGCTGCGGTAACAAATGTGCCTGTAGAAGCGCCAGTCGCTGAAAAAGCTCCTTACATTGCAAGAGTGGTAACTGCTCACGACGACTTTGATTGGAGTGTTGACAAACGCAACGTTTCAAGTTACAACAAAGAAGAAAAAGCCAAGTATGACACTGTGTATGACAACACGTTCAAGCAGATCAACGATGGTGAAATGATTCAAGCTACTATTGAGGCAATCACTAAAACAGATGCTGTTGTAAACATCGGTTTTAAAAGTGACGGTCTGATTTCTTTGAATGAATTCAGAGATATCCCTGGCGGATTAAAAGTAGGTGACGTTATTGAAGTAATGGTGGTAGAAAAAGAAGACAGAGACGGTAACCTTAATCTCAGTCGCAAACAAGCTCGTACTAGCAGAGCTTGGGAAAGAATTATGGAATTGCACAAAACTGGCGAAATCGTTACTGGTATTGTTACAAGCAAAACCAAAGGTGGTCTTATCGTGGATGTATTTGGTATGGAAACATTCTTACCAGGTAGCCAAATCGACGTTAAACCAGTTACAGATTACGATCAGTTTGTAGGTAAAACAATGGAATTCAAAGTGGTTAAAATTAATGAGACCATTAAGAATGCAGTTGTATCTCATAAAGCCCTTATTGAAAGTGATATCGAAGCACAACGTGCAGAGATCATTGGTAAATTGGAAAAAGGACAAGTATTGGAAGGAACCATCAAAAACATTACCGACTTCGGTGCGTTTCTTGATTTGGGCGGCCTAGACGGCTTGTTATACATTACTGATATTTCATGGGGTCGTATCAACCATCCAACAGAAGTGTTGAAGATGGATCAGAAATTAAATGTAGTTGTTTTAGATTTTGATGATGATAAAAAACGTATCAGTCTTGGTCTTAAACAATTAACTCCTCATCCTTGGGATACCTTAAGCGAAACCATCAAAGAAGGTGAAGTAGTGAAAGGTAAAGTAGTAAACATTGAAGACTACGGCGCTTTCCTAGAAATTATGCCTGGTGTAGAAGGTTTGGTGCATGTAAGCGAAATTACTTGGGCCAACACTCCTATCAACGCAAAAGAATTCTTCAAATTAAATGATGAGTACGAAGCCAAAATTGTAACCTTAGATAAAGACACTCGCAAGATGAGTCTTTCTATCAAGCAAATGGCAAATGACCCATGGAGTGAAATTGATGTGAAATTTCCTGAAAGTAGCAAACATGCTGGTACTGTTAAAAACATTACTCCTTATGGCGTATTTGTTGAATTAGCAACTGGTATTGGTGGAATGATTCATATCAGCGATTTAAGTTGGTTGAAGCGCTTCAATAACCCTAACGAATACACTAAAGTAGGCGAGTCAATTGATGTTATCATTATGAACATTGATAAAGAAGGACGCAAACTTCAGTTAGGACATAAACAAATTGAAGAAGATCCATGGAATTCTCTAGAGGCTAGTTTCCCTGTAGGAAGTATTCATGAAGGAACTGTTACCAAAAAAGATGACAAAGGTGCAGTGATTCAATTACCTTATGGATTAGAAGGATTTGCCCCTAACCGTCACCTTGCAAAAGAAGATGGTAAGAGTATTGGTGCTGACGAAATCGCTAAGTTTATGGTAATAGAATTTGACCGCAATGATAAGCGCATCGTACTTAGCCATACTCGTTTATGGGAGCAAGTAATCGAAGAAGAAAAACAAGCGGTGATTAAAGAAAAGAAAGTAGAAGCTGACGTTACCAAAAAGGCTGTTAAAAATCTACAGAGCAAAGTAGAAAAATCAACCTTAGGTGACCTAGGTGTTTTAGCTGGTTTGAAAGCGAAAATGGATAATGCGGGTTCTGATAAAGCAGACGAAGCGGAACCAACTGCTTAATCATCTTTCACAGTAATTGAATACAATCCCATTGCGAAAGCAGTGGGATTTTTTTTACCCTTCAAATTAGTTCTCATTAACAGTTTATCTAAAACGTAAGGGTGAGTGGTCTGATTGAATTACCTTTGCAACATGGACAATTTTCAGAAATATTCCCGTTTGATGTTATTAATCGTAGGAAGCTTTATTGGATTTATTCTTTTGATTGCTCTATTCTTTTTTGTATTCAGACTGTTCTCCTTTACCGTTTTTTATATTCCGGGATTCGACCTGTTTTTTCAATATGTAATTACTGCAATTCCCTATTTACTTTTTTTTGCAGCCTACTATTATTTATACAATAAAATTAAATTGAGCAAAAGCAAAGTATCAAGAATAATCGCTAGAATACTATTGATAATGGGTTGTACCACCGGGCTCGTCACTTTATTTTTATCGACCGCTATTTTTGTACATATAAAAAGTGATGCGCTAAGGGTTTTTGAAGACAATGGACATTATGCACTCATCGCACAAATAATTATTATTTTTTTAACCGCTGCAACACTTGCTAGTGGAGATGAGAAAGAAAAAGATTGGAAAGAACGTGTCAATGAATAAAAAAATCAATAGATTATTTTTTGAGAATTTATATCTAACCTATTAAATTATCAGTGTCAATTTGAAATTATAAATTTACTCCGATTGCCTTAGCAGCAATCCATCCGGTAGTCCATGCATTTTGAAAATTGAAACCTCCTGTTACCCCATCTATATTTAATACCTCACCAGCAAAAAATAAATCGGGTAAAATTTTACTTTGCATACTTGAATGATCTACCTCATCCAATAAAATTCCTCCAGAGGTAACAAACTCTTCTTTAAAAGTTGTTTTGCCATTTACACTAAACTCTTGTGCGCAAATATGTTTGATGAGTTTGTTTTGCTCCTTAGCTGGAAGGTCGGCCCAACGAATATTTTCGTCTACGCCCGACTGTTGTAATAGGTAATCCCACAAACGTTGAGGCAATAAAAATGGATTTCGATTGCTGATTTTTTGTGCGGCTATATCAAATCGAACTTGCTGAAATTTATCCTTCAACGTTTGCTCGTTATAGGCAGGTAGCCAATTAACGACAATACCAAATTGCCAATTTTTAACCGCCAATTCTCTGGCTCCCCAAGAAGATAATTTTAAAATTGCAGGACCACTCATTCCCCAATGCGTAATTAACAACGGCCCTTCCTCTACCAACTTACTACCCACTAGCTTTACCTGAACCCTCTCTACAGTAATTCCCATGAGAGCTGTAATTGGATTACCTGGCATATTAAAAGTGAACAATGAAGGAACTGGAGACTCAATGGTATGGCCTATTTTTTGCAGCCAATCAAACTGCGAAGACTTAGGGTATCCTCCACTAGCAATGCATAAAAAATCAGTTTCAAAAACCGAACTATTAGAAAATAAAAGATCGAAGCCTCTGTCTTGTTTTGTAATCTCCTTCACTTCCCTATTCATCAATATAGTAACTCCATATCGATTTGCTTCCTGCATCAAACAGTCTATAATAGTTTGAGAACTATTAGATAAAGGAAACATTCTGCCATCAGATTCTGTTTTTATCTCCACTCCCCTATCTTTAAACCAAGCAATGGTATCGGTGGTAAAAAAATGATGGAAAGCTTTTTTTAAAAAGCTAGCTCCTCGAGGGTATTTTTTTATCATCTCTGCAATACTAAAACAAGCATGGGTGATATTACAACCACCGCCACCACTAACACGAACCTTACTTAATAAATGACTGGATTTTTCTACAATCACCACTTCTAAAGATGGATATAATCTTGCAGCATTAACTGCGCAGAAAAAACCTGCTGCTCCACCACCAATAACTACTAAACGTTTTTTTAACATGAGTATCTTACTGTATAAAGTAGAATTGATAAAGTATGAAGAGAGAAAAATGTAGACTATAAAAACAGAATTCCCAGTTTAAAAAACCAACCGAGACCATAATTAAATTAATAATCAGAGAATAAATATGGATTCTCTTTTTCAGCAATCTCAATCTCAACAAAAGATGATAGAACATCGGCCTTACCTCTTTGAACACAAATGGTATGTTCATAATGAGCAGAAGGTTGCGCATCTTCTGTTCGGATAGTCCAACCATCCTTGTCATGAAAAATATTTTTCGTACCTAAATTAATCATAGGTTCAATCGCAATCACCATTCCCTCTTTCAACTTAGCACCTGTTCCTCTTTTTCCATAATTAGGCACCTGAGGTTCCTCGTGAAGATGTCTTCCAATTCCATGACCAACCAACTCTCTCACTACTCCATAACCATTTTCCTTTTCTGTAGCAAATTGAACTGCAAAAGAAATGTCACCTACCCGATTTCCATGCATAGCTTTTTCAATGCCTTTTAATAGAGAAGATTTAGTAACGCTGAGTAATAGTTTAACCTCTGGTGTTATTTCATTTAGAGCAAAAGTATAAGCACTATCACCATGGAAATTATTTTTATACACTCCAATATCAACAGAAACAATATCTCCTTCCTTTAAAATATCCTTTGTAGGAAAGCCATGTACCACCGCATCATTTACTGAAATACAACATGCAAATGGGAAATCTTGATACCCTTTAAAAGAAGGCGTTGCTCCATGATCGCGAATAAATTGTTCGGCAATTTTATCTAACTCCAAAGTGGAAATTCCAGGACGAATTATTTTGGCAACTTCAGCTAAAGTTTTACTTACCAATAAACTACTTTCCCTCATTAATTCTATCTCGGCCTTCGACTTGTAGTGGATCATAATAAAACAAATTTAAAAATAAACCCCGACTTTTTACGTCGGGGTTAAAAAATATTTATGCTAAAATTGATTTTTAAAAGAAATTGATTATTCAATCAAAACTAAAAAGCAAAGTAATTAAATTGATGATGTAGTAGCTTGTCTACCCTGGATTCTACCAGTATTCATCAATCCATCATATTGACGCATCAATAACTGGGTCTCAATTTGCTGTAAAGTATCTAGGATAACTCCTACCATAATCAACAATGAAGTTCCGCCATAAAAACTTGCAAACCCTTGTTGAGTTTTAAATACCAATTGAAATATACCCGGTAAAATACCGACGAATGCTAGTAAAATAGCTCCTGGCAAAGTAATTCTATCCATAATAGTTCCAATGTAATCAGCTGTCGGTTGACCAGGTTTTACCCCAGGGATGAAACCATTACTACGCTTTAAATCTTCAGCCATTTGCTTTGGATTAAAGATTAATGCGGTATACAGGAAGGTAAATGCTATCACACATATTGAATAAACAATCATGTAAACCACATTGGTATGATCAGTAAAATATTTTGCCCATCCACCACCAGTAAACCCTGAAAATATAGTTGGTAAAAACAAGATCGCCTGCGCAAAGATGATTGGCATAACACCAGAAGCATTTACTTTTAACGGTAAAAAGTTTCTAGCGCCCCCAAATTGTCTATTACCAACGATTTGCTTTGCATAATTTACAGGCACTCTTCTGGTACCTTGAATCAGCATGATCAAACCCATAATAATAGAAATTAAAAAAGCAATCTCAATCAAAAATATTAGTAATCCCCCACCGCCACGAGTAGCGCGAGAAGTCCATTCTTGAAGAAATGACTCAGGAAGTCTAGCTAAAATTCCCATCATAATAATGATAGAAGTACCATTACCCAAACCTTTATCAGTGATTTTTTCACCTAACCACATTACAAATAAGGTTCCCACTGTAAGGATCACCACAGTAGACACTACAAAATAGGCACTAAAAGAAGGGATTAATGCTTCGGCATTACCTGGACTTTTAAGATAACCGATATAAGCAGCAGCTTGAAAAGCAGTAACAACAACGGTTAGATAACGAGTCCATTGGTTAATTTTTTTTCTTCCACTCTCCCCTTCCTTCTGTACTTTCTGCATTTGAGGAACTAAAATAGTCATCAATTGCATAAAAATAGAAGCGGAGATATAAGGCATAATACCCAAGGCAAAAATGGAAGCTTTAGAAAAAGCTCCTCCCACAAAAGCATCCAACAAACCTAGCATACCGCTCTTGGTGCTTTCAGTTAAATTGGCCAATTTATTAGGATCAATACCTGGAAGTACAATAAAAGAACCAACACGGTAAATAAAAATCAACAATAAAGTGAATAATATTTTATTCCGTAGCTCTTCAATGCTCCAGATGTTTTTTAGTGTTTTAATGAACTTCTTCACAGACTTGAAAAGATTTAAATGTTTGTGTTAAACTAAAAAAGACGCTTTTCATACCGGCCCATAAATGGCAAGCAGGATCGCGTCTGTAAATATCGGAAAATTATTTAACTATTTCAACTGAACCTCCAGCCGCTTCGATAGCAGCCTTAGCGGTAGCACTAACAGCATTCACTTTAAAGCTGAATTTACCTTTTAATTCTCCAACACCTAAAATTTTCACGTTATCATTTTGGTTGATTAAACCATTAATGTATAAGTTTTCCAAAGTGAATTCAGTAATGCTATATTTTTCAGCATAATGATCAACCTGACCTATATTGATAACTTTGTATTCTACTCTATTGATATTTTTAAATCCACGCTTTGGAATACGGCGTTGAATAGGCATCTGACCACCTTCAAAACCCATTTTACTCTTGTAACCTGCGCGACTTTGACCACCTTTATTACCTTTGGTAGAAGTTCCACCTTTACCACTTGCTTCACCACGTCCAATACGTTTAGCTTTATGAGTAGCTCCTTTGGCTGGTCTTAAATTATGTAATTTCATATTAACTTGATTTTGTACTTACGGGGTATCACCCCTCGCAATTAAATTGATAATTATTTAGTTGGTCATCTTTAGAGTAAAAAGAAACTTTTTTAATAAAGTATTATCTTTTACCCATGTACGTTAACCAAAATGCTTATGCTAGCTCTTCTACTTTAATTAGATGATTCACTTTACGAACCATTCCTAAAATTTGAGGAGTTCCCATTACTTCAACCGAAGCGTTCATTTTGTTTAAACCTAAAGCTACCATAGTTCTCTTCTGGCGTTCCGGCCGGTCGATTACACTTTTAACTTGTGTTACTTTTATCTTTTTCATGCCAATGGCCCCCGAAGGGAATTTTATTATTATTTATTATAGAATATTGATTATCAATTTGACAAGGTCAAAACTGAAAAAAAATTATCCGTTGAATACTTTCTTAAGAGAAATCTGACGAGTTTTTGCAACAGAAATTGGCTCACGAAGCGTAGCCAATGCTTTTACTGTTGCCTTTACCACATTATGCGGATTAGCAGAACCAAGACTTTTTGCTAATACGTCCGTAATACCAGCTGCTTCCAACACTGCTCTCATACTTCCTCCTGCGATAACACCTGTTCCGTGAGCGGCGGGCTTAATGAAAACTCTCGCAGCGCCTTCTTTAGCTAACTGATCGTGTGGAATGGTACCATGCATTACTGGAACCTTAATTAAATTCTTTTTTGCATCCTCAATACCCTTAGTGATGGCTTCCTGAACCTCTTTAGCTTTACCTAAACCTTGTCCAACAATACCTGCACCATTACCTACCACCACCAATGCAGAAAAACTGAAGGCACGACCACCTTTCGTTGTTTTTACAACACGGTTAATAGATACTACTTTTTCTTTTAACTCGAGGTCTCCCGCTTTAACTCTGTTATCGTTTGCTTTTAACATGTATAGTTCTTATTAGAAAATTTAAAATTAAAATTGCAACCCACCTTCTCTTGCACCTTCCGCTACCGCTTTTACACGACCATGGTAAATATATCCACTTCTATCAAAAACAACTGTAGTAAGACCTAATTCAGAAGCTTTTCTAGCAATCGCATTTCCAACCAATTTGCTTTTTTCTGTCTTATTAACTTTTTGAGCAAGAATATCTTTATCCCTTGAAGAAACCGATGCAAGGGTAAGACCATTGTCATCATTGATCAATTGCGCATAAATTTCAGCATTGCTTCTGAAAACACTTAACCTTGGTTTAGCAGCAACACCGTTAACCTTTTTACGGATACGGAATTTGATTTTTTGCCTTGCACTTGATTTGTTATTCATATTCTTATTTTTTGAACCAAACACCGTTCGGCGATGGAATACTTAATTTGTAAATTTCTGTTAGCGACTTAATTTCTATTGAAGTTGGTATTATTTACCAGCTGACTTACCAGCTTTTCTTCTTAATACTTCACCCTTAAATTTAACACCCTTTCCTTTGTATGGTTCAGGCTTACGTAATCCACGGATTTTAGCACAAACCTGTCCAAGTAATTGCTTATCTACACTTGCTAGAGAAATAATAGGATTTTGTCCTTTTTCTTGTGAAGTAGCAACTGTTAATTCTTTTGGTATTTCAAAAATGATATTATGAGAATAACCTAAAGCAAGATCTAAAATATTACCTTGACAAGCTGCCTTAAAACCAACCCCTACTAATTCTAATTCTTTAGTATAACCTTCCGTAACACCTTTCACCATATTGCTAACCAATGAACGGTATAAACCATGCATTGCCTTGTGACGAATTTGATCGGTTGGACGAAGTATTTCAAGTGATCCCTCTTTCAAGTCAAACTTGATATCACGATCAACCGATTGATTTAATTCTCCCTTTGGTCCTTTAACTGTAATTACGTTATCAGTACCAATCTTGATAGTAACTCCTGCTGGAAATTCTACCGGTTTCTTTCCTATTCTAGACATAGTCGATTGTTAAATTTATTTTTAAAATTTGATCTGTGTTCAGCCACGACTTAGGCTTAATAAACAAATCATGTATTATTTTTTACTTCTACAAGAAGTTATTGACTAGTAAATATTACACAAAACTTCACCACCTACATTCTGAGACTTAGCTTCCTTATCAGTCATCACTCCCTTAGAAGTTGAAACAATTGAAATTCCAAGACCATTTTTAACACGCTTAAAATCTTCTGGCTTTGCGTAAGTACGTAAACCTGGACGAGATACTCTCTCCAAACTCTGAATAACAGGTAATTTGGTGGTAGCATCATATTTTAATGCAATTTTAATAATGCCTTGCTTGCTATCATCTTCAAATTTATACTTAAGGATATAACCCTTATCGTACAAAATCTCAGTCATGCGCTTCTTTAAATTGGAAGCAGGTATTTCAACGATACGATGATTGGCCATTTGGGCGTTACGTATTCTTGTTAGAAAATCTGCTATCGGATCAGTAACCATTGTTATTTCAATTAGTTGATTAATAAATATTTCAATGCGATATCCAATGATATCAAAAATTTGATATTCTATATGGGTGAAATGGTAAATGAATTACTCACCAACCCATATCGAATTACCAGCTTGCTTTAGTTACACCTGGTATTTTACCTTCTAGTGCCATGTCTCTAAACATATTTCTAGAAAGAGCGAAATGTCTCATATAACCTCTAGGGCGTCCAGTAATCTGGCAACGGTTTTTTAACCTTACAGGTGATGCATTTTTTGGAAGTAAGTCCAATGCAGCATAATCACCGGCTGCTTTTAATGTGGCCCTTTTTTCGGCATATTTAGCGACCATTACTTCACGCTTTCTTTGCCTGGCTTCAATTGATTTTTTTGCCATGTTATATTATGTATTTACTTTTTAATGTTTTTAAAAGGCATCCCTAATTCTTTCAATAACTCGTATGCCTCTTCGTTGGTTCCTGCTGTAGTCACAAAAGTGATATCCATTCCAGTAATTTTATTTACCTTATCAATATCAATTTCAGGAAAAATGATCTGCTCAGTGATACCCAAGGTGTAATTACCACGACCATCAAATGACTTGTCGTTGATACCTTTAAAATCACGCACACGTGGTAATGATACTGAAACGAAGCGATCAAGGAATTCAAACATCTTTACTCCACGAAGGGTAACTCTAGCCCCAATTGGCATTGCTTTACGCAACTTAAAGTTGGAGATGTCTTTTTTACTCATTGTAGCTACCGCTTTTTGACCAGTTATCGTTGATAACTCTTCAATAGCAATGTCAACTAGTTTTTTATCAGCAACTGCGCCATTCACACCACGATTCAAACAAATCTTGGTTAATTTAGGTGCTTGCATTACGGTTTTATAACCGAATTTTTTCATTAAAGCAGGTATCACATCATTGGTGTACTTGTCTGCTAATCTTGGAGTGTAAGTTGTTGTACTCATTATTTTATAACCTCCCCTGATTTTTTAGATACTCTAATTAATTTACCTTCTTCCCTGCTACGTTTAACTTTAGTAGGTCCGCCAGTTTTTGCATCCCAAAGCATTACATTGGATATAGCGATAGGCGCCTCGATTTTAACGATACCACCTTTGGTGTTTTGTGAGGTTGGTTTAGTATGTTTGGTTACGATGTTAACACCTTCTACCAACACACGTTGTTTATCCAAAATCACTTCCAACACTTTACGAGGCTTTTTAAGATCCTTGTCTTCGCCGGTAATAACGACTACGTTATCGCCTTTTTTAATGTTGAACTTGGGTTTAAATCTTGTACTCATTTTATTAATGCGCCCTTCGGCTTTTTTTCTTATTGAAACAAATATGTCAATCAAATGTAAACAGCACTATTTTCACCATTCACAATTGACCATTCACTTACAGTACTTCAGGAGCAAGAGAAATAATCTTCATATACCCTTTATCACGTAACTCTCTAGCCACAGGCCCAAAAATACGAGTACCCCTTGGCTCATCAGAGTTGTTTAACAACACTACTGCATTGTCATCAAAACGGATATAAGAACCATCCTTACGACGTAACTTATTTACTGTTCTCACAATAACAGCTTTACTTACAGTTCCTTTTTTAATACCACCATTAGGGGTTGCATCTTTTACTGTAACCACAATCTTGTCGCCAATTTTAGCATAATCTTGTCCAGAGTTACCCAACACACGAATACACAATACTTCTTTAGCTCCACTGTTATCTGCTACGTTCAATCTGCTTTCTTGCTGAATCATTTTTTTTAGCTTTTAGCTTAATGCTGTTTATTTTTTTTAAACAGCGAATGTATTTTAAATCCTTACTAACCACTATAGCTAAACGCAAATAGCGCTTGCATTGATTATTTCACTTTTTCAATAACTTCAACTAGCCTCCAGCGTTTGGTCTTGCTGATAGGACGAGTTTCCATTATCCTTACAGTATCTCCAATACTACACTCATTCTTTTCATCATGCGCATGGAATTTGGTAGACTTCTTCACGAATTTACCATAAAGCGGATGCTTTACTTTTCTTTCTACCTTCACGGTGATAGACTTATCACCCTTATTACTGGTAACTACTCCAGCTTTGGTTTTACGCAAGTTTCTTTCAACTGTTGTTACTACTTCGCTCATTGTTGCAAAATTTATGGTTTGATTATAAACCTAGTTCTATACTTCTTAATGCTGTTTTTAAACGGGCAATATCTCTGCGCAATAAACGCATGCTAACTGGATTCTCCAAAGGAGTAATGCTGTGAGCAAAAGATACTTTCTTTAGACGCAATTCATCTTCAGCGATCTTAGCTTTCAATTCATCTTTGCCCAATCCTTTAATACTCGTTGAAAAATCTACTTTCTTTGACATTATATTCTAATTTGAAAATTTGAAAATTTGAAAACCGGAAAGTTGAACTTAAATTTTGAACTACCCTTCCAATTCTCTCATTTGCTCATTATGCTTGATAATCTCTTCTTACAATAAACTTAACTGCAATAGGTAATTTTTGAGCAGCTAATTCAAATGCCTCTTTTGCAGTTTGCAATGAAACACCATCTGCCTCAAATAAAATACGACCTGGTTCAACTACTGCAGCCCAATATTCAGGGTTACCTTTACCTTTACCCATCCTCACCTCAGCTGGCTTTTTTGTAATTGGCTTGTCAGGGAAAATTCTAATCCAAACATTTCCTTCCCTTTTCATATGACGCGTCATTGCCTGACGAGCACTTTCAATCTGCCTGTTCGTTAACCAAATAGGTTCTAGTGCCTTCAAACCAAATGAACCAAACGCAATGGTAGTACCCCTTTTTGCTGTTTCTCTGATTCGGCCCTTCTGTGCCTTTCTATGTTTTGCTCTTTTCGGTTGTAACATTTCTAATAATTTGAAAATTCTCAATTCCGTATTTTCTCTTTCGAGTCGCTACGTTATTTTCTCATTGGTTAATTTAATTATCTTCTTCCACCTGCACCTGCTCCACCACCACTTCGGCCACCGCCACCACCACCTCTTCTATCTCCACCAGCTCCACCACCGCGTCTGTCATCTCTTCTGTCTCCACCTCCACGATTCTCAAATCCTCTTTCTGGAGCACCTTCTTTTCCTCCACCCGCTAAAATATTAGGATTAAGGTCTCTTTTCGCTAAAACTTCACCTTTACAAATCCAAACTTTAATACCAATCTTTCCGTAAACAGTTTGTGCAAAAACATTTGCATAATCTATATCCATACGTAAAGTATGTAATGGAGTTCTTCCTTGTTTGATTTCCTCACTACGAGCAATTTCAGCACCACCTAAGCGACCACCTACTCTCACTTTAATACCTTCAGCTCCCATTCTAAGCGCAGAAGCAATTGACATCTTAACTGCACGCTTAAAGTTGATTCTTCCTTCCAACTGACGAGCAATTGTATCTGCTACAATTTGAGCATCTAGTTCAGGACGACGAATTTCCAAAATATTAATTTGAACATCATCTTTACCGGTCAATTTCTTTAACTCTTCCTTAATTCTATCAACCTCTCCACCACCTTTACCAATAATGATACCTGGCTTAGAAGTATGGATAGTAACAATCAATTTGTTAAGCGTACGCTCAATAACGATTTTAGATATACCACCTTTGTTGATACGGGCATTCAAATAAGTTCTGATCTTATGATCTTCGATTAGTTTGTTGCCAAAATCTTTTTTGTGTGCATACCAATTACTGTCCCATCCACGGATGATTCCTAGTCTGATACCAATCGGATTTGTTTTCTGACCCATATTGTTGATTAATTCGTTTTAATTAATTGATTAACTTTTGCTATCTACGATTAAGGTTACATGATTGCTACGTTTGCGAACACGGTAACCACGACCTTGCGGTGCGGGACGCATACGCTTAATAACTCTTCCACAATCAACCATGATGGTTTTTACAACCAATTTGGCATCTTCTGGTTTTACTCCTGTATTCTTTTGCTCCCAATTATTGATCGCACTCTTTAATAATTTGAATAAAGGTTCAGATGGATGTTTTGTACTGAATTGTAAAACACCTAAAGCCCTTTCCACTTCCATACCACGTATCAAATCAACCAATAAACGCATTTTACGTGGTGATGTTGGATAATCGTTAAGTTTAGCTACTGCTTCCATTTTTTAAATGTATTTGTTGTTTGTCGTCTATTGTTTGCCGTTGAAAATTTTTCAATTTCAAACGCTAAACTATCAACTACTTATTAAGATATCTTTTTACTTGAGTGACCTCTAAAATTTCTTGTCGGTGCAAATTCACCTAATTTATGACCTACCATAAACTCTGTAACATAAACAGGAATAAATTTATTTCCATTATGAACAGCAAAGGTATGTCCCACGAAATCCGGCGTTATTGTAGAACGACGACTCCATGTTTTGATTACCCCTTTTTTGTTTTTTCCGTCATTGATAGCTGCAACCTTTTCTTCCAAATTCGCATCTACATAAGGACCTTTTTTTACCGAACGAGCCATAGTGTTATTTTTTTTGTTGATTCCCCCAATTTGTCATTGGAGTATTTTAACAATGATTAAATTATTTATTGCTTATTTTCTTTCCGTTTCTTCTCTGAATTATCATCTTATCAGATCCTTTACCCCTTGTACGAGTAACCTGTCCTTTTGCGTATTTACCAGTACGGCTACGTGGGTGACCACCTGATGCTCTACCTTCACCACCTCCCATCGGATGATCCACTGGATTCATCGCAACAGCTCTGGTTCTTGGCCTTACACCTTTCCATCTATTTCTACCAGCCTTACCTGCACTCTCCAAATTATGATCACTATTACTTACCACACCTACGGTTGCATAACAATTGATTAAAACTTTCCTCAACTCACCACTAGGCATTTTTAAAATACCATATTTTTCTTCCTTATTTGATAACTGAGCACTACCTCCAGCACTACGAACTAATTTTCCACCCTGGCCTGGTTGCATTTCGATATTGTGCACCATGGTACCCAACGGCATGAATTTTAATTGCAAGGCATTCCCTAATTCTGGAGCCACCTCGTCGCCACTTAATACGGTAGCACCTACTTGAAGGCCATTAGGAGCAATGATATAACGCTTTTCACCATCTACATAATTCAACAAAGCAATAAATGCAGTACGATTTGGATCATACTCAATACTCTTTACTATAGCAGGAATGTTTTTCTTGTCCCTTTTAAAATCTATTAAACGATACATGGTTTTGTTTCCACCACCCATGTAACGCATTGATCTTCTGCCTTGAGAGTTACGACCAGCTGTATTTTTTTGCGGTTCAAGTAAAGATTTTTCAGGAACATTGGTAGTAATTTCTGCATAAGCATTACCAATTCTCCATCTTGTACCTGCTGTGGTCGGTTTGTATTTTCTAAGTGCCATTTTTTATATTTTTATTCAACTTTTGCGGCAGCTGATGCCATTCGTTAATAATTAATTTTTGTGATCTTTAACCTGGTACTAAACAGTTCCGTATAGATCAATTGATTCTCCTTCTGCTACAGTAACATATGCTTTTTTCTTAGCAGGCTTTCTTCCAGACACTACACCAGCTTTGGTATTTCTTGATTTTGCCTTACCTGGCATTACCGCTGTATTGACGTCAATTACCTGTACTCCATAAAATGCCTCTAAAGCCTTTTTTATTTCAATCTTATTCGCTTTTCTGCCTACTATAAAAGCATAGCGATTCATTTTCTCTGTTTGCTTATTTATCTTTTCAGATAATACCGGCCTTACTAAAACTTCAGACAATTTCATGTCAATTAATTTGAAAATTTAAAAATTTGAAAATCTGAAAATTGAAGCGATTCAATCAACTGATTATCACATTTACTTTATGCTACTGCTTCTTCTTCCATGAAAACCTTTGCTACACTTTCAGTAAAAACTAGCACGCTAGCATTTACAATATCATAGGTATTTACATCGCTCAGTAATGTTCCTTGTACAGAAGGAATATTTCTCAAGCTTAGGTAAACATTCTCACTATCTTCAGGCAAAACGAACAATGTCTTTTTATCGCTAATATTTAAACTCTTTAAAATTCCAGCAAATTGCTTTGATTTTGGACTTTCCATCACAACATCTTCAACCACCACAATTGCATTTTCCTTTGCTTTGTAACTTAATGCGCTAATCTTAGCTAAATCTTTCACCTTACGGTTTAACTTAAAGTCATAGCTATGAGGCTTTGGTCCAAAAATAGAACCACCACCTTTATAAATAGGACTACGTAAATTACCTTTACGAGCACCACCAGTACCTTTTTGTTTTACTAGTTTCTTAGATGCACCGTTCGCTTCAGCTCTAGTCTTTACCTTATGTGTTCCTTGACGCTGCGCAGCTAAGTATTGCTTAACAGCCAAGTAAATAACATGGTTGTTAGGTTCTGCACCAAAAATTTCTTCAGGCAACTCAATGGTTCTTCCTGTTTTGGCACCTTTTATATTTAAAATATCTACTTGCATGATTATTCAGATTAATGTGTGGTATTAAAAACACCAACAGTTGTTACTTACTTTTGAATTAAAACGATTGAACCATTATGGCCTGGTACAGAACCACTTATTAATATATAATTTTTTTCAGAAAATATTTTTACAACTTTCAAACCTTTCATTTTCACTCTATCTTGACCCATACGACCACCCATTCTCATTCCTTTGAATACTCTAGAGGCATCCGATGAATTACCAATAGATCCTGGAGCTCTTGAACGATCATGCTGACCATGAGACTGTCCGCCTACACCATGGAATCCATGACGCTTTACAACACCTTGAAAACCTTTTCCTTTGGTAGTACCAACCACTTCAACACTGTCGCCTTCGGCAAAAATGTCAACGGTGATAGATTCACCTACCGCTTGGGTAAATTCGCAATCGCGTATTTCTTTAACTACTTTTTTAGGGGATGTTTGGGCTTTTGCGAAGTGATTAACTTCAGCCTTGATGGAGTGCTTTTCTTTCTTATCACCAAATGCAATTTGGAGTGCATTGTAACCGTCTGTTTCAACAGTCTTCTTTTGGGTGATTACACAAGGACCTGCTTCAATGATTGTAACAGCAGTTTGCTTACCTGTTGCATCAAAGACACTGGTCATGCCAATTTTCTTTCCAATAATACTTTTCATTGTATTTATTTTTTATCCAGCGCTCCGATTATTACGGAGTTAGATGTTCACTA
The DNA here is from genome assembly GCA_945876095.1 of Chitinophaga pinensis. Classification (GTDB taxonomy): domain Bacteria; phylum Bacteroidota; class Bacteroidia; order Chitinophagales; family Chitinophagaceae; genus Ferruginibacter; species Ferruginibacter pinensis_E. Next base: position 19,331 of record CAMCMP010000025.1, read on the forward strand.
TTTTAATTCTAAGAACTAACCTTTTGCCTTTCCCGAATTACCGGGAAGGTTCATTAGGCCTTTATCTCAACATCTACACCACTTGGCAAATCCAACTTACTCAGTGCATCCACTGTTCGGCTGCTGCTAGTGTAAATGTCTAACAAACGTTTGTGTGTACACAATTGAAACTGCTCACGCGCTTTCTTATTTACGTGAGGAGAACGTAATACAGTAAAAATTTTCTTATGCGTTGGTAAAGGAATGGGTCCTGTTACTACTGCACCGGTACTGCGTACCGTTTTTACGATTTTCTCAGCTGACTTATCAACCAGGTTGTGATCGTAAGACTGTAATTTGATTCTTATTCTCTGTGACATATTTAAAGAACTTTAAACTTTCGTTTTTTTTATTTGGAGTGCAAAGGTAAGGGGATGGTTTGAATTGGCAAAGGGAAAATGAAAAGTTTTTTGAATATTTTCTCCTTTTTTATCTAAAATCAAAGGAAATACAGTGTGAATAAGGGTTACCTAAACCAATTGGATTACCCAATAGTCCCATAAAACATTGATTTTCAGAGTAAAATAGCCATAACAACTCTATTAATTTGCCATCAACCAAACATCGGGCTAGGCAATTTGACACAATGGTTGTTTGGCGCCCTCGAATAAAAAGTGCTATAAATATTAAATAAAGCCGTAAAAAAATTACTTCTTTTAAAGTAAGGATCTGACGCCCTCGAATAAAAAGTGCTAGAAATTTTAACTATCAGCCGTTAAAAAATCAAGGCTGTTTGAGCGAGCAGGGCCATTAAAGTAACTTACTCTACCCGCGAGTTCCTTGATTTTAGACCGCCGCGGCGGACTGATTTTTTTTGTTACTTTTTTGCATCAAGGCAAAAAAGTAAAAGCACTCTATTCCGAAAGGAATCTCAGGCCTATATAGTTAGTTCACCCTATAAAAGTCGGGTCAAGTAATTTGACATAATAGTTATTTGAACGCCCTCGAATAAAAAGTGCTAGAAATTTTAACTATCAGCCGTTAAAAAATCAAGGCTGTTTGAGCGAGCACTCCCTTTGAAGTAACTTACTCTACCCGCGAGTTCCTTGATTTTAGGCTGATAGTTAAAATTTCAGCCTTTTTATTCGCAGGATTGATTTTTTTTGTTACTTTTTTGCATCAAGGCAAAAAAGTAAAAGCACTCTATTCCAAAGGAAATCACAGGTATAACTAACTTTTATTTTACTAAAAAGCAAGAAGATTTGAATGACTATCGGATGTCTGTTTATCGATTCATTTTGATAAAAAGCTTTATCGAATGAGCGCATACCACTTCCCGAGGTTCAACTAATTAAAAATATAGTAATAATCTCCAAAAAACAAACCCCGTACTATCTAGTACGGGGTTAAATTATAAATTGAAAACCTCTCTTTATGCCCAATCAAGGGCATAAAGATCAATATTAATCTTCTGATTTTTGCTTTCCTTTTTGTTTAGCGATTACCTCTTCTGCAATATTATTAGGTGCAGGATTGTAATGACTAAATTCCATGGTAGAGGTAGCACGACCTGAAGACAACGAACGCAATTGAGTTACATACCCAAACATTTCGCTCAATGGCACTTTTGCCTTAATTACCTGAACGCCATGTTTGCTATCCATTCCTTCTAACATACCGCGACGACGATTTAAATCACCCGTAACATCACCCATATATTGATCAGGAGTCAACACTTCTACTTTCATAATTGGCTCAAGTAATACAGGTTTTGCCTTACGACCCGCTTCGCGATAGCCTTGTTTAGCACACAATTCAAAACTCATCGCGTCACTATCCACTTGGTGGAAACTACCATCAAATACGCGTACTTTCATGCTTTCCATTGGATAGCTTGCTAATACACCTGTAGTCATCGCAGTTTCAAAACCCTTTTGGATAGCAGGTACAAATTCTTTTGGAATACTACCACCAAATAAGCCGTTTACAAACTGGAAGTTAGATTTACCTTCTTTCAAAAACTCTTCATCAGCAGGCCCAATCTCAAATACGATATCGGCAAATTTACCACGACCACCGGTTTGCTTTTTAAGCGTTTCTCTATGTTCAATGCTATTTAGAAATGCTTCTTTGTAGGCAACCTGAGGCGCACCTTGGTTAATTTCAACTTTAAACTCTCTACGCATTCGATCTACAATGATCTCCAAATGCAACTCACCCATTCCACTCAAGATAGTTTGTCCAGTTTCTTCATCTGTTTTTACACGTAAGGTTGGATCCTCTTCTACCAATTTAGCAATTGCCATACCCATTTTATCAACGTCAGCCTGAGTTTTTGGCTCTACTGCAACTGAAATTACGGGTTCTGGGAAAGTCATCGCTTCCAATACAATTGGTTGATCCTCATTACACAAGGTATCTCCTGTTTTGATATCCTTAAATCCTACTGCAGCACCAATATCACCCGCTTCGATAAAATCAACTGGATTTTGCTTGTTGGCATGCATCTGCATGATACGACTAATACGCTCATTTTTGCCTGTACGGGTATTTAGAACATAAGAACCAGAATCCAAACGACCACTATAAGCTCTGAAGAACGCCAAACGTCCAACAAATGGATCGGTCATGATTTTAAATGCCAAGGCACTAAATGGTTCTTTTATGTCACAATGGCGGAAAATTTCTTCTCCAGTATCTGGGTTAGTTCCTTTTACTGCTTCAATATCCATTGGACCAGGTAAATAACGAACGATTGCATCCAAAGCTGTCTGAACTCCTTTGTTTTTGAAAGAAGAACCACACATCATTGGGATAATGCTGATATCGATGGTTGCTTTACGAATTGCTTCATGAATTTCATTTTCAGTAATCGTATTAGGATCTTCAAAAAATTTCTCCAATAGCTTATCGTCATAGTCAGCAACCGCCTCAATCAAATGCTGTCTCCACTCATTCACTTCATCCACCATATCTTCTGGAATAGGCACTTCATTAAAAGTCATTCCTTGTCCAGCCTCATCCCAAACCATCCCCTTCATCGTTATTAAATCTACCACGCCTTTGAAATTATCTTCAGCACCGATTGGTAACTGTAAGGGAACTGCTTTAGCTCCTAACATTTCTTTAATCTGTTTTACCACATTTAAGAAATCGGCTCCCGCACGATCCATTTTATTTACAAAACCAACACGAGGTACCTTATACTTATTAGCCTGACGCCAAACGGTTTCAGACTGAGGCTCTACTCCAGAAACAGCGCAAAATAAAGCCAATAAACCATCTAATACACGAAGGGAACGCTCTACCTCAACGGTAAAATCCACGTGACCAGGAGTATCGATGATATTGAATTTGTACTGATGCGTATCAGGCGTTTTCTTGCCATTCATCATAGGGAAATTCCAAAAGCAAGTAGTTGCAGCACTTGTAATAGTGATACCTCTTTCTTGTTCCTGGGCCATCCAGTCCATTGTAGCGGCGCCATCATGCACCTCACCTATTTTATGATTCACCCCTGTATAATATAATATACGCTCGGTGGTGGTAGTTTTGCCGGCATCAATGTGAGCCGCAATACCAAAATTTCGCTGATAACGTAAATCTGCCATTGAATTGTTTGTTTATTGATTAGTTGTTAATTGTGTTTGATTTTTGTTCTGATTCAGTCATAACTGCATCCTTGTTCACTCTGTTGTCTTATGCTGCATTGAACTGATTACCTTCAAAAAATGAAGGTGATTGTAAAACCCGTAAGTGATGGGTTGCTTTGATATGATTTATTTTACTCTCATAGTATGCTAAATAAATTGAGGCTACTTCACAATACCTTCTAACATGCCCAATATTTTAGCGCCGCAAAGGTAAGGTTTTTTTTGAAATAAGAAACAGAAGGAAAATATGTATTAATAACCTAACACTGATATTTCAAAGTTCTTTGCCTTCTGAGGCACTTAGTTAAAAAGGTCAGATGAAAGGTAACGATCCCCTCGGTCGCAAATAATACAAACTATTACCCCTGAACTAAGCTCTTTTGACAATTCTATCGCTGCATGAACAACTCCACCACTACTCATGCCGCTAAAAATAGCTTCCTCCCTTGCCAATCTTTTAGCCATTACTCGGGCATCCTTTTCATCAATTTCAATAATTCGATCTACCCTTTTCGAATCAAATATAGAAGGCATATAAGCTGCTGGCCACTTTCGAATGCCTGGTATTTTCGATCCGTCTGTAGGCTGGCAACCTACAATTTGTATTTGTGGATTTTGTTCTTTTAAATATTTGGATACCCCCATGATGGTTCCCGTAGTGCCCATCGAAGAAATAAAATGTGTAATCTGCCGATTGGTGTCATTCCATATTTCAGGACCAGTAGTTTTATAATGCATGCCAGGGTTATCTGGATTGCTAAATTGATTCAACATCAAATATCCGCCTTTTGAAAGTTGGGCATTCGCATAATCAATAGCCCCTTCCATTGACTGTGCCTTCGGCGTTAGCGTTACCTTAGCACCAAAAGCTTCCATGGTTAATATTCTTTCGCGCGTCGCATCTTCGGGCATCACCAATTCTATCGGCACTCCAAATAAACTCGCAATCATAGCAAGTGCAATACCTGTATTTCCACTAGTAGCCTCAATCAATTTTACTCCATCCTTTATTTCACCCCTTTCAATAGCACCTTTGATCATTCCATAAGCAGCTCTGTCCTTTACACTTCCCCCAGGATTATTTCCTTCCAGCTTACCATAAATAGTTACTCCCTTATTAACTGTTATTTTCTTTATTTCCACTAAAGGAGTATTTCCTACAAGATCCAATATTCCAGACATGATTGATTTTTAAAAATCCAAATGATAAAATAACATACAAATATATAATTTAAAATAATGTGAAAGTGATTGAAGTACTATTGTTTAAAATATTTCACGAAATTATTTCCATCAAAACTTACATCAATTAAATTTTCTTAAAAAAAAACAACGAACAATCATCTAAATGAATCATAAAAAATAATTCCACTTCTTTAAAATCATAAATTACTTCGCCTACAAAAATAAATTAAATAGAAAAATGATTTAAATTTTTATTTAATAAAAAATTAATTTATTAAATTTGATAAAATTTATATCATGAAAAAATATTGTATTGTATTATCGTTGTCATTTTTTGGATTTGCTTGTGGTAGCAATTCAAGTTCTACCGCCGAAACTAAAGAAGCTGCAAAGCCTGTAACTTCTGTAATGGACAATCCTGATTATGAAAAAGGACTTAATCTGGTTGCTAAGTCGGATTGTTTTACCTGTCACAAATTAAGAGAAGCATCCATTGGTCCAGCTTATGGATTAGTTGCTGCTAAATATGAAAATAATAAAGAAAACCAAGAAAAGCTAGCTACTAAAGTCATTGCTGGCGGACAAGGAGTATGGGGACAAATACCAATGATACCTCATCCAAAACTTTCAAAAGAAGATGCGATTGCAATGGTGAAGTACATCTTATTACTTAAAGAAGAAACCAAATAAATATGAAAAATAAAATCTTGTTTTTAGCAAGTACTATTTGTATTTTATCAAGTTGCATAAGTGTAAACATAAATTCGAATTCTACTAACATTTCTAATGGTGAAAAATCTAACGGTTGGATTTCTCTTTTTGATGGTAAAACTACAACAGGCTGGCACAGTTATGGAAAAGATAAAGCAGATGGAATTTGGAATGTGGTAGATGGTGCCATTTGTTTGACTGATAAAAAACAGAGAACACCAGGTGGTGGTGGTGGTGATTTGGTTACTGATAAAGAATACGGTGATTTCGATTTAAAACTTGAATGGAAAATTGCTAAAAACGGGAATAGCGGAATTATTTTTTATGTAGTAGAAGATGCTGCGAAATATAAAGAATCCTACAATACTGGGATGGAAATGCAAGTATTAGACAATGACGGTCACCCCGATGGTAAATTAATAAGACATAGAGCAGGCGATTTGTATGATTTAATTTCTAGCTCAAAAGAGTCTGTTAAACCAGTAGGCGAATGGAATGAGGTTGAAATTATTTCAAAGAATGGAAAACTTCAACTTTTCTTAAACGGAACCAATGTAGTTACCACTCAACTTTGGGATGATAATTGGAGATCTATGTTAGCTAACAGTAAATTCAAAAACATGCCGGGCTTTGGAACTTTCAAAAAAGGAAAAATTGCATTGCAAGATCATAGCAATATGGTTTGTTATCGAAACATAAAAATAAAAGAGCTTTAATTAAAAAACCGGTAACTTAAATTACCGGTTTTTTAATGTCATTTATTTAACAGCTTTTAATCAATTAGAAAGTCTTAGGGTTTTATAAATCTCTAACTTCCTTCATCAACAGAAATAGAAGGTTTATCAAAATAATAAATTATCCCCCCTAGCCCTAATACTGCTAAGCCAATTAGACTTTCCGTTGGTCGATCAATAAGCGTGAATGTTAATACCCATGCGTTAAATAATAAAAACAAAATTTGTAGTACTGGTTTGAAAGGACTTTTAAAAGTAGCGGAATTATTTTTTGGAAGAAACAAACTAGTAGCTACGGTAAGAGATCCCATCAATTGAAGTACAAAACCCGCGTACAATAATATTCTTTCGAAAGAGCCTGTTAATGTCAAAAGAATTGATATGATCACGTGAGCCCAAATAGCTGCTACAGGAATACCATGTTTATTTTTTTTAGCCAATGGTTTCCATAATTTATTTTCATTAGCCATTGCCCATGTTACTCTAGGTCCTACCCATAAATAAGAACTAATAGTAGCTACTAATTGTATCGCAATAAAAATGCTTACCCACTTGCCGCCTGTAGAACCTAATAAATTATCAAAAGCGATAAAAGTAACTTCCTCCTTTCCTTGAAGTTGAGTTACTGAAGCATTTTTCAATAAAACCAGTTGAAACAATACATATACTATTGCAACAAATAAGGTACTTCCTATTAAAGCCCTTGGAAGATTTTTAGAAGGGTCTTCTATTTCATCCACCACATAGGCAGCAGCATTCCAGCCTGTATAAGCAAATGCTACGTATACCATTGAAACTGCAAAGCCAGATTGCACCACATCATGTTTCCAACTATTTGTCCAATTCAATGCAGTATTTACATTTCCTTGAATTAAGAATCCAATCACAACCAAAAAAACTATGAAACCAATTTTTATAAGGGTAGAAACATTTTGAAGTTTACTACTATGCCGAATGGTAAAACTATGCAGTAAGCCGATTACCAAAATAATACCAATAGCTAAATAAACATTCCCATGCAATCCAAAAGGGGAAAGGTATTTTGTAAAGGCCATTGCTGCCAATGCAACGGGTGCCGAAAAACCAACCATCAAGCCAGCCCAAGCAGAAAGATAACCCATCAATGGGTGAAAGACCCTTGATAAATAAATATAATCGCCTCCAGATTCTTTAAAATGTGTTCCTAATTCAGCATAGGCAAATGCTCCAAATAAAGCAAGTAAACCTCCCAGCAGCCAAAGCAATAAAATACTCCAAGTATTTTGAACTGCGGATAATTGAAAGCCTACACTAGTAAAAACGCCCGTACCTATCATATTGGCTACCACGATAGCAGATGCGGTATAAATGGTTATTTTCTTTTTCAAAAAGACTGTTTTTATTAAAGTAGTAAAGTGCTATTTTTTTGATAATCCTAACGAACACTAAATTACTTACTTAAATCACAGAATGTTGTTGGGAGAGAAAATAGATAGGAATTCATTGTTATACTACTGATGTTTTATTAAATCCTTAAAGATATTTAAATCACATAAAAAAAACCTTCCGTTTTGCGGAAGGCTTTCAATAAACTATTAAAAAAAAATGAATTAAATTCTAAAATGGGCAAATGCCTTGTTGGCTTCAGCCATACGATGGGTATCTTCTTTCTTTTTGTAAGCAGCACCCTCACCTTTACTTGCAGCTACTATTTCATTCGCTAATTTATCAGACATGCTACGACCATTTCTATCGCGACTATATTTTACCATCCACTTAATACTTAAAGATACTTTTCTGTCGGTACGTACTTCAGCAGGTATTTGAAAAGTAGCACCACCAATACGACGACTGCGAACTTCTACTCCTGGAGTAATATTGCCCAATGCTTTCTTCCAAACCTCATAACCATTTTCTCCTGTTATTTTAGCTACTTTATCTAAAGCATCATAGAAAATAATATAAGCACCGCTCTTCTTTCCAGCCCACATTAAATTGTTTACAAAACGAGTAACTAATTTGTCGTTAAACTTAGGGTCTGGTGCTAAGGGTATTTTTTTTGGTTGTGTCTTACGCATTGTTGTTTATTTATTATCGATCTACGATAAACGTGAAACCTGATTTATTAAAATTATTTTTTTGCCTTTACTTTTTTAGTTCCGTATTTACTACGGCTTTGTTTACGGTCTTTTACACCAGCAGTATCCAAACTACCACGTACGATATGATAACGTACACCTGGTAAATCTTTTACCCTACCTCCACGTATCAATACGATAGAGTGCTCTTGTAAATTATGTCCTTCACCAGGAATGTAGGCAATCACCTCAATCTTATTGGTTAAACGAACTTTGGCCACTTTACGCAATGCTGAGTTTGGCTTTTTAGGGGTAGTTGTATACACCCTTGTACAAACTCCACGGCGCTGTGGACAAGCATCTAAAGCTCTTGATTTGCTTTTGGCTCTAATAATTTCTCTTCCTTTTCTTACTAATTGTTGTATTGTAGGCATTTTTAACCCTTTATTTTTTGGACGGCAAAGGTAGGAATTCTCATTTAAAAAACGAAAATTAATAATTAGTTTTTTTAAAACTGCAGCATATTGAGCTAAAAAACACTTAAAAACGCCTTTTAAACTTAAAATTTTAGCCTTTTTATTCTTCTAACCCTTGGAATTAAACCTTTTAAAAGAATAAAAAACGCCTTTACCCAAGATTTAGAACTTGGGTTTTTAGCAATTATCTCAAGTAAAAATCTTTAAAAAACAGCCAAATAGGATAAAAAAGAGGCGGAAATGAATAAGTCTACTTTCAAAAAGATTTATGCGACCATTCGGAGAAGCTTTTGGCCCTTAAAATTTTAATCAGGGAATTTAATTTGAAATTATAGTTTTTTAAACGCCCTCGAATAAAAAGTGCTAGAAATTTGAAATATCAGCCGTTAAAAAATCAAGGCTGTCTGAGCCAGCACACCCTTTAAAGAAAAATAATCTACCGGCGAGTTCCTTGATTTTAGTCCGCCGCGGCGGATTGATTTTTTTTGTTACTTTTTTGCATCAAGGCAAAAAAGTAAAAGCACTCTATTCCGAAAGGAATTTCAGAGCTAAATTGTTGACTTTATTTTATCGATTAGTTTAACTATTATAGTAAATAGTCAAGTAACTAAAAAAAATACAACTAAGCAGTAAAGTAAGTTGCCTTGAGGGGCTTAAAAAATAAAAAAAGCAGATCAACTGATCTGCTTTTATATTTTAGATTTTAAATAGCCAACCATGGGTGTCTGGCTCCAAGCCATATTTTACAGCATCCATCCTTCGCTTTACCTCCGGAGCGATGGTCCATTTATAAACATCAAATGTCATAACAAAATCTTTGTACTTCAATTCTTTTATCAATGAAATAGTTGCCGCGGTACCTGTTCCAAATATTTCATTCAAAATGCCTTTTTTATAGGCTTCCATAATTTCATCGATACTCAATGAGCGTTCTTCAACTTGGAATCCCATTTCTTTCAATAATACAATGGTACTATCTCTTGTTACACCTTCCAATATTGTTCCCGACGATAGACCAGGTGTTATTGCAATATTATTGATAATAAAAAAAACATTCATTGTTCCACATTCCTGTACATACTTGTGTTCAATGGCATCCATCCATAACACTTGGTCAAATCCTTTGTCATTTGCTTCAGTAGATGCAAGAAGTGCACCAGCGTAATTACCAGCTGCTTTTGCAAAACCAAATCCACCTTCTACCGCCCTAACATATTTTTCTTCCACCAAAATTCTCATAGGGGCAGCATAATAAGGTCCAGTAGGACTTAGTATGATCAGGAATTTATATTTATCGCTTGGCTTTACTCCAATGGCTTCATCAGTAGCAAACATAAAAGGACGGATATACAATGCATGGTCAGCAACTTCGGGTATCCAGTTACGTTCTATATCAATTAACAAACGCATACCCTCAATAAAAATACTTTCTGGTACTGCAGGCATTTGCATTCTTGCAGCAGAAATATTAAAACGTCTAAAATTATCTTTCGGTCTAAATACTTGTGGATTTCCCGCCTGATCTTTATAGGCTTTTATTCCTTCAAAAATAGATTGGCCATAATGTATGGCAGCCAATGAAGGTGATAATTGTAAGGATTGATAAGGTACAATATTAGGCTTTTGCCATTGACCATTATCATAATCCACTTCCAACATATGGTCAGTAAAATATTTCCCAAAAGGCACATTTTCTAAACTGATGCCTGCTAATTTGCTTTTTTCAACTTTAGTAATATTAAATCCTGCTTCTGATTCCATAATCATTAATTTTACTGCAAAGAAACAAAATAAAATACAGAGTAAAATGCCGTTTTATGAGTTTAGACAATATTAAACTTCCTCCACTTGTTTTACAGCAACTTTACACCCATTCTCTTATTGAGACAAAAAATACCCCCCAAATAGATGCCAACATAGGTGCAAAGGTGTTTTTAACCCTTGGAAATAACCAAAAAAAAGTACTGATTTTAGTGGAAATTGAGGAGACTTTATATCTGCCAGACAATCAACTGAATTTTTTATTAGGAATTTTAGCAGCTTGCAAGTTAACAATGGAAGATGTGGCTATTTTAAATATTAAAAGAAATCCTTCTGTTAATTATCAACTCTTCACAGCAGAATTGCAATCTGAAAAAGTATTTTTATTTGGAGTACAACCTGATCAAATTGAATTGCCTGTCAAATTTCCAACTTATCAAATTCAAAACTATAATAATCAAATTTATTTAGCCGCGCCACCCTTATCAGATTTTCAAGATAATAAAGCAGAAAAAACTAGGTTATGGATCTGTCTTCAACAAATTTTCAATATCTAATTTTATGAATACCCTCATTTTTGCTACTAACAATCAGCATAAAGTAGATGAAGTAAGGCAGGTTTTAGGAAATCAATTTGCCATTATTACCTTGAAAGAAGCAGGAATAGAAATTGATATTCCCGAACCACATGACACCCTTGAAGCCAATGCTTCAGAAAAGTCTACTACCATCCAACAACTTACTGGAAAAAATTGCTTCAGTGAGGATACTGGATTAGAGATATCTTTTCTAAACGGTGCGCCGGGTGTAAAGAGCGCGCGATTTGCAGGAGAAGGCCGATCTTTTAAAGCTAATATTGAAAAGGTATTGCAACTGATGGCTGATACCACTCAACGACAAGCTCAATTTAGGACCGTCATTTCACTGTTGTTGGATGGGAAAGAATTTCAATTTGAAGGAATTTGCGAAGGCGAAATTCTCACAGAAGAGAGAGGAGAAAAAGGTTTTGGTTATGATCCGATATTTATTCCAAAAGGATCGAAACTCAGTTTTGCAGAAATGAACCCTGAACAAAAAAATGCTTGCAGTCATAGAAAAAAAGCAATGGACAAATTGATATTATTTTTACAAACCAAACAGTAATGGATGGGTATTAAAAATTAAGTACTAATCTGCTCTCTATCAAAACAACTTTTCAATGACTATATCATTTCAGCATCTAACTTTTTAAAAGCATACAACAGGCAACTTACATGCAAAGCCTGAACAATTTCATTACTAGAAAGCATTGACCTTACCTCTTCTAATGGAATCTGCAGTAGTTCAATTTCTTCATTCGCATCTAAACTTTGTGAAGCTACTTTTTTACCTCCTCGAGCTAAGAACAAATAAGTATATCCAGATAAAACACCTGGATTAGCAGAAACCTTTCCTACACATTCAATAGAAGAAAATTTATATCCAGTTTCTTCCAATAGCTCACGCTCAATAGCAATTAAGGGTTCTTCGCCCGGATCAGAAAAGCCACCTGGCAATTCAATAATAGTCTCCTCCAGCGGATGTCGATATTGCCTCTCCATCAATACATTGCCCTCTTCAGTAATCGCCAATGCACAAACTGTTGTCGGTAACTCTACCACATAATAAGACGCTATCATTTTTCCTGCAGGAGTTTGACACACATCTTTTCTAGCAGTAAAATAAGGATGCTTGGAGATATATTCAGAAGACAATTTTTTCCAATTCATGCTAACTATTTTAATGATGCACGAAAACATGGTTGGTGTAATTATCCAATCAATATTTTCGTGCCAACTTAATTTACCATTTCATCCTTTCTTTAAGAGCAGTAATATGTGCCACATGGTGTTTGCCATGCCATGCATAAGTGCCTAACATATGCCAAAGAGTAATCTCCTTTTTTTGTTCAGGATGAAAGACCGTTCTTTCCAAATCTGTAGATGTAATTCCATTTAATAAGGCTCCCCATCTAGCATGTAAGGCATGTACCAAAGTAATTGAAACGTTAATCGGAACGATTTTACTGTCATTCAAATTTGCCCAAGCATTCTGAAGATAAGGCTTAATAGTAGGATTGTCTTCCGTAAGTCCTAGTTTAAAACGGATGAATGCATTCATATGACTATCTGCAATATGATGAATCAATTGCTTCACCGTCCATCCATCAGGTCGATAAGGTGTTTCGATTTGGTATTCATCTAAATTCTGAATGGAATTTTCAAGTTCATTTGGCAAAAACATAATTGCAATGAGTCTCTGTTTTAACAGGTCATCTGAAAATGGCTGCGGAACATATTTACCGATTGGATAACTAAGATCTTCCATAAATTAAATTTAAAGTGTAAAACTATTTTGTAATTGCTGGTTTAATTGCTAAAAGCTCCATTTCAAATATTAATACAGCTCCTCCAGGAATATCTGCACCTGCCCCTCTTTCACCATAGCCAAGTTCACTAGGAATATATACTTTGAATTTATCTCCAATGTGCATCATTTGCAGTATTTCTGTCCATCCTCTAATTACACCTGCAACTGGAATAGTAAGTGGCTCACCTCTGTCATAAGAGTTGTCAAATTTAAAACCATTGATTAAAGTCCCTGCATAATGCGCTACTACTGTATCTTGTAAAGCTGGCTTCGCAGAATTTGCATCGCCCTTTTTTAATACTTCATACTGCAATCCATTAGGTAAGCTGATAACACCAGGCTTCTTTTTATTAGCCGCTAAAAAAACATTTCCTTGAGATTTTACTAACTCATTTTTTTTAGCCATGCTGCCTTGGATTTTTTCTTGGATACAAGTACTGGATTGCTGCTCATTCATCAAGTAGGGTTTTTTATTAAATACATCATCCATTGCCCTTTGCATAGCTGCATTACTAATTTTATCAATCCCCTGCTTAATCAAATTGTTGGCAATATTTAATCCCAATGCATAACTAAAGGAGTCTTCTAAATTTTTTAATATGCTCATCTGCGGTTTAGCAATCGGTTTTGAAATTTGTTGAGCCGCTGGATTGACAACTTTTAACTTTGGTTTTGTCTGTGCTTGAACAGTAAGGCATGCAATCATTGATACACTAACTGCTAAAAAAAAATGCTTCATTTCGTTGGATTGATTGTTTATAAATGATTAAAATTATTCTGCTCTCATTTCTTTACCGGTAAGGCTGATAAAAACGTCCTCTAAATTAGCGGACTTTATAGGTTTAGGTTTTTCAAAACCCGATGCCACTAAATCATCAATCATTTTGTCAGGAGATGCCAAAGCTATAATTTTCCCCTCATCCATAATGGCAATGCGGTCACATAATTGCTCTGCTTCATCCATATAATGGGTGGTAATAATTACAGTGGTTCCCTTTTCCCTAATAGCTTTTATCAAATCCCATAAATTTCTTCGTGCTTGAGGATCAAGACCAGTTGTAGGCTCATCTAGAAACACAATTTTAGGTTGGTTGATGAGGGTGGTGGCAATTGAAAAACGTTGCTTTTGTCCCCCACTCAATTGCTTGTATTTACTCTTCGCTTTTTCTGTAAGATTTACCAATTGAAGTAATTCCATTGCATCCACTTCTTGATTATATAATCCAGAAAACAATTCTATTAACTCCAATAAATTTAATCCAGGATAAAATCCAGACGTCTGCAATTGAACGCCGATTATTTTTTTAATATTATTAGGTTCATTATCAAGATTCATTCCATCCACTATCACTTCTCCACTTGTTTTTTGACGCAGCGTCTCCATTATTTCAAGGGTAGTAGATTTTCCAGCACCATTTGGACCTAACAATCCAAATATCTCTCCTTCCAACACATCAAATGATATATCCTTTACAGCTTCAAAAAGTCCGTAATTTTTTCTTAGATTTTTTACCGAAATAATTATATCATTCATATCCTAAACGCCAAAAATGGTTTTAATCCTTTATAAATTTTACAACTATTCCAATAGATGCAAATTGATAATGATCACCTTATTTTATTGTAAAAGTAACGAAAGAACCAACAATTCAAATGCATTTAACAGTTAAATAAACTCAACTAAGCTTCTTTTATTTTTATAATTGGCACAATACTCATAAAAAAATAAGGATTTACTTATTTTACTGCTACTACTATTGGTAAGAATTTCATCGATACCCGAAATAAATATTGAAGTGCTCGTCGATTTAATTGGTAGTTTTCAAAATCAACCATCATTGAGCAAGAGATAATTTCAGATTGCCAATTTTACAATTTAGATTTGCAATATAAAATAAGTAGAAAAAATATCTATTTAATACTGTACGTTTTAAAATATTTATCATAAATGAAGGTTTTTAAATTTGGAGGTGCGAGTATCAATAGCATTGAAAGAATTCAAAATGTCGCCAAAATCATTCAACAATATAAAGGTGAAAAACTGTTGATTATATTTTCGGCAATGGGAAAGGTTACCAATGATCTTGAAAAAGTAGCTGGTGCATTTTATGCTGGCAATAAAGAAGAGGCACTTTCTTTATTTTACCAAGTAAAACAAATGCACCTTAACCTATCTCAACAATTAAACAATCATCCGATAACTGAACTGTCAAATATTTTTACAGAAATAGAATGGCTGCTTCATGATAAACCAGTAAGAGACTATGATTATTACTACGATCAAATAGTTTGTTGCGGTGAATTGCTTAGTACTGTCTGTATTAGTGAATACTTAAATACCATCAACTGTAAGAATGAATGGATAGACGTTAGAGATATTTTTAGAACAGATGATAATTTTAGAGAAGCCAATATTGACTGGCAGTTCAGCCAACAAAAAGTTGCTGAAACTATAAAGCCTTTATTTAATAATACGGATATAATTATTACACAAGGATTCATAGGTGCTACTGATGAAAATGAAAGTACTACATTAGGAAGAGAGGGTAGCGATTATAGCGCAGCGATTTTTTCCAATATGTTGGATGCAGAAAGTCAAACGATTTGGAAAGATGTAGAAGGCATAATGAATGCAGATCCAAAATTATTTCCAGCTGCACAAATAATTGATCAGCTGAGTTATTTAGAGGTGATTGAGATGGCTTATTATGGCGCACAGGTAATTCATCCAAAAACCATTAAGCCGCTTCAAAATAAAGGGATTCCGCTATTGGTGAAATGTTTTTTAAACCCTGATTTACCAGGAACCATCATCAGAAATCAGCACACAAATAATTTACCTCCTATTATTGTCATTAAAGAAAATCAGGTACTGATGCAGGTTAGTTCTAGGGATTTTTCATTTGTTGAAGATAACTTGGTATCGAAACTGCATGATTTGCTAATAAAAAATAAAATTCGACCAAGCCTATCGCAAAATGGAGCGATCAGTCTACTTTGCAGCATGGATGATTTTCCAGAAAAAATTGAAAAGCTAGCGCTGGCCGCTAGTGAGTTCTTTGATGTACAAATTGAAAAAAATTGTACGCTTCTGACTATTAGACATTACAACGAAAACGTAATAAAAGAATTAACAGAGGGAAGGATTCAATTATTAAGTCAAAAGACAAAGGAAACGATTCAGATTTTGCTCAAAACGAAATAACTATTGGGATTGTCTAATTGACAATATATTGCCCTTGCTTATTGATAACTATCACCGGCAACTGTTTCTTTGTTTCAAAATACTCAAATGCAGATTGTAAGGTTCCTGCAAAATGCTGTAAGGACTTATTATCCTTGGTAGCTAAGGCTAGATATTCAGCAGACTTTTTAACATTGTACTTTACAGGAAATACATGAACAGGAATGAAATCTTGTCCAATTTCTTTTACTTGTGCTGCAAGAATATACAATTCTTCAATAGGGAAATCACTGATAGGAATACATCCAGTAGAAACACAGCTTCCATGAATATAAATACTATTTCCTGGGCGATAAGAATCACTCAATAATTTATCGGAGGCATTGGGATAATTTAAGCCCAATGCTAGGTGATAGTTGCTACTGGGGTTAAATTCATTGATATAATAAAACCCTTCTGGCACCTGATAATCACCTTCCATTCGCTTAGGCCCCATCGTACCACTTTGCATACAAATTTTGTATGTCTTGAATAATTTAAAGGTAGATTTTTTTTCTTCCTTCACCCATACTTCAAGTTGTCGATCGTACTTAAAACTCCGTAGGTATAATTGTTGAGGGGGCCAATGAAGTTTCTTCTCTTCAAATTGCTTTTTTAATGTGTCTTCGGTTTTCGAAACCAAATCAACTTGCTTTCCTAAAAATTTAGTGTAATTAACAAAACTAGTTTGAGCATTTAGCAAAGCGGTAGATCCGCTAGCTAAAAAACATATCAAGAAAAAAAGCCATCGAAGGATATTCATAACCAATACTTTTGGATTTAAACCTACTCAGCGTAAAATTAGCATTTTTATTGAAAAATGAGCTGTTAAAATGCTTTTTGATAATTAATAAATCTTCAATTACATGTAATTAAAAGAAATACAACCAGCCCAAAAAACGATCAATAGAAACAGTTTTAGACTTTTGCCTATTTTATACAATCGCTCTGACAACTCAAATTAATAATCTATTGTTTCACTAAAAGAAAATGCGATCATAAAGGAGAATTTTCGCTAGCTTAGGTTACATTCGCATCTCAAAAGTTTCTAAATCTAAAATTCAAAGTTTTGGAAAAGCTTGTCCACTTCGATCAGACTAATATTAACAGCTCTTTTTCAATCACCAAAAACGGTTCCCAAGGGCAACCCAGGGCAGGGATATTGGGTGGAGGTCAACTTGGGAGAATGCTTTTACAAGCCGCAGCCAATTATCCAGTAGAAACTTTTGTGATGGAAAATGACCCTGATTGTCCATCTGCACACCTTTGTCACCATTTTACAAAAGGTGATATCACTAATTTTAATGATGTATATAATTTTGGTAAAGGTTTAGATCTGCTGACTATTGAAATTGAAAGCGTTAATGAAGATGCGCTTGAAAAGTTACAACAGGAGGGCGTGAAAATTTATCCTCACCCATCGGCTTTAAGAATTATAAAAGATAAAATACTACAAAAGCAATTTTATAAAGACTCGGAAATTCCCACCAGCGATTTTATAATCACTCAAAACAAAGAAGAACTTCTTCAACAAGAACATTTTTTACCTGCGGTACATAAACTTGGAAAAGGAGGATACGATGGTAAGGGAGTGCAAATCATTGAAACAAAAGCTGATTTCGAAAAAGGGTTTAATGGGCCGGCTGTTTTGGAGAAAATGGTAGCTATTAAAAAAGAGATTGCTGTAATGATTGCCATCAATGACAAAGGAGATATAGCCATTTATCCTGCAGTAGACATGGTATTTGACCAAAGACTGAATTTATTGGATTATCAATTAAGCCCTGCCGAACTTTCTGAAAAAACAATGTGGAAGGTGGAGGCGGTAGCCATGAAAGTGGTGAAGGAATTGAAAAGTCCAGGTATTTTTGCCGTAGAGCTTTTTGTAGACCTAAATGATCAGGTTTTTGTAAATGAAACCGCACCAAGGGTTCACAATAGCGGTCATCATACCATTGAAGCCAACTACTCCTCTCAATTTGACATGCTTTGGCGGGTAATGTTAGGGTATCCACTAGGATGCACTGAGCATATTTTACCTGCGGCCATTGTAAATCTGGTAGGTGCAGAAGGATTCAGTGGCCCTGCTGTATATGAAGGCCTTGATGAGATTATGAAACTAGAAAACGTTTTTGTACACATTTATGGTAAAAAACAAACTAAGCCAGGGCGAAAAATGGGACATGTTACTATTTTAAGCAAAGAAAAACAGGAGCTAATTCACCAGGCAACTCGGATTAAAAACAATTTAATAGTAAAATCCCATTCATAATTTTTTAATTCTGATATATACTTTTTTCACTTACTTTTAAATATAAAACCAACTATACAATGAGGTTGAATTTGAATTACAGCATTTGGTCCTTCGTTTTAACCATAGCTATTTTTAGTTGTTCAGAGGTTAAAGAAAAAACCGAAAAGCCAAAATCTACTGCTCCTAAAGAGATAAAGGCAGACGTATATATTGTTGCCCCTCAAACTCTTTCCCAAGAAATTGAGGTAGCAGGAAGTTTACTGGCTGCTGAGGAGGTAGAATTACACCCTGAAATTTCTGGCAGAGTAACCGATGTATTATTTAAAGAAGGGGGTAATGTAAGCCAAGGGAGTGTTTTACTAAAATTGTATGATGACGATTTGCAAGCACAACTGCAAAAATTATTGGTACAATTAACCACCGCTGAGCAAACTGCCGAACGTTTTGCAGCATTGTTAAAAATAAATGGGGTTAGTCAGCAGGAATACGATTTGAATGTATTGGCTGTAAATAATATTAAAGCAGATATTAATATTGTTCGCACCAATATTTCAAAAACATCTTTAAGGGCACCTTTCAGTGGAAAAGTAGGCATCACTCCTATTACCAAAGGGGCTTATGTTTCTCCTCAAACTATCATCACTACTTTAAGGAAATTGAGTCAGCTTAAAATGGAATTCACCGTTCCTGAAAAATATGGCCAAACAATGAAAAATGGAAATGAAGTTCAATTTACTGTTGAAAATAATACAACCGTTTTTGAAGCAAAAATTATTGCAACAGAAAATACGATTGCCGCAGAAACAAGAAGTTTAAAAGTAAAAGCATTGGTTAAAAAAAATGACTCCTCAATGATTGCAGGTGGTTTTATAAAAGTAAAGATTCCTTTGGGCAAAAATGATTCTGCACTAATGATACCAACTCAAGCAATTATTCCTCGAGCTAGAGGTAAAGAAATTGTTACTTTAAAGAATGGCAAAGCAACAATGGTACCTGTGATTACTGGATACCGAGGAACTACTCAGGTAGAAATAACCGAAGGCGTAAATTCAGGAGATACCGTTTTACTTACTGGATTACTTTCAATCAAACAAGGTAGTAATGTAAAAATTAATAAAATAATTAAAAACTAAACCATAAGATACCAGTGAATATATCTGAATTAAGTTTACGTCGTCCGGTATTGGCAGTAGTGCTAAGTATTGTCATCATCTTATTTGGTGTGATAGGTTTCAATTTTTTGGGTGTTCGGGATTATCCAGCCATTGATCCACCCAACATTTCCGTACGAACTTCTTATCCTGGAGCGAATGCAGATATTATAGAATCACAGATTACAGAACCATTAGAAAAAGCTATCAATGGAATTGCGGGAGTTAAAAATATCACCAGTAGTAGTAGTCAAGGTAGTAGCTCTATTAATGTAGAGTTTGAATTAGGCAATGAGCTAGAATCCGCTGCCAATGATGTTAGAGACAAAGTATCGCAGGCAGTTCGTTCTTTACCTTCTGATTTGGACGCCCCACCTGTGGTATCAAAAGCAGATGCGACCAGTGATCCAATTATCTCCATGACGGTGAAAAGCCCTTCTAAAAATCAGTTGGAAGTGACCGAATTTGCAAACAATAATTTGCTTGAGCGACTACAAACTATACCTGGTGTAAGTGGAATTCAGATCTGGGGTGAAAAGAGATATTCCATGCGTATCTGGTTTGATATTGCTAAATTAAATTCTTACGGACTGATAGCGAGTGATATTCAAACTGCTATTCAAAGACAGAATGTAGAACTTCCATCAGGAAAAATTTCAGGAGATGCAACAGAATTGTCAGTTAGGACTTTTGGAAAAATAAATACGGAAGAAGAATTCAATAATATTATTGTAAAAAACATCAATGGCACAGACATTAAATTAAAAGATGTTGGAGAGGCAGTTCTAGGGCCTGAGAATGAAGAGTCGATGTTAAAAACAAATGGCGTTCCAATGATTGGAATGGCAATTATCCCTCAACCTGGATCAAATTATGTTGCCATATCCGAGGAGTTTTACAAAAGATTTGAACAGATAAAAAAAGATATCCCTGCTGAGTATAGTTTAGAAATAGCAATGGATCAAACTAGGTTCATTAAAAGATCTATCTCTGAGGTAAAAGAAACCCTTATCATTTCAATCATTTTAGTTGTCCTAATTATTTATCTTTTCTTTAGAGATTGGATAATAGCTATTCGCCCTTTAATAGATATTCCTGTTTCATTGATTGGTGCTTTTTTTATAATGTATGTTTTTGGTTTTACCATCAATGTGTTAACACTTTTAGCCATTGTACTTGCAACAGGTTTGGTAGTGGATGATGGAATTGTGGTGACGGAAAATATCTTTAAAAAGATGGAGCAGGGTATGAGTAAATGGCAAGCGGCAAAAGAAGGCTCTAAAGAAATTTACTTTGCAGTTATTGCCACCTCAATTACACTGGCAATTGTATTTCTTCCAGTTATTTTTTTACAGGGATTTGTTGGAAGGTTATTCCGTGAATTTGGAGTAGTAGTGGCAGGAGCTGTTTTAATTTCTGCTTTCGTTTCCCTCACACTCACTCCTGTTCTAAATGTTAAGCTAGCAAGAAAAAAACATAAAAATTCTTGGTTTTATAATTTCACCGAACCTTTTTTCAAAGGAATGGAAAATGTATACCGGGTTTCTCTAACCTTTTTTATGAAATTGAGATGGGTTGCCTTTTTAATCATTATCGCCTGTTTTGGAGTTATTTATTGGATAGGAAAAGACATACCATCTGAACTTGCGCCTATGGAAGACAGAAGTCAGTTTAGACTTACCGTTTCCGCAGCCGAAGGAGCTTCCTATGATTTTATGGATAAATATGTAGATAAAGTATCTCAGTTTATCATTGACTCTGTTCCAGAAAACAAAATTTTAATGAGTATGGTCGCTCCTGGATTTACAGGTTCGGGCTCAGTCAATTCAGGTTTTGTTAGATCGGTAATAACAGATCCCAAAGAAAGAAAGAGATCTCAACAGGATATTGTGAACATGATTAATAAAAATGCCCCGTCTTTTTCAGAAGGAAAAATATTTGCAGTTCAAGAACAGACTATTTCTGTAAATAGACGTGGTGGATTACCAGTACAATTTGTATTACAAAATGTCAACTTTGCAAAAATTAAAGAAATACTTCCAAAATTTTTAGAGGAAGCTAATAAAAATCCTGTCTTTCAAGGTGTAGATACTGACCTGAAATTTAATAAGCCTGAACTTCGGGTTTCAATTGACAGATTAAAAGCTAGTAGCATGGGGGTAACGATTCAAACTATTTCTGAAGCACTCCAATTAGCGTTAAGCAATCGAAGACTAGGTTATTTTGATAGAGAAGGTAAACAATACCAGGTAATTGGCCAGGTAGCTAGAAAAGACCGAGATGACCCATCAGATTTAAAAAATATTTACATTAAAAACGCTTCTGGAGAATCTATCTCTTTGGATAATTTAGTTAATATCGAGGAACAAAGTACCCCTCCTACCATTTACCATTTTAACAGGTACAAATCTGCTACTTTATCTGCAGGTCTTGCCCCTGGAAAAACAATTGGAGATGGTATAAAGGCGATGCAAGACATTTCAAAAAAATTGTTAGACGATTCATTTAGCACTTCTCTATTTGGTGCTTCAAGAGATTATGCTGAGAGTGGAAGCAATACTAGCTCCGCTTTTATACTTGCATTGATTTTAATTTTTCTGGTATTAGCAGCTCAATTCGAAAGTTTCATCGATCCTTTCATTATAATGCTAACAGTACCATTGGCAATTGCAGGTGCATTGCTTTCATTACATATCTATGGTCAAACTCTCAATATTTTTTCTGAAATTGGAATGATCATGTTGGTTGGTCTAGTAACAAAAAATGGAATCCTTATTGTAGAGTTTGCAAATCAAAAACAATTATTAGGGGAAAATAAAACTGCTGCTGTTTTAGAAGCAGCAGTTGCTAGATTTAGACCTATCCTTATGACAAGTTTAGCGATGAGTTTAGGTGCATTGCCATTGGCTTTATCACTGGGTGATGCATCTACTAGTCGTATCCCTTTGGGTATTGTAATTGTAGGAGGAATATTGTTTTCGTTAGTACTCACTTTATTTGTTATTCCAGCAATGTATTCTTTCCTTTCTTCCAAGAAGAAAAAGAGTGAATTAGATGAATTGGAACAAACAGTTTGATTAATTTAAAATAGGTTGGCAGAATGAAAAAAAGTTGGTTATTAACAGTAATGATTGGTTTGGCTATAGCGCCTGCTCAACAATTATTTGCACAAAAAATTTTAACCGTTGAAGAGGCGATTGCCACTGTGCTTAAAAATAATTACGACATTGAATTGTTACGCAATGATTCAGCATCTTATGCACTAGATAAGTCATATGCCAAGGCTGCGTTTATGCCTAGAATTAATAGTACTACTGGTTTTGTCCTTAACAACAATGATCAACTCCAAAAATTTACCGACGGTACCAAAAGAGAACGCAATGGAATTCGTTCTAACAACCTGGCAGGTTCTGTTCAGCTTAACTGGACAATATTCAATGGTCATAAAATGGTAACCACTAGAGTAAAACTAAATGAGTTTGTAAAGTTGGGAGATCTAGCGATCAAAAATCAGATGATTACTTCTGTTGCTTCATTACTTGTTAATTATTATAATATTGTACATCAAAAACAACAGTTAAAAGCTGTTGAGGAACAAATGAGTATTAATGAGGAGCGAGTGAAATTAGCTGAGAAAAAATTGAGTGTTGGATTGGGTGCAAAACCAGAATTATTACAAGCGAAAGTGGATTTAAATGCCCAAAGATCAGCCCGCTTAAAGCAGCTAACGCTTATTGCGCAGCTTAAAGAACAACTAAATCTTATAATGAATATTCCTTCGACTGTTGGATACGAAGTGTACGATAGCATTGTAACCAACAATCGAATTTTATTACAGGATTTAATCAGTGGCTTAGAAAATACCAGCCCCAGTTTGCTTATTACCAAAAAAAATATTGATATTTCTCAATTGGTATTGAAGGAAAGAAAAGCAGACCGTTATCCAATTGTTTCCTTTAACTCTAATTATAATTATTCTAAAATAGATAATCAAGCCGTAGTAAACCCTTTTACTCCTTTATATAGTAGAAATAATGGCTTCAATTATGGCTTAGGTGTTACAATCCCTATCTTAAATGGACTTAACGCCAAGCGCTTAATTCAGCAATCACAATTGGATATATCTTTTCTTAAACTTTCCTACCAGAGTCAACAAGCAACCCTTAATACTGCTATCACCAAAGCTTACAAAGAATATACCATGCAGCAGCAGGCACTATTGTTAGAAGAAGACAATATTTTACTTGCAAAAGAAAATGTATTTATTTCTTTGGAACGTTATAGATTGGGGGTATCTACTTACTTAGAATTAAGGGAGACACAAAAAAGCTTGGAAGATGCCTACACGAGATTACTGGCTGCCCGGTATAATACCAAATTAGCCGAAATTGA
The DNA here is from genome assembly GCA_945876095.1 of Chitinophaga pinensis. Lineage (GTDB taxonomy): Bacteria > Bacteroidota > Bacteroidia > Chitinophagales > Chitinophagaceae > Ferruginibacter > Ferruginibacter pinensis_E. The sequence goes on from CAMCMP010000025.1 coordinate 43,295, forward strand.
ACTTATGAGACTGAATGGAAATTTAATGCAATAGAAAATACTAGAAGTATTTTCAAATTTCATTTTCGTTTTTGTGACATGGCTCAATTTTTATTACTAGTCTATTTGTATAGGTGAATTTTAATTAGTTTTTTCTCGGAAATTTTTAAGCGCCCATTCGGTAAAGCTTTTGAATGAAATTTATCGTTAAAGAACTATCATATAATCAGCCAAATAATTAATATCTCATTCGTATTACTTTTTAGTAAAATAAAAGTTGACTATATATTCCTGAAAATTCCTTTGGAATAGTTTCCTTTTACTTTTTTGCCTTGATGCAAAAAAGTAACAAAAAAAATCAATCCTGCGAATAAAAAGGCTGAAATTTGAAATATCAGCCTAAAATCAAGGAACTCGCGAGTAGAGTTTGTTTCTTTAAAGGAATTGCCCGCTCAAACAGCCTTGATTTTTTAACGGCTGATAATTCAAATTTCTAGCACTTTTTATTCGAG
>CAMCMP010000026.1 GCA_945876095.1 Chitinophaga pinensis
ACGATTTCATTGATTCCATCTCCATCTACATCCCATGAGCGAGTAGTTTCTATATTTCCAGTTTCTGCAATATTATGGGATTTCCATTCTTTATCATTTCCAGGATTCTCTCTCCATAATAAAGTCTTTCCAAACCAACCACCAGTTACATAATCCATTTTACCATCTCCATTTACATCAATAGGAATGGTTGAAAAATCATCATGGTATTCATTGATATGATCTAACTGTGTGATTAAGTGTCTATTTAAATAAAGGGGTCCTTCATACCAGTAGCTACCCGATACAATATCTAACACCTTATCACCATTCACATCAAATACACCTACTGACTCAGGACTCTCTGCTGCAATCATCTGCTTCCTAAATTTCAGTTGACTATATCCTTCAATGGAATAGAAAAAGATAATTAAAATACTTGCGATAAATTGAATATACTTTTTCATAATTTTATTTAAATTAAATTTGAATTTTTATTTTATCAATACTATAATGTTATTGATTGAAAAATATTTGGGTAATTAAGCCCAAGCATTTTGTAAAAAGCGCAACCAATTTTTATAAAAAATATTCTCGACATCTTCTTTGCCATATCCTCTCTTTTTTAAGAGTCCTTCTAAATTTTTTAAATCACAAATAGTGTCTAAGTCCATCGGAGACTGCTCTGTACCATAAGTGCCATCTAAATCACTTCCAATGGCACAATGAAGTGAGTTTCCAGCAATTTGACAAATGTGATCATAATGATTAATGATGGTTTCAATTTTTATTCCAAATTCTGCCGGATTACTTTTTCTAGGAGTAAAATCTGGTTTCATCATCCAAGCGTCAAAACATCCACCGATGACTGCCTTTCTTTCTATTAAAATTTTAATTTGATCATCAGCAAGCTGTCTTTGGTGAGGCACTAAAGTTCTACAGTTGTGGTGACTTGCCCATAAGTATCCATCAAATAAATCCATTGCCTCTGAAAATCCTTTATCTGTTAAATGAGTTACATCTAATATGATATTCAATGCACTCATTTCTTTTAATAAATCTTTTCCCATGAAAGTAAACCCATCGGTAGTGCCTGTTCCTGAACAATATCTTCCAGTGCTATAATGTGCAGGACCAATCGCTCTTAATCCATATTGATAAGCTCTATCAAGGTAGGATAAATTAATCAAGGAATCTGCACCTTCTAAACTCAAAATATATCCAACGGGCTTTTCTGAATTAGGCTTTGATTCATCCATCCAAATTTTAATATGTTTGTTGAGGGAATCAAGATTATTTATCTGAATCATTTCTCCCTCCGCCTCCATCGCTTGGTACCATGCAAGTTGAGCCTGAGACATTGCCCAAGCTTGATGAGGCGAATTCCATCCAGCACCGGGTAAATTTCCATTGTTTTGATTAAATCTGGCGAGTTGTGTAGCTACTACTAATCCAATATTTGCTTTGCGTAGTTCTGGCAAAGAAACGGTTCCCTTTCCTCGATCAATTTTATCGGTCATTCCTTCCTCCAATTTTCGAATATCGGTTACAGTCATTCTGTAATCTCGATTCCATTCAATTGCATTGGTAGAAATATCTAAATGTGCGTCTATTAAAAACATATTTTGATTGTCTAGATAATTTAAATTTATTTTTTCTTTAGTTTTTCTTCTACCACATTGGCAGGATATTTTAAAGCCAAGGCTCTTATATCGTAACTAAATTCTTGAAAAGTTTCTTCCCATAGCTTCGCCTCTTCCTCAGTATATTTATAAAATCCGTTTGCATTGATCACACCATTACCTCCCGACTTTACAATATCATCAATTAATGTTGGAATCGTTGTTTGATTACTCAAGGTGGGTAATAAATCTTTCATTACTGTATGATAGGCAGATACACCCGTTAAATCCATCCATCTAAAAACACCTACTAAGGTCATCCAATAGCCTGGATTATTTCTACAAGCTCTGTCTACATCTTCTACAGAAGCATAACCGTTTTCTACTAAGTAACAGGCTTCTCGATACATCGCATACATTAATCGATTGGTGATGAAACCTCTGATATCTTTTCTAACTAGCGTAGGTTCCTTGCCCCATTGGTGAGAAATTTCATATAAATATTCACCCTTTGCTACATCCGAATTTTCACCACAAATAATTTCTAAAAATCGAGTGGTGTGGGAGGGTTCCGCCCAATGAAGTCCCAAAAATCGTTTCGGGAATTGAACCTCTTTTTGTAAAATACTTATTGGAATAGCAGAGGTATTGCTCGTTAATATTGCTTCTGGTGAAATTACCTTTTCAATCTTTTGATAAACCGATTTTTTTATTGCAATGTTTTCAATGGTACATTCAATCACAATTTCACAATCTTTCAGTAAATCGTAGTCCTCAGAAATAGTAATATTTTCTAAATAATAGGCAGGAGCCTGATTGATCATTCCGTCTTCCAAAGATTTTTGCAAGTGAATGTGAATTCTCTTTTCTGCATTTTCTAAATCACTCGAAAGGGGAGCAATAGCAATTACTTTATGTTTGGCAATTAATAGACAGGTACTGATACTACAACCCATTAGGCCAAGTCCAACTACCCCTACTTTAATATCTTCTGGATGAACAGCGTTTTTCATTGATTCAATTATTTAAATTTTAATAAGTGGCTCTTCCACCTGATAAGTCAAAGGTAAAGCCAGTAGTGAAACTGTTTTGTGGTGAAACGATATAGGCCGCTAAATTAGCGGCTTCCTCTAAAGTGCCACACCTTTTCATTGGAATTTTGTCGGTCATATATTTAACTTGTTCAGCTGGCAAGGCATCTACCATCGCGGTCTGTATAACTGATGGCGCTAATGCATTTACAGTAATTCCATTTTCCGCATATTCTTTTCCTTGAACCTTTGTCATTCCAATGACTGCTGCCTTTGAAGCCGAATAGGCTAACATTCCTGCATTTCCTTCTTTTCCAGCAATGGAGGCGATGTGTAAAATTCTACCATAATTTTGTTTCAACATAAAAGGCAAAACATATTTTGAGGTATAATAAGAACCCATAAAATTTATTTCAAAAACTCGATTTAGATTTTCAGTTTCAGTCTCGTGACTTTTTATATTTGTCTTTCCAGTAATTCCTGCGCAGTTAATTAGTATATCGATTTTTTCAAAATGGGAATATATCAATTCAATCGTGCTTTTAATTTCTTGTTCAATAGAAACGTCGGATGAATAGTATCTTGAATTAGCAATATTTTTTAATTCTTTTGGAGTGTCTTTTGACAAATCGAGCAGGGCTAATTTTACTCCATTTTCAGCAAGCGTTTTAGTAATGACCAATCCTAATCCTGAAGCAGCTCCAGTAATAACCGCTACCTGATCTTTCATTGAATTATTATCCATTAATATATTATTTGAATTGGAATATTTTTTTACATTGACTCAAGTCAAAATCATTTGCTAAATATAATACTATTCTGATAACTAAAATTATCTCCTATGCTACTCAATTTAACTCTTTCACATTGACCTAATTTGCTTGAATATTGGATCTGAAGGTCCAAGAAATTAAGCCTTTTTAAATTGATCAATTTAATTAGCAATTAGAATCACCGAGCCAATCAGAGAAGCTTTTTTTGGTAGTATATAATAAAATCAATAGATTTAGAAAATCCAAAGTCTTTATTTTTTTGAAATAAATTAGGACTGGATGATTGTTTTAGAATTTATTTTAATAAGAATTTAATTGCTACCGTATGAAAAAACCATTTATTATTTATCTTTTGACTGCTTGTGTTTTATTTTCTATGCCTTCTTTTGGTCGGATTACTGCAAGTAGTCATTTTTATCAAGATTCAACGAAACCAGCTCTAAGCTTAAAGAGTAATATTTTAAAAATAAATGTTGCTTCATTGGTTTTCAAAAATATTTCTTTTCAATACGAAAGAAAAGTATCTACTAGGATTTCAGTTGCTGCGAATGTTCATTTTATACCTTATGGAAAATTACCTTTTTTAACCACATTAGAAAATATTACTGATGAATCTCTTGTAGGATCGAATGGTGATATACCCAAATTAGGGAGCTTTGGAATAACACCCGAGATGAGATATTATATTGGGAAAAAGGGAGCTTTACAGGGATTTTATTTAGCACCTTTTATTAATTATACAAATTATAAATCTGAATTTCCTGTTGATTTTAAAGTGAGTGGAGTTATGTTGACTAGTTTATTTTCTGGTAATATTTCTACCTTAACTGGAGGCTTGATGTTGGGTGCACAATGGAAACTGAGTAAATCATTCTATTTGGATTGGTGGATAATTGGTCCCAATTACGGTAAGGCAAAGGGGGATGTAAATGCTACTTATGCTTCCCTGAATAATGATGGTAAAGCAGCATTGGTAGGTCAGATAGAAAATATTAAATCCGGATTACTAGGATATTATGGAGAGAAAAATTTCAGTACTATTAAGCCAATACCTTTATTTAGTAAAGCCATCGATTCTTATACTGTTGAAAGTTCTAGCGCGCAAATTAAGACCAATGCTCCATGGGCGGGCTTAAGAGGTTTTGGTTTAAATCTAGGATTTAGGTTTTAATTTTCATTACTCATAGTAACAAAACATAAGTGAACATTTAGTTTTATTAGAAATTTTTTAAAGTAATAGATATTTAATATCCTTCTCTTCAACTTTGAGCATCGGTTTTAATGTCTTTTAATCCGCTACTTAAACTCTAATAAATATTTTCAAATAAAAAGTTCTACTTCGTTTTAAATGGTGCCCCAAATGGTCTATTTAGTAAATAGGTGCCATCTGAATGAGCTTCTTAATTTTTAATTTATTCAAAAGCTTAATTATGTTAGAACTAGCTAATATTAATTACTAATGATATAAATTATTAAATACGTTAATGAGCTAACCACTGTTGTAATTCCAAAAAATTTGATTTTGTTTTCCATAACCTTAATTTTTAATTGTTGAATGATTGTTTGATTGATTTGACTGTCAAAGATTGTGTAGGTTTAATTTTAATTAAATTTTTAATTTATTAAATTAATTTATTATATGTTATAATTTTATTATTACATATAACTGTGGGTATTTTTCTCAATTTGTTTAGGTTCATTTTCAAATAATTCATCTTTACCTATTAATAAAATAGATTCTAACTATTGAATGATTGAGAGTGTATCAAGTAGGGTTAAATCAGTATCTTAGTCAAAATAATACGATGAAACGGACTTGCCTTCTATTACTTATTTCTGGAGTTTTATTTGCTTTATTTTTTTATGGAACCCCTCAATTACCAATAGGAATTGATCACGCGAAAGTGCTCAATAGTCTTAATAAAAAAACCTTGCAAAGAGGTAAAGAAATTTATCAAAGTGCTTGTTTTACTTGCCATGGAGTAAATGGAACAGCTTCACTTTCTCAGGCAAGATCATTTATTAAGGATCCTATGCGTTTTGGTAATGAGCCTTATGATATGTGGAAGACTATCACCAATGGTGTTGCTATGATGCCAGCTCAGTCTTGGATTAGTCCTGCTGAGCGTTATTACGTAATCCAATATATTAGAGAGGAATTTTTTAATAAATTTAATCCTACTCAATATTTTCAAATTTCTCAAGACTATCTTTCAAAACTCCCCCGATCAAAAAATACAGTAGAACAAGAATTAGCAGAAGTGAAAGAGGGAGCGCTAAAAGGGTCTCTAAAATTTGGACAGGAATGGTTTATGCACAATAAAAGTAATTATGGTTATGCCATTCATTCGTCTTTGAAAGACCTTTCTACTTCTGTACTTACAGTGAAATTAGACAAAGAGGTTCATTTAAGCTATGACCTTCTTCGAATGGGGACTGTTGCAGCATGGAGAGGCGATTTAGATTTATCCGAAACTAAGTTTAAGCAATATCGAGGAGAAGGACAGCCTTTTGTTAAGGGAGTTAGCCTTCCAGGAATCGATAGCTGGCAATGGCTTTATAATAATCGCTTAGATAGTTTAAAAAAATCGACTGGCATTCGGACCCCTTTACCAAAACAATACCTTCAATATCACGGCCATTATGTTTATCAAAAAGAAGTCGTTCTTTCTTATGCAATATTTGGAAGAGAAATTTTGGAATATCCTCAAGTATTTGATAACGAAAATAAAATTGTCATTTCCCAAACTTTAAAAATTGAGCCAGGGACCCAAGAAGAACAATTAATTATTGGTCAACTTAAAGATAGTACAGCAAATTTTAAAGAGGGCATCCTATCGGTGCAAGGAAAATTTTTGGATAGAACTGCTGGTATCGATGGAAATCTTTTAGTGAGCATAGCAGAGAAAAAAAATGGAATGCAATCATTTATTGCTGCAGGTATAATAGCTTCTGTACCTGGATTAAAATGGAGTATTGATAATAGTCATCGATTAATTTTAAATATTCCAGCAGGAAAAGATGCGATAACGGTTAGGGTAATTCGAACTTCAGGAAATGGAAACAGTGACCTTTTGAAATTTGCTTCTTTTTATAAAAAGCAATTTGCTATAAAGCAATTTCCCAATTTGGTTCGTATGACTAAAGGTGGTAATTCTTTATGGGCAAATAAAGTAATCACTCATGGCATGACGAATATTAGTAGGCCACATTTTGATCCAAAGTATAATAGTGATTCTGATAGATTGTCGCCTAATAAGATGGTTGATATTCCAAGCGATTATCCCTATACAGTTGACGATATCGCATTGCCATTTGATAATCCATACAATGCTTGGGTAAGGCCTACCTCAGTAGGATTTATGAGTGATGGTCGTTTATTGACTGGCACTTATACTGGCGATGTTTGGATGGCTCGGGGTGTAGATAATAACCTGAAAAAAATCACTTGGCAAAGAATTGCAACCGGACTTTACGAGCCTATGGGATTAAAAGTAGTAAGAGATCAAATATTTGTAACCTGCAGAAATGGGATTATTAAATTGAATGATTTTAATCAAGATGGCGAAACAGATTTTTATGAAGTCTTTCATGCTGACCAGGATGTATCAAATTTTTTCCATGCATTTAATTTTGGATTGGAAACAGATAGTAAAGGCAATTTTTATTATGCTAAACCTGGAGAATATACTGACAATAAAGATCCTGGTAATTTAATAAAGATTTCACCCGATGGAAAAAAATGGGAGAGTATTGCAACTGGCTTTCGTGTAAATAATGGAGTTACAGCAACACCGGGTGATAGAGTTTTTGTGAGTGATAATCAAGGCAACTGGATGCCGGCTAATAAAATAAATTTGGTTGAAAAAGGAAAATTTTATGGTTATGTACCTAACCTTGCTCAGGGTGGTTGGAGCCCTAATGGTGCAGTTTTTCGCAAAGAGGATATTGTAAAAGGAGTGATTCGGCCTGAAATAGTAAAAGTGCCTGAAAGCTTTAGTCCTCCTGCATTGTGGATACCTCAAGAATTTGATAATTCTCCAGGTGGAGGTGTTTGGAGTGATCCATCTTGGGGACCGCTTGGTGATCATTTTATACATACTAGTTATGGCAAAGGCTGGCTATATTATTTTCTTCCTCATTCGGTAGGTGAAATTACACAGGGTGCAATGGTAGCATTGCCTTTTCAAATGGATGCAGGTATTCAACGAGCCTCTTTTAATCCAGTAGATAAGCAATTGTATACTACGGGTTTGACTGGTTGGGATGATGGAGTTGCTACCAAATATGGAGTACTCAGTCGCATTCGTGCCACCGGTACTAAGGGGCATATTATTTTAGATGCGAAAGTGGTTAAAGGAGGTATTGAATTGAAATTCAATTTTGATTTAGATAAAGAAGATTTTAAAAATATTTCAAATTATTTAATTGATCAATGGAATTATAGATGGGCTAGTAGCTATGGCTCGGCAGATTATTCAGTAAAAAACCCTGGAAAGAAAGGTATCGATTCAGTAAATATTGAAAAAGTAATTCTTAACACAGATAATCAAACTGTTTTCTTAAAGATTCCAGAATTAACAGAAGTGAATACGCTGCGTATAAGGTTTACCGTTAGGGCTGCTGATGGAATCGCTGTTAAGAACACAGTTTATATGACTGTTAATAAAGTGCCTAATTGATTTTTATTTTTTATCAATAGATGATTTCATTATTGCACTGGTAAGTTTATATACTTTACCATCTGCCTTGGTTAGAATATACAAGTCACCGTTGATGTCTTTACCAAAATGTAGATCTACTCGATCACTCCCACAAACTTCTTTTAATGTTTTTGGTTGATGGTTTATTGTTATTTTCCACTCTTTAATTGTAGCCAAATTACCTTGTTTAATATCAGCAACCTGCGTATAAAATAATCGGCCTGATGGAATATCCCCAAATAAAAATTTCCCTTTTAATGCGGGTATATCCTTTCCCCAATACTCAACTCCACCTGAAATAGCTTTGCCTTCATCATGATCAAACGCTACTACTAGATAGGTGATTTTATAAATGCTGTCATTTGATGGGAGAGGGTACACGGTACCTATATTATTTTTTATATCAGCAGTAAGAAAATTCCCCTCTCTTATTGGCCAGCCATAATCATTACCAGGTTGAATAAGATTGATCGATTCTATATTTCCCTGTCCAATATTACTAACCAGCATGTCGCCAGATTTTGTCCAAGTAATGCGATGCGGATTTCTAAAACCATAGGCATAAATTTCTTTCAATACATTTTTGTTATTGCTATTTACGAATGGGTTATCAGAAGGAATACCATATTTTCCATTGCTGCTATTTTTACCTGTTGGATCGATACGTATAATGGTCCCCCAAATTTTTTCTTTACTATGTACTATAAATTCGTATCCTTCTTCCACACTACCACCATCTCCTAAACCAATATAAAGCATTCCATAATCTTTATTTCCAGGTTTACTGAGAGGATTAAAAATTATTTCTTGAATACCATGATTCACTTTTACGAAATTGATTCTTAGTAATTCTCGGTTGGTTCCTGTAAAAGAATCTTCATTGATATGATTGGTTTTCCATTCTGTTATTACCCATTGCAAATCAGATCTCATTGAATCTGCATAACTAAAGTCTGGTTTTCCTGAACCCTTTATTTCAGAATGGGTAGTGTAGAATAGTCCATTATTTTGAAAACTAGGATGAAAGGCAAAGCTTCCTAATCCCGACCCAAGTCCTGGGTTATTCATGAACTTAGGTTTAAGTTTTTGAATATCTAAATAAATAATTGGATGACCATTCTTAATCTTATATAATTTTCCCTGTAGATCATTGATAAATAAATTCCCCGAAGCTGGTTGAAAACCTAGTTTGGTTATTCTAGCTAGCGGAGGCTTTTTTGCCGAAGAAGGTATTTGTGTAAAAGGCTCTAAATTTACTAGAAGGTTTGAAAGTGCAATCGTATCTGGGATGGGATTGGATAGTCCCTTTTCATTATTGTTTTCTATAGCAGCATCTGTCTTTTCCTGAGATTTAATATAAACATAGATTGCATGAAGTTCGTCACTACTGAACCCCTCAAAAGCTGGCATTACTGCTTTTTTATATTTATTAAAAACCTTAACGGCCCTTTCATCACTAGAACTTATAAGCCGCTTTGAATTTTTTATAAATTGTACGATCCACTCTTCTGATGCAAAAGCGGTAACTCTGCTTAATTGCGGACCAATGCCATCTTGTTTAAAATTATGACAGCCACTACAGTTTGCATTAAAATTTTTTTGACCTTTTATATTGATTGACGTATCATTTACTTTTATATAATTACCATAAGACTCACTCATTTGACAACTATTAAAAAGATTGAGTAAGCTTAAGATTAGTATTGAAAGGTGAAGTTTTCTTTTTTTCATTTTGGCAGATAGTTTTTTAATTATAATTTTAACAATCTCATTCATTAATTAAAGTCTGATTTATTTTAGAATTTAAAAATAGGCTATATATTTATTAAAATATCAATCATTAAGTTTTGTATATTATGAATAAACGACAATTTTTAAAGCAGTCAGCTTTGCTTTCAATAGGAGGAGTGTTTATCCCTTCTTCTTTTTTAGCTTCCTGCACCAAAGAAGATCCTTTAGCTGGTGCTAGCTATGGTGGTAAGGTTTTGATTATTGGTGCTGGTGCCGCGGGACTTTATGCTGGATATATATTAAAATCAAAAGGAGTTGATTTTGAAATTTTAGAGGCATCCTCTAGTTATGGAGGTAGATTAGGAAAATTGACCAATTTTGCAAAGTTCCCAATCGATCTCGGAGCACAATGGCTTCATGGAAAAAAAAGTACCGTTGGTGATTTAGTCAGTAGTTCTAATACAAAAATTACTCTAGACAATAGTGATTCCAAATATTGGTATAATAATAAATTAGTAACTCAACTACCCAAAAGTATCAATATTTTTGAAGGCGACAACCTACCTGACGTTTCTTATAAAGATTTTGCAATTCAGAAAGGGTTGGGTAATGACTATAAATATATTGTCGAAAATATTGCAGGTGATCAAGGTGCTTCGGCATCTAAACTTTCCGTCTATTATAATAACCTTGAGGAAAAAAACTGGAGCTCAGGCGATGATGACTATAAATTTCAAGAAACTTATTATGACCTTATTGATAGTCAAATTGCTAGTGCTGTAAAAAGTAAGATTCAACTTAGTACGATCGTAAAAAAAATTGATTATACTCAAACAAAAATTGTTGTAACAGATAACAATAGTAAAACTTATACTGCCGACAAATTGATCATTACAGTTCCAATAACTATTCTTCAATCGAGCGATATACAGTTTGTTCCTGCTTTGCCTACCGATAAAATAACGGCATTTTCTAAAATTGGAATGGGGCCTGGAATGAAAGTATTTATGAAATTTTCTAACAAATTCTTTGACCAGAATATTATTGGTGGAACTATTTGTGCAGCCTACGCAGATGAAAGTGTAGGAAAATCAGAAACTGATAATGTACTACTTGCTTTTGTTATGGGTGACCAAGCTGATTATTTAACTTCGTTAGGAACAGATAAGGCTATCGCGAATGCTTTATTGCAGGAATTAGATTCTATGTATAATGGGAAAGCTTCTGCAGCTTTTATTGCAGCCCATGTTCAAAATTATACCACCAATCCCTTTATTAAAGGGGCCTATTCATATAGTACCATTGGAATGGGAGATGCTAGAAAAATTGCTGCACAATCAGTTGATAAAAAACTTTTTTTTGGAGGAGAAGCTATGAATATTAATGGACATCATCAAACGGTTCATGGTGCTGTTGAAACAGGATATAGAGAAGTAGTTAATATTTTCAATTCTATTTAAAACTGTGTTCTTTTATGAATTTAATATGGAAATAAACTTGGGCTATTCTTCATTATCTTTAATTTTACAAGGGTCATTTAAAAGATAATCTGTATGTTTTATTTTATCAAAACTCCCAAGTGGGTAATGAAGTTTTTTTCTAAATGTGTTTGGGAAATACCTTCACAAGATAAAATTATTTATCTGACATTTGATGATGGGCCTCATCCAGAGGCTACCTCCTTTGTATTGGATACTTTAAAAGAATACGGTGCTAAAGCTACTTTTTTTTGCATTGGAAAAAATGTAATTGATCAGCCGGCCCTTTATGAAAGAATTATTACTGAGGGGCATGCAGTTGGAAACCATACCTTCAATCATCTCAATGGATGGAAAACTGCTGATTCTGTTTACATGGAAGATATAGCTAAAGCAAAAAAATACATTGACTCCTCTCTTTTTAGACCTCCTTATGGGAAAATTACTCCTTTTCAGTTGAGGCTTTTAGCAAAAGAAAAATTTAAACTTACGCCAATAATGTGGACAGTTTTGAGTGGCGACTTTGATGTAAATCTTTCAAAAGAAAGTTGCTTACTAAATGTTTTAACAACAGCTCGTGATGGATCAATTATTGTATTTCATGATAGTCAAAAAGCATTTGTAAATTTGCAGTTTGTATTACCGAAAGTTTTAAATCACTTTGAAAAGGAAGGATTTCGTTTTGAAAAAATTGTTATTGAAAAGTTTGATTAGTTGGTTGGAGAATGGATTGATGGCCCATTTAAAAAAGAGGGCCTGGGTAGAAACCCTGGCCCTCTTTAATCCGTACCCTATGAAAACTTATGCAAGTTACTTAATTGTGTTCAATATTGGCCCGTAATTTATTTAAATGATATTTCGATTTTAATAAATTAAATTTCATTTTAATATATTTTTTATTATTTAAATTTTAAGATGTACTTAGTTGATACCCACTGCCACCTTTATTCTGAAGAGTTTGAATTAGATCAAGAAGCAGTTCTGCAGAGGGCTTTTTCCGAAGGAATTAAAAAATTTTATCTTCCAGCAATCGACAGTTCTGCTATACCAGCTATGCTTGCGTTGGAAAAAAAATTTCCAGGAAAATGTATGGCAATGATGGGTCTGCATCCTTGTTATGTAAAGGAAAATTTCCAACAAGAGTTAATTGTAGTAAAAGAATGGCTGAGCAATAGAATTTTTTCTGCCGTAGGGGAGATTGGGCTTGATTATTATTGGGATAAAACTTTTGCAGTTGAGCAAGTAATTGCTTTCAGAACTCAAATTGAATGGTCAATTGAATATAATCTGCCTATTGTGATTCATACGCGTAATGCAATGCAGGAAACGATTGAAATTGTTAAAGAGTATGTGCCGAAGGGGGTAAGAGGTATTTTCCATTGTTTTAGTGGAAGTTATGAAAGCGCTATTGAAATTATTAATGCTGGTTTTTATCTAGGAATAGGCGGTGTAGTTACGTATAAAAATGCTGGATTAGTGGATGTTCTTTCTAAAATTGATCTGCAGCACCTTGTATTGGAAACAGATGCTCCTTACCTTTCTCCAGTTCCGTTTAGGGGAAAAAGAAATGAGAGTAGTTATTTAAAATATGTTGTTGAAAAGTTGGCTGAGATTAAAAACTGCTCTATGGAATCTGTTGCAAAGATAACTACTCAAAATGCTGAAAAAATATTCGGCTTATAAGGTTCGAAACTGTATTTTTGCCATCCCGAAAAGCTGTAGGTTTTGAGATTAATTATTTCATATTGTCTTTAATTATTATTTGCAGAGATTTCGAAATAAAGTATTAACTGGAGATTTGTCCGAGTGGCTGAAGGAGCACGCTTGGAAAGCGTGTAAACGGGTAACTGTTTCGAGGGTTCGAATCCCTCAGTCTCCGCCAATAAAAAAGCAAACAATTGATTAAAAATTGTTTGCTTTTTTATTTCTGATTATAAACTATTTTATCTAAAGCTTCGTTTATGAAATCAACTTTAAATACTTGACGATATATTGTTTGTCCATTAAATTGTATTTTTTATTTATTCTTGATAATCCAAATCTCCGCTACCTGTGTACCTCGTTCTCCTTCACCATCTACTTTTAGTCCGCAGGTAAATGTCAATCTTATTTTTCCATCCTTAGTAATTTTTGTAGGAAGTGGAAATTCTACCACTGGTTTTTTACCCATTCTTATAAATGGATGAATCTGAACTCCATCTGCCATTAATTGAACGCTGGATCGAAACCTTCCTGTATAAGAAATTCTAATCAAGTAACTTCCTTCAGGATCTAAAGAATCATACTCCATTTCAAGAGGGGTTTCATACAAAGTATTTATCTGATTCATCCAAGCGAGTGGTGTAGTTTTTCCTTCAAAACCTTTGGCTACAATTTCATGAACCCAATCTACTCCTGTTAAGCCAACTCCAAAGCTAACTCTTGGTGATTCAAGGCTACTAGGATCTTCTTGCCATGTTTTTTTAGCAATGATTCTTTTCCATGATTCTGGAGAGCCCATATTGTCATAAAAGCCTCCTGGCCCTGGATCTGCTCGGTGCAAAATATTTTCTAAAGCTTGGTCACGATCCGACTCATTGGATAGTTTTGAAATATTATTTAATTGTTCAATTAACCAGGGAGAATCATTTAATGGTATATCGATGTTGTCAATAAAGTTTCCTCTTCCACTAGCAGCATGATGTTTTTCAATAGTAAGTTGAGCCCCAAAACTTCTATATAAAGAATCAGCTAATGCAATACATCTTTCTCTTAATTCTGGAGATACCGTTTCTGAAATCGCTTTATTTAAAATATTTTTTGCTTCATTGATTGCGTCAATCGATTGCCCTTTTTTTCGAGATTCTAATTTGTTTTTGGCTAATCTTTCTAGATTTATTTCATACACAAGACGACGTTGAATATAAGCATCAAAATATGCGCGAATAAGACCACTTTGGAATCTTGGATTGGATAAAACCTGAGGAGAGGCATTTTTTTCCAATCCCTGCCATTGTTGTAGGGTTTGTTGAACGGATGAATTATTAACGAATGCCCCTCTTAAAGTTTTTTCTAATGCTAGTATCGATTGGGCTATGTCATCTTGATAGGAGTAACCTATAAAATAATTTGCATAGTCACGAAGTGTTTTTAATGCATTAGTTTTTGGATTCCAATCTTGATCACTCCAAATGAATTTATTTACATCATCATTGGTACCTTCAGAATAACTTATACTTCCTTGCGCTAACTTGGCATAACGATTATGAATAAATTTCTCATCGGTTGGTCTGGGATTGATGCTTTCTCTTCCAAGGGTCATGGCCAATGCAAGATCTAAGTTGGGAATAGGATATTGAGACGAAAAATTATGGGTGATATCTGGATATAGTCTGATAGGAATCTTAGGATTAATTTTCTTTTTAACTTCCTCTAATGTTTCCTTAATCCATGGACCATATACTACTCCTCCAAACCAAGGATATTGTTTGTTGACATGTTGATAAAACTGTGCATACCATTTTTTACTTGGTTTAAATGCTTGAGGCGAAACCCAAATTTTTGCCTTGGGGTGATACTTGATCAGTAATTTAGCTTCTTTTGCTAGCCAATCAAATAATTCATCCGGTTCTAAATCTCCTGGATCTCCTCCCGGTACAAAGAGTGCATCTAATTTAGGTACTGTTCTAAAAACGATTTCTCTTTCTTCTAACTCCGACTTGATAGATTCAGCAGTCGAATATGTTTTTGCCATATTTGGATACCACATCCACACATCAAGACCATAAGAGGCACAGATTCGAGATTGTTCTTTAATCATTTCAATTGCTGGCAATTTCATATGAACGCTCGTAGAATCATCATCTGTGCGAGGAGGCATTATTTCTATGCTATTGGCACCAAAAATCGCTAAGTCACGAATGTATTGATCGTATTGAGCAACCGACCAAGCGTCGTAGGCATTGGTTTTAGGTCTGTAACCCAGTTGATGTCCACGAATGGGATAAGCAGGAGAGGAGGAAAGTTGAAAATTTGCTTGGATAAATAGTTGATTAGAGAGAATTTTCATTTCCCTCATTACTTTTCCTATTCCATATAAGCAACCTCTATCATCATTACCTAGTATGATTAATTGGTTGCCTATAAGTTTTATTTTATAACCTTCTTTTCTAGTTTTTTCAAGTTTTGATAATTCATCTCTTTCTGAAATAGTAAGTGATTGAATACTCGCTTCAGTTAAAATGATTACAGTTTGAGCTGCTTTATTGCTAGATATATTTTGGTTGATAGGCAGATTGATCTGACTTCTTTTAAATATTTCTTCTTGAAATACTTGAGCTGCTTTTTTCAACTGATCGGAAGATCTTTCGTTTATTTCAATCGAGACAGGGTGTAATTCTGTCCACTGTGAAAATCCCATCAATGGCAACAAAAGTCCTGCTATAATTTGACAAAATAGGAGGTACTTAATAATTTTTTTAGAAGTAATTTTCATTTTATATTATTTGAGGTTCTGTATCATTTATAAAAAATCGTTCAATAAATTAATTGATTTTATTTTTTTAAAGATTTTTTTGATAAAAATAGTAGTTAACTGGCAGACTCAATTTCATCAAGAGCCAACTCTTTATTCGATTAAGTAAGTCTTTCAAGTTATAGAAGTTTGAACACTTAGCCAATTTTCCTTTAAATCTCCTTCATTTAAAATTATTAAAATCTATAGGCTGTATTTTAAATAACAATTTTTCTGGAACTCAGCATTTAAGTAAATCGTAAAAAGGCAGTCCAGTTTTTCTCGTTTTGCTCTAATTCACCAACTGAGGTTTCCTTTCAAATCTGCTAAAATATAGTTGTCTCTATTTTTTTATCGATTTTATAGGTATTTGGGAAGAGAAATTGGATAAAATAAACTTAATTTGTACATTGAAATATCCAAGATTAGGAAGATTGAGACAGATTTAATTTTTATATTTTTTAAGTTAATATACCTTCCAATAAATCTTATTCTGGACTATATTTTGGAAAATGAATATTAATAAACCTCGATGAATCTAGATAGTAAAATTTATATTGCAGGCCACAGGGGTATGGTAGGATCGGCTATTTTTCGAGCTCTGAAAGCCAAGGGTTTTCAAAATATTATATTTCGAACTTCTGGGGAACTTGATCTTAGAAATCAGCAAGCTGTTGCCGACTTTTTTGCTTTTGAAAAACCTGAGTATGTTTTTATGGCTGCAGCAACAGTTGGAGGAATACTTGCTAATAGTTCCTACCGCGCCGATTTTATTTATGATAATTTAATGATTGAAAGTAATATCATTCATTCGGCTTGGGTGAATAGTGTTAGCAAGTTGATGTTTCTAGGTAGCTCTTGTATTTATCCAAAATTGGCTCCTCAACCCTTAAAGGAATCCTATTTATTAACGGGAGAATTGGAGCCATCGAATGAATCCTATGCAATTGCAAAGATTGCAGGTATTAAATTATGTGAAAGCTACCGAGATCAATATGCCTGTAATTTTATCAGTGTGATGCCAACTAATTTATATGGTTACGGTGATAATTACGATTTAAAAAGTTCGCATGTGTTACCAGCTTTGATTCGAAAATTTCATGAAGCAAAAATTAATAATCAACCTTTTGTGAAAGTTTGGGGAACTGGCAAACCCAAGCGAGAATTTTTATTTGCGGATGATCTGGCCAATGCATGTTTATTTTTAATGAATACCTACAATGAAAAAGAATTAGTAAACGTTGGGACTGGTGTGGATTTGAGTATTGGTGAATTAGCAAATGAAATTTCCTTAATAATTGGATATGAAGGTCAGATTAGTTGGGATAGCAGTAGACCAGATGGTACTCCTCGAAAATTGTTGGATGTGTCCAAGTTACGTTCACTAGGTTGGGAGGCAAGTGTTTCATTGCAAGATGGAATCAAACTTGCCTATGCAGATTTTTTGAACTCAGTTTATTCAAAAACATCAGTAATTTCTTAAACGATTTTTTAAAACCGAACGCTAAAAATTATAAAAACTATCATCAATGGCTCAAAAAAAAGTAGCATTAATTACGGGTATTACTGGCCAGGATGGAGCTTATCTTGCAGAACTTTTGTTAGAGAAAGGTTATAAGGTGCATGGTATCAAGCGCCGCTCTTCGCTTATTAATACTGATAGAATTGATCATTTATATGAAGATCCACATATTGAACATGCCAATATGCGTTTACACTATGGCGATATGACCGATAGTACTAATTTAATTCGTATCATACAGGAAACACAACCTGATGAGATTTATAATCTAGCAGCCATGAGTCATGTTCAGGTGAGTTTTGAAATGCCTGAATATACTGCCAACGCAGATGGTACAGGGACTCTGCGAATTTTGGAGGCAGTTAGATTGTTGGGGCTAACAAAAAAAACAAAGATATATCAGGCTTCTACTTCTGAGTTGTATGGACTAGTGCAAGAAGTACCCCAATCAGAAACCACCCCTTTTTATCCTAGATCTCCGTATGCGGTGGCAAAATTATATGCTTATTGGATTACCGTAAATTACCGTGAGGCCTATGGTATGTTTGCTTCGAATGGAATTTTATTCAACCACGAATCTCCGTTGAGGGGTGAAACATTTGTAACCAGAAAGATTACTCGTGCTGCAGCAAAAATTGTTTTGGGTTTGCAGGAAACTTTGTACATGGGAAATATTGATGCTCAAAGAGACTGGGGGCATGCAAAGGATTATGTAGAGGCGATGTATTTAATACTTCAACAGGAAATATCTGAGGATTTTGTAATTGCAACAGGGGTAACTACCCGTGTAAGGGAGTTTATACGTAAAACTTTTTCTTATCTGGGAGTTGAACTAGCATTTTCAGGTTCAAATGAAGATGAAATTGCAACCATAGCTTCTGTTGATACAACTCGCCTACAGGAATTGAGAATTCCTTTTGGTGAGCATCTTTCATCTGGAACAGTAGTGATGCGAATTGACCCTCGTTACTACCGGCCTACTGAGGTAGAGTTATTGATTGGAGATCCTACTAAGTCTAAAACCAAACTAGGATGGAAACCAAAATACACACTAGATATGTTAATTGAAGAAATGGCATTATCGGACTTACGACTTTTTCAAAAAGATCAGCTTTTGAAAAAAGAAGGTTTTAATGTGTTGAATTATTTTGAGTAATATTTCCTTCTTAACATATAATAGCTAGGTACCCTAAATAACAAATCCCTCATTTTACAATGAGGGATTTGAATTATCAGAAGATATCTTAATTAATAATCTCTGTTGTAACCGCCGCTTCCGCCGCTTCTGTTACCGCCACTACCGTAGCCACCACCACTGCTTCTTCCACCGCCGCCGCCGTAACCACCGCTACCGCCGGGCTTTTTGTAACCGCCGCCACCGCCTCCAGTGCCAAAGCTACGCTTTTTGAAATCCCCTTCCTGACGTGGTTGAGATTCGTTTACGATTAACTTACGACCTTGAACTTCGGTTTCATTTAAACCTGCGATAGCAGCCTTTGCTGCTTCATCGTCTTCCATTTCAACAAAGCCAAATCCTTTGCTGCGGCCGTTCATTTTGTCTTTCAAAATTTTAGCACTTGAAACAGTACCAAATTGTGTGAAGAGATTGCTTAAGTCTTCGTCGGTCATTGTCCAACTTAGATTTCCTACATAAATGTTCATTGTAAAAACTTTTTAAAATTAAAAAAAAACCTAATGACTTAGTGGGTACAATGAACTGAAAACGGACATCTAAAAAGAGTTCAATCAGCTAACGACGAAATACTAAAACCATTAAAGCTTTACAAATGTAACTATTTATTTAAAATAACAAGGAAATTCAAAAAAAATCATAAAAGGGCTTTTTGGGTGGTAAAAGGGTGATTTTTTGAAGGGAACCCACCTTCCCAAACTTTAAAGGCATAAAAAATCCGTCCCTTTTTACTGGGACGGATCATATTTCATTATTAAATGTTATTATTCTGCTGTTACTTCAAACTCAACTTCGCACTCGTTGCCGCTGCCAAAGTCGATTTTTGCCTTAAAAGTACCTAGTTCTTTAACATCATCGATGATAGTAATCCTACGACGATCAATTTCATAGCCTTTTTGTTCTTTAATTGCACGAGCAATTTGAACTGAAGTTACACTTCCAAAAATTTTGCCAGTTGTACCTGTTTTGGCTCCAACTTTAAGTGGACCATTTGTTAAAGTAGCTATCACACTGTTAATCTCAGCTAATAATTTAGCTTCTTTCTTAACCTGTTGCTTTACTTTTTCCTCTCTTTGTTTAAGATTGCTCGGACTAGCTTCAATAGCTAATTTAGAAGGAATCAAAAAATTACGGCCATAACCATTTTTAACTGTTACCAGTTCGTTGGCACTGCCGAGGTTGTTTACGTCTTGTATTAATATTACCTGCATTTAGATTGCATTTTTACCCAATCCTCGATACCCAGTTTTATTGGGGCGAGACTTTCATCCTACAAAGGAATTAGGGTGGTGAAAAAAATTATTTCAAAAGATCTGTAACGTAAGGTAAAATAGCCATTTGACGGGCTTTTTTTACTGCTTCGCTTACTTTACGTTGAAACTTCAATGAGTTTCCAGAAAGACGGCGAGGTAATAATTTACCTTGTTCGTTTAAGAATTTTTTTAAGAAATCGGCATCTTTATAATCAATATAATGAATACCCATTTTTTTAAAGCGGCAATATTTTTTTGGACGCTTTTCAGCTTTGATTGCTGTGAGATATTTTATCTCGTTAGGTTTTGCCATGATTTATGCCCCCGCTTTTTCGTTAGGAGAAAATTTACCGCCACTTCTCTTTTTGTTGTTGTAATCGACGGCGTATTTATCGAGTACAGTATACATGTGACGCATCACTGATTCGTCACGTAAAAGTTGAGTTTTCAACTTTTCATTGAAGCTGGTTGGCGCTTTATACTCCATTACCCAATAAAGACCAGTGGTCTTTTTGGCGATAGGATAGGCCAGTGATTTTAGTCCCCAGGGATTGGTGTGCACTACTTCGCCTCCGCTCTCTTTAACGATTGCTGCGAACTTGCTCTGGGCGGCTTTAAATTCCTCCTCAGACAGCACAGGGGTAAAAATCACCATCAATTCGTAATTGTTCATTTCCCTGATTTTAGTTTAAAAAAATTATTAATCCTCGTACACAATTGTTTACGGGGCTGCAAAGGTAAGGCTTTTATAGTTAATTTGATAATTGATATTGGATCTATTTTTTACAGTAAAATATTTTATAATATGTATACCACTGGTATAGGATACAGCGATCTTTTTATTTTAATATATACAATTGGGTAGCGAGCTTTAGGTCTGCCTATTTTTGGTTCTCTACTTCTATCCTAATTTCATTGCTGTAACCTGCGAATACTGGAGAGTACATGGTTTGAATGCTAGATAAGCCATTACTAAAGTTACCCGGATGGATTACAAGTTGTTGAAATTCAATTATGTAACTACCTTTTGATAACCTGTTAATAAAAAAATTGGTACTGACTTCCCCATTGCTTTGATAATACCCCCAACTGCCCTTTGATTGATACCTATTCTTTGTTCCTATTGGAACCAAACAGGCTGCTCTTTGGTCTTTTAATTGTAGGTATTCTATATCTCGGGTAGCTTTAATTTGTAATCGTACTTTTATTATATCACCTACTTGAAGAGTTGCAACTTCTTTAATGGGTAATAAAAGAATGCCTTTGTTGGATTTTTTTTCGACAAACAATTGTTTGGTTAATTTTAATGAACTCTCAATATTCTTTATTTTATCCAAGTCTTCGAAATATTGCCAATAAACTGCTCCCCATCCTTGATAATTATCAAATTTTGGTTCCCCCGGCTTAACAGTAATGGAAATATTGCCCATTGAAGAATTTACTTTTTCTGATTCAATACTATATTTAAAATAAGCTGTTTGATTCTCTGCCAATATTTTATTTGCTTCGGTAGAGTAAGATATATCTTGAGAGTTTAAATTGAATACTCCTATTTTTTTTTCACCGAGAGAGATAATTAGTTCTTTATTTTGAGATCGTAATAAGTTAATCGGCTCTTCATTTTTTTGATTGCTCAATAGTAAAGCATAACATGCTGCAGCAGTTGCTTTGCTTGTATTCCAATGATGGGTTTGTTTTTGTTGTAGTAACCAAATTTTTAATTCATTCATCGTTTCTTCATTTTCATCTAAAGTAGAAAATGCTTCTATCATGATCGACTGACTTTCAACAGGTGACCATTGCAAAGAGTAGCCGCCTGTATTCCACTCTTTCCAGTACCTACCTAATTCTTTACTTTTAGAGGTTCTTTGCTTTAATGATTGGATAATCAATTTAGCAGTTGCTTGTTCATTGGATCTTTTGAATGCCAATGCAATCATCGCTTGATTATTTTTACCAAATCCTGGCCAATATTTTTTTGCTTGACCAACGAAATAATGATGCGCTTTTTTAAAAGAATCAGCTAAGGGGTAGTCTTGAAAAAAACTACGTAAGTAGATGTAATGAATAGTAGCATACTCCAGATTGTTTTTTGAAAACAATACTTTATTTTTCGCTAGCCTTTTATATTCTTCCTGTATTTTTTTATCCAGGTAAGGAATAGCCTTGTCTACTATTATTTTAATATTTCGAAAGTCATTGTTTTCTATAGCCTTTAATTTACTAAGCTGTCCAATTCCGGAAATGATATATTGTGTTAAATAGTTGTCTTCAGGTCCGTTCTTCCACCAGCTAAAGGCGCCATTCGGTCTTTGTAATTCGATTAGTTGTTGAATCGAATTTTCTATTTCGTCGGATATTTTTGTACTATCAAAAACTGATGCAATGTTTTTCTTTTGAGTGCTTTCTTCTATCGCATTCATTACCCAAGGCGTTTCTTGAAGTATTGCCAAGCTTAGTTCTTTATTGTTTTGAAGATTTGAAAGCAATTCACTTTTTGTTGTGTTGGTTGGTGTGGCATTGATCTGACCCTCTGTTTGCCATTTAGAAAATATTTCTTTTAATGAAGGCATAGTTCGATTGATATGCATGGCCAATACATTGGCATAGTACTTGTTAAAAATTTGCTCTGTACTTTCAAAAACGGGTTCCATTAAATAAGGTAAAGCTTGTATTACATACCAGATTGGATTGGTAGTATATTCAACCGTTATTCCTTGATTTTTAATGGAGGTGTTTTCTTCACTCAGTAGTAATTTTTTAAATGTAAAATTGTTGCCTTCGGCCTTACTATTATTTAATGGCAAGTTTTCAGTAATTAAAATTCGGTTGGTTACTATCGGAATAGTGAATTCTTTAACATCGGAAAAATTGATTTCTATATTTTCTTTTGATTTCGAAATATTTTTATCGGTGCTATTTGAAAAATTGACAGAATCGTTTTTATTTATATGCTCTTTGATTAATTTAGTTGGTTTGTTAGTTGCAGTAACTATGTATTTCAACGCGGAATTAAAATTGTAAGGAATCTCTATTGGAAATTTGATATCCAAACTTTGACCCACTGCAACAGTAAAATACTGTGTAGGAAATATATTTTTAAACCATCCGTCTACCGATTGGTTACTAGCTGCATTTAATAAAGACAATTGAGTTGTTCCAGTTAATTCATGATCACTTAAATTAATAATTTTTGCATTTAATTCTATTCGATCGCCTTCTCGTAAAAATTTAGGAGCTTGCATCTCAACCTGTAAAGGTTTTTGAGCAAGTTCATTACTATTTTCTTTATACTGAATTGATTTTTTCTTGTTAGTTGTCTGGGTAATTTCTTTTTTTTTGAGCTTAGTTATTTTTTTCCAAAAATGAGAATACGTAATAATAGGACTTGCTTCAACGATTTGAGAGATTGAAGTTGCTATTAATACGAGTAAGCATATTCTTTTAAAAAACATAGTAGATGCCATTTACATACAAGATATCAATCAAATGATTGGTTTGTTCTTAACGAATGATTTGATTCTTAAGCTGTTTAAAATTTATCACTTGGATAAAAATTAGATCATTGACTTTTTCATTGAATCAAACAACCCCCGGCAGAAACCGAGGGTTGTTTGATTCAATAACTATAAAAAGATTATTTTTTTAGTGCCTCGGCCATTGTTTTACCAATATCTGCTGGACTAGCAACAACATGTATTCCACAAGCTGTCATAATTTTCATTTTGGCTGCTGCTGTATCATCTTCACCTCCAACAATTGCTCCTGCATGACCCATTCTACGACCTGGAGGTGCAGTTTGACCAGCAATAAAACCAACTACAGGCTTTTTATTACCAGTTGATTTTATATAATTAGCTGCTTCTGCTTCCATGCCACCACCAATTTCACCAATCATTACTATTGCATCAGTTTCAGGATCATTCATAAATAACTCAACCGCTTCTTTAGTGGTAGTTCCAATGATTGGATCACCTCCAATGCCGATTGCTGTAGAGATACCTAAACCTGCTTTGGCTACTTGGTCTGCTGCTTCATAAGTTAAGGTTCCACTTTTAGACACTATTCCAATTCTTCCTTTTACAAAAATAAATCCAGGCATGATACCAACTTTACATTCTCCTGCAGTAATAACTCCTGGACAATTAGGACCTATCAAGCGAGTAGTCTTACCTAACAAATAATTTTTTACTTTCACCATATCTTGAACAGGAATACCTTCTGTAATACATACCACCAATGCAATGCCAGCGTCTGCGGCTTCCATTATTGCATCTGCTGCAAATGCAGGAGGAACAAAAATTATACTTACATCAGCACCAGTTGATTTTACCGCATCTGCTACTGTATTAAAAACAGGTTTTTCCAAATGCATGCTACCGCCTTTTCCCGGTGTAACACCACCAACCAAGTTAGTGCCATATTCAATCATTTGTGTAGCGTGGAAACTACCTTCAGTACCTGTAAATCCCTGAACTATAATTTTGGAGTTTTTATTAACTAAAACTGACATTGATTAAAAATTAGTAATGAAATGTATAATCTTCGCAAAGATAGGGGATTGCTAAAAGTGAATTGGTTAATTTGATAATTTGTCTCCGTTTTTTAGAATTTCTTCCATGTTACGGTCATCGGATATGATTCCTTTTGCCTCTAACATACGCATGTCCTTGGCATCTTGAAGAAATTTAGAGGCGAAAATAAATTCATTGAGCCGCTCATTTTTTGAAAAGATAATTTCTTCATTGTTGCCTGTCCACTCTTTCTTTCCTTGGTACATATATAAAATATTCTCCCCAATTTCCATCACACTATTCATATCATGGGTATTTATAACGGTAGTCATATTAAACTCTTTAGTAATATCAAAAATAAGTTTGTCGATTACTAAACTAGTCTGAGGGTCTAAACCAGAGTTAGGTTCATCGCAGAATAAATATTTGGGATTTAATACAATTGCCCTGGCAATACCCACTCTTTTTTTCATTCCACCACTTAATTCAGAGGGGAATTTATTATTGGCATCTTCTAAATTTACTCGAGCAAGGACTTCGTTTACCCTTATTTTTTTTTCTCCATAATTCATCTTGGAAAACATTTCGAGGGGAAACATTATATTTTGCTCAACCGTTAAGCTGTCAAATAAAGCAGACCCCTGAAACAACATTCCAATTTGTTGTCGAAGTCCCTTTCTACTTTGGTTATTCATTTCAGTAAAACTGATGCCATCATAGAAAATTTCACCTCTGTCTGGTTCAAATAATCCAACCAAACATTTTTGTAAAACAGTTTTTCCACTTCCGCTTGTGCCTATAATTAAATTGCATTTACCGGTCTGCATTACGTGACTAACCTCCGAGAGTACTTTATTTTCTCCAAACTGTTTACCAATATTTATAAATTCAATCATAAAATTCGTTTCTTAGTGAGTTAGTAATAGCTGTGTTAAAACATAGTCAGCAAATAAAAGCATGATGCAGCTTACTACTACGCTTTTGGTACTACTTCTTCCTATTTCCAGTGCTCCTCCTTTTACATAGTATCCGTAATAAGAGGGAATACTAGTAATAATAAAAGCGAAAGTGTAAGATTTAATTAATGCAAAAGTTACATTATAGGGAATAAATTTAGTAAGTAAACCTCTGTCAAATGCATCAGACGATATGATTCCAGATGCAACACCAGCAAGTCGTCCTCCCCAAATACCTAGTACCATTGAAATAATTACTAGCAAAGGAATCGTTAGCATTGCTGCAGCAATTTTGGGTAATATTAAATAAGCCTTGGTATTGATGCCCATTATTTCTAATGCATCAATTTGTTCACTTACTCTCATGTTTCCTAATTCACTTGCAATTTTACTTCCAATTACTCCTGCCAATACAATACAAACTAAGGTTGGTGAAAATTCAAGAATTACGGTGTCTCTTACTATTAGCGCAATCGTTTCGGTTGGAATAAGCGGACTCACTAATTGGTAAGAAGTTTGAACCGCACTCACCGCTCCGATAAATACAGAAATGATCGAAACGATTCCCAAAGATCCAATGCCTATGTCTACGCATTGGCGCATGAATTCTTTCCAATACATTTTAGTATTTTCTGGCTTGGTAAACATTCCCTTCAGCATTATCAGATACCGGCCGAAGTGTGTGAAAAATTCCATTTTACAAATTTATTGAAATAAAAGAGTGGATAGGTTGATTATTTTATTTCTTTATTTATCAACCTAATGAGTCATTGATTAATGAGTTATCAGGTTATTTACTATCCGAAATTAATAGTTCTTTTAGGTGTTGATAAATAAGTTGCGGCATCGTGGTGCATTTTAAAAAAACTGGATTATTGTTATAATGCACTGAGAGCTCGGCTGCAAGTTGCTTGATTTTAGGTTCAGTTGAAAGCTCACTATCTCCTGCTGCTACTTTCAAGTCCCTTAACCTTTGTCTTTCCGATTTGATGCGGCGAATAACTTGAGATCTCTCTTCTTGTTGATATTGCTTAATTACTTCATTATTAAGATGGGTCTTCACCAGTTCAACAAAAACTTGATTCTCTTTAAAAAACTGTGGAAGGTAATTATTTTTATTTCCTTCGTATGACTGCTGATCAAAATCAATTGATCTTATCTTGAACTGAACATCATCAAAATCTTGTGTGATATCAAAAATAAAATTGTAGCTGCGCATATCTCCTAATAATCTAATAAAACATCGCTCATTAAATTTTACAAACTCTTTAGCTATTCTGATGGGATTAAATTCGGGCCTATGTAAGTATTGTGCAATAAACATATCGCCTGGTACACCTGAAATATGTTCTTCAATAATTGTATTTCCTTCAATTAAAAAATTCAAAAAATTGGGTGACAATAGATGTTCTAATTCCATTCCAAAGATGCGAGAGGAGTCGGCAATTTTAATGTAGAAATAGTCGTACACTTCATTATAATTATTGACAATTTTAATTCTGAAAGGTTTTGAATTACCAAAAAGGCAATAGTCAATTCTTTCAATATACAGATGTTCCTCTGCTTGAGTATGACCGCTAAATTTTAGAATTGAATAAGTTCTTTTAAGTGATGCATGTATTTCATCTGTTAGTGTGGGATTGTAAAAAACTGATTCCCACAAAGTATCTTTTCCTGAATTATCTAACACAGGGATACTAAAATTATAATGTTTAAGTGTGTCGTAGGAAATTGGTAAAGCGACCTCTCTACCATAGCGTTTCAGATATTTTCTGAAGGTTTTGCTAATGGCAAAAGAGATTTTCTTTTTGCTTACCTGGTCTTTGTTGTCCATATGCTGGCTAAACTTTTTTTAACTACTACTTTAAAAGGTAAATTTTATAATTGGTGGGTTTTCTTTTTAAATTTCTTCCACCATTTGCTTGCTTTAATTACAGATTTTGTATCTGTTTTGTTTTTCATCTGGGCATCTACAACTGCTATTAATACCATATTAAAGATAGACCTGATTGAACTTCCTAATTGTAGAACGTGAACGGGTTTTTTTAATCCCAATAAAATGGGTCCAATAGAATCTGCACCGCCCACCTCTTGTAATAAATTGTAGGCAATATTTCCTGCAGCTAGATTTGGAAAGATGAGTGTATTGACTTCTCCATTAAGTAATTCTGTAAATGGATAATTTTCTTTTAGAATTTCTTTATTGAATGCCAGAATGCCTTGCACTTCGCCTTCACAAATTAGAGATGGATCTTTTGCTTTCACTAACTCTCTTGCCTTTCGAACCAAATTTGCTTCGGGTGAGTCACTGCTTCCAAAATTAGAATAGGAGAGCATCGCAATTCGAGGTACAATATTGAATTGTTTTACTTCTTTAGCTGTGAGCAAAGTGATTTCTGCTAATTCCTCTGCAGTGGGATTAAAATTAATTGTGGTATCTGCTAAAAACAAAGGACCTCGCTTAGTTAATAAGATATACATTCCTGCAATCTTTTTTACACCCTCCTCTGTGCCGATAGATTGTATCGCCGGACGAATGGTATCAGGATAATTTCGAGTTAGTCCACTAATCATACAATCTGCTTCACCACTTTCTACTAGCATACATCCAAAGTAGTTTCGATATTTCATTAGCTTATTGGCTTCATGCCAATTGATGCCTTTGCGCTGTCGCCTCGCATAAAATGTCTCTGCAAATTTTTTTCTTAATTCTTCCGTTTCATCCGACTTAGGATCTAAGATGGGCATTTCCTCAATATCAATACTATTGGCTTCCGCTATTTTTTTAATTTTCTTTTCATCTCCTAATAAGATCGGATAGCCTACTCCTTCATCCATTACCATCTGTGCTACTTTTAGCACCTTACTATTTTCAGCATCTGCAAATACAACTCTCTTTGGATCCTTCCTAGCTTTATTGCCAATTACTCGGCTTAATTGGTTGTCTAATCCCAATCTTTTATTTAATTCAAGTTTATAAGCTTCCCAGTCTTTAATTGGGTATTTTGCTACTCCGCTTTCCATAGCTGCTTTTGCAACTGCTGGTGCAACGGTAGCGAGTAAACGCGGATCCAATGCTTTTGGAATTATATAATCGGGCCCAAAAGAAATTGTTTTTTCATTATAGGCAAGGTTAACAATATCTGGAACCGTTTCTTTCGTTAGATCTGCTAATGCCTTTACTGCCGCTAATTTCATCGCTTCATTAATAGTAGTCGCCCTTACGTCTAATGCGCCTCTGAAAATGTATGGAAACCCTAACACATTGTTTACTTGATTCGGATAATCACTTCTTCCTGTAGCCATTATTATGTCTTCACGTGCTGCTAGGGCATCGTCGTAAGAAATCTCAGGGTCAGGGTTGGCTAAAGCAAAAACAATTGGCTTTTTAGCCATGCTCTTAATCATTTCAGTCGTTACCACATTGCCTGCACTCAGTCCAATAAAAACATCTGCATCTTTTAGTGCCTTCGCTAAATCGTAGTCTTTGAATTTTACATCTACACAAAATTTCTTTTTTTGTTCATCTAAATCTTCTCGGCCTTCGTATAAAATTCCTTCTTTGTCAAAAACTATAAAGTTGCTATGCTTTGCGCCTAAGGATTCATATAATTTCATGCAAGCTATAGATGCAGCTCCGGCTCCATTTACAACGATTCTTACATTTTGGATTTTCTTTTTTTGTATTTCTAATGCGTTCAGTAAACCAGCTGCAGATATAATAGCAGTTCCATGCTGGTCATCATGCATTACCGGTATTTTTAACTGTTCCCTTAATTTCTGTTCGATATAAAAACATTCAGGCGCTTTGATATCTTCTAAATTGATTCCTCCAAAAGTGGGCTCTAATGCCTTTACAATTTGAACAAATTTTTCAGGGTCTGTTTCGTTTATTTCAATATCAAAAACATCAATGTCTGCAAATATTTTAAATAGTACAGCCTTTCCTTCCATGACTGGTTTGCTTGCTTCAGGACCAATATTTCCTAGTCCTAATACAGCTGTTCCATTACTGATAACGCCCACTAAATTTCCTTTGCTAGTGTATTTGTAAACATCTTCAGGGTTAGCAGCAATTTCAAGGCAGGGTACAGCTACACCTGGAGAATAAGCGAGGGAAAGATCTCTTTGAGTTTTAGATTCCTTGGTAGGAATCACCTCAATCTTTCCAGGCCTTCCTTTAGCATGGTACTCTAATGCTTGTTCTTTGCTTAATTGTTTTGACATGATCTATTTTTTCCGCTCTTCATCTTGGTGGTAACACAGAGCGTTGGTACAATTTATTCAGCATTGGTGGCGCCTAATAAAGCCATCATTCCCATTCCAATCTCAATTGCTTCTTCATCAATATTAAATCTAGGGGTGTGAACGCCAGCAGTAATGCCCTTTGTAATATTTGCTGTTCCAAGTCTGAAAAAACAACCCGGTATTTCATGAGAATAAAAAGCAAAATCTTCTGCTCCCATTCTTAATTCTGTTTCTTCCACATTTTCATTGCCTATAAATGATTCAGCAGCAGTTCTTGCTGCTACTGTTAATGCTTCATTATTGAGTACTGAAGGGTATCCGATGTCGATTTTGAGATCAATTTCGGCCCCCATACTTTGTACAATTTGAGTTGCCATATTTTTAATTAACTCATGTGCCTTATATCGCCATTCTTCATTCATTGCCCTAAAAGTGCCCATCAGCTTAACTTCCGAAGGAATCACATTGGTTGTATTTCCTCCATGAAAAGAAGTAATACTTAGTACGGATGGATTGAAGGGACTATTATTTCTGCTAATGAGTTGTTGCAAACTGACAATTAAATTAGATGCAATCAAGATGGTGTCAGCTGTCAGATGAGGAGAAGCTGCATGACCTCCTTTACCCTTGATGGTAATATATATTTCATCTGCACTGGCCATTACCATGCCACTTCTAAAACTTAATTTCCCTTTTTCTAGGGTAGTATGAACATGCATACCAAAAATATTCTTGGGGGCCGGATTTTCAAGCACTCCTTCTTTTATAAGTATACTAGCTCCACCTGGATTTTTTTCTTCACCTGGTTGAAAGATAAACTTAACAGTACCTTCCCATTCTTGTCTCAATTCACTTAATATTTTTGCTGCACCTAGTAAACAGCTAGTGTGCACATCATGACCACAGGCATGCATCACTCCAGGATTGGTTGACTTGTAGGGTATATCATTTTCTTCTGAAATGGGAAGTGCATCCATATCGGCCCTTAGAGCGACTACCCTTTTTTCTGGATTCTTTCCCTTCAATAATCCAATTACCCCAGTAGTTGCTTTTATTTCAAACGGAATATTTAAAGCAGTTAATTGCTGTTGAATGAATTTGGAGGTTTCAAATTCCTGATAACTTAATTCAGGATTAGCGTGCAGGTGATGACGAATCGAAATAATTTCGGCTGCATATTTTTTTGCAAGGTTCTTTATATTTTTTTGTATTGATTCACTCACATTGATTGATTTAGTAGTAGACGTATTGTTCATAAATTTAATGGTTAATATTATTATCCATTAAAAGGGGCTTATAAAATATTTTTCTCTGTTTTAATTTCAATCATTTCTGACAATAAATAAATTTCAGTAGTGACTAATTTATTTTGAACGACTTCTTTTTTATACTCTTCTGCTTCATTTTTTTCTATAAAATTACCCAGCTTTACCTTGATGTGTGGCGGCTGAAAAGTCATGTATATTTTTTGTTCAGGAAAAAGTTGTAATAATTTTGCTCTTAGGTTCATTGCTTCTGTTCGATCAGTTGTATTTAGTATCATCAATCGATAGCCCTTTGCAAATTTTGGACCGCTAGCAATAGCTTCATTGATTTCAGCCTCTTTTTTTGCAAGTAGCTCCAAACGAGTATCCATAACAATCGTAAGGTTACCATTCGATATAGTAGTATCTTTTATTAAACTGCCTTGTGCATTTATTTTAACAACCGACAATATCAGCGATAAAATAAAAAACATTATTTTCATTATTGTTTATTTTAAATTTCTTAAGCTTACTATTTAAATACTTTCGAATAAAAAGTGAATATGAATAACAGTTAGTATCTGTTGGGTTGATTAAATTTACAAAAACTATTCCACTTATTTTTGTTCAGCAGCCTCATTAATGATAGCAATACTGCTACTGCATCCTAATCTGTTAGCACCTGCTTCAATTAACTGCTTAGCAAAAATAAAATTTTTAATACCACCGCTTGCCTTTATACGAACATTGTCAGCAAGGTGTTTTCTCATTAATTTTACCGATTCTAAGCTAGCACCTTTTTCTGCGTAGCCTGTAGAGGTTTTCATAAAGTCAACTCCAGCTGCACCGTATAAATCGCAGCATTTGATGATCTCCTCATCAGTAAGAATGCCTGATTCGATGATGACTTTGATTATCTTATTTTTGTTTTTTATGATGGGTAAAATAGCATTGATCTCATTGGCTAAAAATTGCCAATCATTATTTTTTATTGCACTGATATTGATTACTACATCTAGCTCATCTGCTCCATCAATGATCGCTAAAACTACCTCTGCTACCTTTGCCTCAATGGCTGAATAACCAAATGGAAACCCAATCACCGTTGCTACTTTGGTAGAAGAAGTACCTAGTACTTCCTTTGCTTTTTTTACAAATAGGGGTGGAACACAAACTGCTGCAAATTGATATTTTGAAGCCTCCTCACAAAGTTTTTCAACATCTTGTAGGGTGGTGGTCGGCTTTAAAACGGTATGATCGATAAATTCTGCAATATTCATAGTACTAGTATTGATGCACAAATTTACAGTTTAGCTACCGTAAAATGGCATTTGTTATTGCTAAAACTAGCGGTATCAGGGTCGTAGACATTTACTTTTAACAAAACTCTAAAAAAAATGCCGGAAATATTTCCGGCATTTTTTTTAGAGTTTTATGTTAATTAGGCATCTTTTCCATGACAATTTTTAAATTTTTTGCCACTACCGCAAGGGCAGGCATCATTTCTACCCGTTTTTGGTTCTACTCGAATGGGTTCTTGTTTGATGGCCGGAGATGGATCATTGTATTCATTCTCATTGAATATCTGCTCGGCCCCACCAGCAACTATTCCGCCGAAATCTTCCTTGCGTTGCCTCATTTTACTCATATCAGTTTTCTTTTCTCTACCCTCTTTTATTTTTCCAGTATTGTCATCTTCCATAGGAATAGCGCAATGACAAAGGAAACTTACAATATCTTTATTCACTTGGTCATCCATTTGTTTAAATGCACCAAAGGCTTCAATTTTATAAATTACCAAAGGATCTTTTTGCTCATAACCTGCAGTTTGAACACTGTGTCGTAAATCATCCATTGCCCTCAAATGCTCTTTCCACGCATCATCAATTAATGCTAAGGTGATACTGCGTTCTAGGGCATTGGGTAGTTCTGCACCATTGCTAGAAAGTGTTTTATCTAAATTAGCAAGGGCTTGAATTACTTTTCGACCATCTGAAAAAGGTACTGCTACATTTTCAATGTGATTGCCTTGTTCTTTACGAATGTTTTTAATGATAGGCAAAGTCTGTTCTGCTAATGCAATGACTTTGCGATTATAATTTGCCTTTGCTTCATCGTACAATTTTTCAGCTGTTACATTCACTGCACCTTTTTCAAGTTCTTCGGAGGTAATAGCAGTGTCTATTCCAAAATTCATGATCGCTGAAAGTTTAAAACCTTCATGATCATTCGATTCTTTAAAGGAATTAACAAGTCCATCAGCTACTGAGTAAAAAGCATTGTCAAGATCTAGTGCTAACCTTTCTCCAAACAAGGCGTGATTGCGTTTGTTGTAAACTACGTTGCGTTGCTTATTCATAACATCATCATATTCTAACAAACGCTTGCGTATTCCAAAGTTATTTTCTTCCACTTTTTTCTGAGCTCTTTCAATTGATTTAGAGATCATGCTATGTTGAATCACCTCACCTTCTTTATAGCCCATTCTATCCATCAATGAAGCGATGCGCTCACTGCCAAACATACGCATCAAGTCATCTTCTAGGCTAACAAAAAACTGAGTGCTTCCCGGGTCACCTTGTCTTCCAGCACGTCCACGTAATTGTCTATCTACCCTTCTGCTCTCATGTCTCTCTGTGCCTACAATGGCTAAGCCTCCTGCTTCTTTTACACCCGGTCCTAATTTAATATCGGTACCTCTACCTGCCATATTAGTGGCGATGGTTACAGCCCCTGCAAAACCAGCTTCTGCCACTACTTGAGCTTCCTTTGCATGTTGTTTCGCATTCAATACATTGTGAGGAATATTTTTTTGCTTCAGCATTCTGCTCAATAATTCACTGATCTCTACTGAAGTGGTTCCAACCAATGAAGGTCTACCGGCAAGGCGTAAACGCTCAATTTCTTCTATTACCGCTTTGTATTTTTCCCGCTTAGTTTTATAAACTAGATCTTGCTCATCCTTACGAATGGCAACTAAATTAGTTGGAATCGTCACTACATCTAATTTATAAATATCCCATAATTCCGCAGCTTCAGTTTCAGCAGTACCTGTCATACCACAAAGTTTGTGGTACATACGGAAATAGTTTTGCAAGGTTACCGTAGCATAGGTTTGCGTGCTTGCTTCGATCTTTACATTTTCTTTCGCTTCAATCGCTTGGTGCAAACCATCTGAATACCTTCTTCCATCTAGTATACGGCCCGTTTGTTCATCAACAATTTTTACCGACTGATCCATTACCACATATTCAGTATCCTTGTCAAATAGGGTGTAGGCTTTTAATAATTGTTGAACCGTATGTATGCGATCGGCTTTTAAAGAATACTCATTTAAAAGAGCCTCTTTGCTTTGTAATTTTTCTTCAGCAGTCACTGTACTTTTTTCAATGGCTGATAGTTTAGTAGCTATGTCTGGAAGGATAAAAAATTCAGTATCCTCTCCAGATTGGGTAATTAAGTTAATACCCTTATCGGTAAGATCTACTTGGTTATTTTTTTCATCAATATGGAAAAATAATTCAGCATCAACTTTCGGCATTTCTTTTTGCTGGTCCGCCAAATAGTAGTTTTCTGTTTTTTGCAATTTTACCCTGATACCTGGCTCACTCAAGAATTTAATTAACGCACTATTTTTGGGCAAACCTCGATGGGCTATCATTAATGAAAGGCCACCATCTTTTGGATCATCATTGCCTTCAGCAATTTTTTTCTTAGCATCAATAAGGTATTGATTGATTGTTTTTTTCTGCGCGTCTACTAATTTTTCAATCCTTGGTTTTAAATCAAAAAACTGTTGGGTATTATCACTGTGTCCAACAGGACCACTAATAATCAAAGGAGTTCTGGCGTCATCAATCAATACACTATCTACTTCATCCACCATAGCGAAATGGTGTTTGCGTTGTACCATTTCGTCTGGACTATGCACCATATTATCTCTCAAGTAATCAAAACCAAATTCGTTGTTGGTACCATAAGTGATATCAGCATTATAGGCACTTCGGCGAGCATCACTATTCGGATCATGCTTATCAATACAATCTACAGTCAATCCTAAAAATTCGAAGATAGGTCCGTTCCATTCGCTATCCCTTCTTGCTAGGTAATCATTTACCGTTACTATATGAACTCCTTCTCCTGCTAATGCATTTAGATAAGCGGGTAAAGTACTCACCAATGTTTTTCCCTCACCGGTAGCCATCTCTGCAATTTTTCCAGAATGCAATACGGCTCCACCAATCAGCTGAACATCATAGTGAACCATATTCCATAAAACTTCTCCGCCAGCTGCTTTCCAAGTGTTTGAAAAAAATGATTGATCACCTTTAATGGTGATATGGTCTTTCTTTATCGCTAGCTTTTTATCTAGTTCAGTAGCCGTACTTTGGATGCTTGCATTTTCTTTAAATCTTCTGGAAGTTTCTTTTACAGCAGCAAAGGCTTCGGGTAAAATTTCTTGAAGAATTACTTCTATCTGTTGGTCTCTATCTTTTTTGAGTACATCTATTTCTTGATAGATGACATCTTTTTCATTGATGTTGGTTACTGGTAAATTTTCAGCCAGTTCTTTTTTCGAATTGATTTCTTCATCAATGGCACGCAAGTGTGCTTGAATACGTTGTTTAAATTCAGCAGTCTTTGCCCTTAACGCATCATTACTGAGTGATTGAAACTGAGTAAAAAAATGGTTGATTTTAGCAACCTGGGGCGTGATTTTTTTTACATCCTTTTCACTTTTGTTTCCCCCAAATATTTTCGATAAAACGCCTATCATATAATTCCTGGTTATTAGGTATTGTTTATTATAATTGAATTCAATTGGTATGTTTTATCAAATATGGTGCTTCTTTTTGTTGAAAGCCATATTGACAGAAAGGCAAAGGTAACAATTAGTTGTTAGTTAACCGTTGGTAGCTAAAGCGCTCATCGTTTCAAAAATAAACAAGGAAGGGGTAGTATAAAAAATTATAAGTAATTATTATTCAAATAGTTAATAATTTACCAATGGGTAGAAGAGGTAAGCAATTTTCGCTGCTGTTTTGCTTTTGTAGTACGGTCCTATTTATTGGATAATCTCCTCTTTTTGCTTGAAAATATCTATATCTACTGGTATTAATTGAGTGATATAAAAGCTAAGCAAATTGGTTAGGATTGCGATAGAGATGGCCTTTTTCCAGTTACAATTCAAGAATAGGTAAAATGCAATGGCCTCGACTATTGCAAGGCCGATGGCTACAGGATAAATGGGCAGTTCAGTTGAAAAAAAGATTAATATGGGCGATTGACTAGGTAATAATATTTATTAAAAAGCCATCCAGGCCGCTTCTTTTTTTTTTCTTTTGAAAAATAAAATAACGATGGATAGTTCTATGAGAAGGGTGATTAAAAAATTAATGGTTAGCCCCATTTTTTGCGACTTTATTTGGTGGTAAACTAAGTATGATTGAGATGAGTAACTGCCTAAGGATTCAGTTAATGAACTAAATATATTAAAAATATTTAATTCATTAGGCATTTGGTCAGAAAAGAATCATTTTGTTTAAAAATCTTCACTGCCGTCATCGTCTAGCTAATGGCCCAATAATTTAGTCAAAGCAATTTTTAACGCCCAATCTATTTATTGCTGATTGGTAACAGGGAGGATGAAATAACTAACAATATAGTTGTCTTTTCGGACAACTATTGTAACTTTACATTGTGAGTGAAGTGAAGAAATTTCGGACAATCGTTTCTTACAAAGATTACTTTGAAGCGTTTCTAATGAAACAGCGACAAAAAGTAAGAGAAAAGATTGTTTGGACATTTTTATTAATTGAGGAAATGCAACAAGTTCCAGATACGTATTTGAAGCACTTAGAAGGTACAGAAGGGCTTTATGAAATCCGAATTCAACTTGGAACTGATATTTTTAGAATTTTTTGCTTCTTTGATGCGGGTAAATTAGTTGTATTAGCAAATGGTTTTCAGAAGAAAAGTCAAAAGACGCCTAAAAAAGAAATTGACAAGGCATTAAAAATAATGGAGGAATATTATGAAAACAAAAAATAACATCAAGACGCTTTCCCAGCTTGTTCAGGAGCAATATGGTAAAAAGGGGACTTTGAAAAGGGACAATTTCGATAAAGGATATGAAAGCTTTAAATTAGGAGCAATGATACAGGAAGCTAGACTTGAAAAGGGCTTGACTCAAGAACAACTTGCAGTTAAATGTGGAACCAACAAATCATATATTTCAAAAGTTGAAAATAATATAAAGGACGTAAGAATCTCAACACTTCAAAAGATTATTGAGGTTGGACTTGGTGGACAATTGAATTTATCTGTATCGCTCTAATTCAACAAGCGGGCTAAAGCTTTTGGTTCCAAGCTTGCTGATCGGTTCATTTTTACAATCAAAGCAATCTTTTAATACTTGATTTGATTTTTTATCGCTGCAGTTTATTTTTTCAAAGTAAAGTGAAAGCTAGCCCCTTTTCCTAATTCGGATGCTATCCAAATATTGCCGCCAAGATTTTCAATTATTTTTTGGGTAATCGCGAGTCCCATTCTAGTTCCAGGAAATTCTTCTCTTGTGTGGAGGCGATTAAAAATTTGAAAAATAGCTTGGTGAAACTGCTAGTCAATTCCTATTCCATTGTCTGTAACAGAAATTTGCCAAAAATCTCCTAAATCTTTTGAATGGATATTGATTTCAGGTGTAAGGTTGGGCCGACAATATTTAAGTGCATTACTTAAAAGGTTTTGGAATATTTGTCGGATGGGCGAAGAAGGGCAGTGGATGGTGGGAAGCTGACCGATTTTAATGAGGGCTTTTCGTCATTATCTTCTAGTAATAGAATTTCCACATCATTCAGACTAATTTTTTCCATTGTATGATTTATTTGTTTTGATAGGGATAATTCAAGGGGCTGGTTTAGATTTTTGAAATTAGACAGATTAAGCCCATTGATAAATGATGATTGTTTGTTATATGACTGATTTCAATCAGTGAAGTTTTATTACTCTTTTTTAGTTAAAAAGCGGACTTACAGGCTTCCTTTGAAGAATTAGTTAGCCTCCTCTCATGACCAGGAATGATTGCTTAAATCCCCTGCATTTTTGGTTTAATCCTTTAAAAAACTGCTTATTTGGATCAATTTTGCACAAAAGCGATTGTTTTTCCCTTTTTTTGTTGAAAAGCTCCCCTTTTTTTATTGATTTTTGCCCTACCTTTGCCCCCCGAAAAGTAACTATTCAATTCATCATTAATCCTTGATATGTCAGGCGCATTAAAAGAAGTACGTAACCGAATTAAGAGTGTTCAAAGTACCCAGCAAATAACCAAAGCCATGAAAATGGTAAGTGCTGCTAAACTTCGTCGTGCCCAGGATGCGATTACTCAAATGCGCCCTTATGCGAAGAAACTGCAGGAAGTTTTAGGAAATATAGTTAGCAATAGCGATGGGGATATTAATCTAGCTCTAGCTACCGAAAGAGCAGTAGAAAAAGTACTAGTTATTATTGTAACCAGTGATCGTGGATTGTGTGGTGGATATAACAGCAATCTAATTAAACTTACTCGTCAGGTAATACTGGATAAATACAGTAGCCAACAGGCCAAAGGGAATGTGCAAATATTGCCGATTGGTAAAAAAGGATATGAACATTTTACCAAAGCCGGATTTAAAGTAGTAGATCGTTATTGGGATATCTTTACGGGGCTAAGTTTTGACAAAGTACAGGCTGCAGCTAAATATGCTATGGAGGCTTTTTCAAATAAAGAAATTGATGCAGTTGAATTGGTTTATAGCGAATTTAAGAATGCTGGAACTCAACTATTTGTTGCAGAGCCGTTTCTTCCAGTACAAAAATTAGAAAAGCAAGCCGGAGAAAAAAAGGCTGACTTTATTTTTGAACCAGATAAAGAAATTCTGATTCGTGAATTGATGCCTAAAATTTTAAATACTCAATTATTTAAAGCAGTATTAGATGCAAACGCTAGTGAACATGGCGCAAGAATGACTGCAATGGATAAGGCGAGTGACAATGCCAACGAATTATTAAAATCACTGAAAATAAGTTACAATAGAGCAAGGCAAGCCGCTATCACAACAGAATTAACAGAAATTGTTAGCGGAGCAGCTGCATTGAATGGATAAAACCCAAGTGCTAATGTGAAAATTAGCTGCTTGAATAATATTCATTGAGTTAATAATTGTCACTTTTTCAGGTTTTAAAAAAAATAGCACATTAATTAGAAATGGAACTTTCGCAAATCATACCACATATTGAAGCCTTGATATTTGCAAGCGATAAGCCCTTGACCAATTTGGATTTGGTGGAGTTGCTTAATAATGCCATGGGTTTTATAGAAGATAGGGCTACCCTCGATCAGGTAGAGGCTGCCGTAGAAGGTATTCGTGAAAAATATAGTTCTGAGTTTTACGCTTTTGAATTAAAGCAAAGTGGAGGCGGATGGCAGTTTCTTACTAAAATGGAATATCATAAAACTATTGCCCAACTCAACGGTGATAAATTTTTGAAGAGGCTTTCCAATGCGGCCTTAGAAACCTTGGCTATTATTGCCTATAAGCAGCCCATCACGAAAAGTGAAATTGAATCTATTCGTGGAGTTAACTGCGATTATGCTGTACAAAAACTATTGGAAAAAGATTTAGTAGTGATTGCTGGAAGAAACGAAGAAGCTGTTGGGAAACCATTGATTTATACAACTTCAAAATCTTTCATGGATTACTTTGGAATTAATACTAAAGAAGATCTTCCAAAAATCAATGAAGTGTTAATGGAAGAGTTGGTTCAAGCTACTGTAATTGATCATACTAATTCAGCTGAAGAAATTGAAGAAGACGGGGTGAGTGCTTTGGTGGTGGACGAAGAGGGGAAAATTGTTGAAGAAGTCGATGAAGTTGAGCAAAGTGAAGACGAAAACTCTTCCTCCAATGAGGCGAAAAAAGATAAACAGGTAAAGGAGGACGAAACAACGGATGAATCATAATTTTTTATGTTAACGATAGTAAAAAGGTATGATGACAAATGTTTCTCATACCTTTTTTTATAAAAGAAGCACCTACATTTACAAAATATTACTTACTATTTATAATTTAATATGTCTAAAAACCTGACCCAAGAGCAATTAATAGCCATTGCGGATGAATTTGGAACACCCGTATATATTTATCATGCAGAGCGTATTGCAGAGCAATACAAGAAATTGAAAAAAGCATTTTCAAATTGCAACGCTCGTTTTTTTTATGCTTGTAAGTCGCTCACCAATATCAATGTATTAAAGTACATGCAGGCTATCGGTGTATCGCTAGATTGTGTGAGTATAAATGAAGTGAAATTAGGCTTGATGGCTGGTTTTGAACCAAAGGATATATTGTATACGCCTAACTGTGTTGATTTTGAAGAGGTAGTGGAGGTAAAGGGATTGGGGGTTAATATTAATATTGACAACATCTCTATTCTTGAACAGTTTGGTCATAAGTTTGGTAATAGCTATCCAGTATGTATTCGTCTTAATCCGCATATTATGGCGGGGGGTAATTATAAAATTTCGACTGGTCATATTGATAGTAAGTTTGGAATCTCTATTCATCAAATGCGTCATATTGAAAGGATTGTAAAAAGTACAAACTTGAATGTAACGGGTATCCATATGCATACGGGCAGCGAGATCAAAGACGTTCGGGTATTTTTGGAAGGGCTCGATGTCATGTTTGCTACTGCAGCTCATTTCCCTAATCTTGAATTCATTGATTTAGGAAGTGGATTTAAAGTTCCCTATCAGCCTGGAGATGCAGAAACTGATATCAATGATCTAGGTAAAAAAGTAACTCAAGCATTTATTGATTTTGAAAAAGAGACTGGTAAAAAATTACAAGTGTGGTTTGAGCCGGGAAAATATTTGGTAAGCCAGTGCGGATATTTTGTAGTAAAAACAAATGTAATTAAGCAAACACCAGCAGCTGTTTTTGCCGGAGTAAACAGTGGCTTCAATCATTTGATTAGACCGATGATGTATGATGCCTATCACCACATTGAAAATATTTCTAACCCATCTGGGCCTGAAAGAATTTACAATGTGGTTGGAAATATTTGTGAAACAGATACTTTTGCTTGGGATCGAAAATTGACGGAGGTTAGAGAAGGTGATTATTTAGTTTTTCACAATGCAGGAGCTTATGGATTTGAGATGTCCTCTAATTTTAATTCTAGACTAAAGCCTGCAGAGGTAATGGTGGTAGAAGGGAAAGCTAAATTGGTTCGCCAAAGAGATGTATTTGAAGATCTATTGAGAAATCAAATTTTATAAAATTACACTAGCGTTGCGTTATTGAAATAAATAGTTCTTTGAAAATATTGTCAGTATTGAGTTTGCGAGGATTTTGCACCTAAGACGATTTGATTTTTTTGGACTTAAAAAAATCGTAACTTAATGAAAATCATATTGTTATGAATTCAG
>CAMCMP010000027.1 GCA_945876095.1 Chitinophaga pinensis
TCACTAGCGTCTTGTTAAAAAGTATATCAGTTCTTTGAAAATATTGCTGGATAAGGGTTTCAGAGATTTAGAATTTCAAACGATTTGAAATGATTTCGTTTTTTTGGTTTATAATTACCTATAAACCAAATAGTTATGAATCAAGGCAAATATGTTTTTGCTCAATTAATTGAGTTTTTATCACATAATGATTTTATTCGTTGTGTGTCTAAATTTGATGGTAATTATAAGATTAAAACATTTACATGCTGGCATCAATTGTTGTACATGATTTTTGGTCAATTATCCCATCGAGAATCTTTAAGTGATTTAATTATTTGTCTTCAATCCCAACAAAATAAATCTTATCATCTAGGAATGGGTAAGGGGACATCAAAGGCGAACCTAGCAAAAGCAAATGAAAATAGGGATTATAGAATTTATGAATCTTTTGCTCTTATTTTGGTTGCCCAAGCTCAAAGACTTGCCATACCTAATACGACGCTTGATCTATCAATAGATGCACCTGTGTATGCTATAGATGCAACTGTCATTGATCTTTGTCTCAATGTGTTTTGGTGGGGCAAATTTAGGAAGCATAAAGCTGCCGTAAAACTGCATACAATGTTTGACGTTAGAACCAATATACCCACATTTATTTATGTTACCAGTGGGTCGGTTCATGATGTAAATGGACTAGATCATTTTCCTCTCGAAGCTGGTAGCTATTATTTAATGGATAAGGGTTACATCGATTTTGGACGATTACATCACATCCATAATGAAGAAGCCTTTTTCGTAACAAGAGCAAAAGATAATTTTAAGTTTGTAAGGATGTCGTCTCGCAAAATAGATAAGTCAACAGGAGTAAAATGCGATCAAACCGTTAGGCTTAAAAACTATAAAGTATCGAGGGATTATCCTGATGTAATAAGACGAATAAAATATTATGATATCGACATCAAAATGGAATTTGTATTTATTACTAATAACTTTGAAATAAGTGCCCTTGAAGTAGCTCGTCTATATAAGTACCGATGGGCAGTTGAGCTATTTTTTAAGTGGATCAAACAGCATCTGAAAGTGAAAACTTTTTGGGGTCACAGTTTCAACGCAGTGAAAACACAAATCTACATTGCTATGATAACTTACCTGATAGTTGTCATTATGAAACACCAATTGAAATTGAGGCAAACACAATATGAAATACTACAAATATTAAGTATCTCATTATTGTGCAAAATACCTTTACTTGAATTATTTTCTAAAACCTATCCGCAATATGTCAAAGAACAAACCTGTAATCAATTGAACCTGTTCGATTTATAACAAGACGCTAATGTATTGGTATCTAAAAATGTAATATCAGCTCAATATCTTCCCT
Organism: Chitinophaga pinensis; assembly: GCA_945876095.1. Lineage (GTDB taxonomy): Bacteria > Bacteroidota > Bacteroidia > Chitinophagales > Chitinophagaceae > Ferruginibacter > Ferruginibacter pinensis_E. The sequence goes on from CAMCMP010000027.1 coordinate 1,364, forward strand.
TAAAAATTTCGTACTGCAGCTAGCTAAGTTCACTGGAAGCGATTGAAGGCAATTCTGCAAAGAATTGCCTTTTTTCATATCCGCTACAACCCTTGCCAGTTAAGCAAAGTTAATCAATTATTTCAATCATTCTATTGCTGCACTGTTCTCATTAATCACGCCTTTTATTATGGTCAAAATCATTGATTTTAAGCATTTAAAATAACCCCGCCAGTTTGTGTAATTCCCTCAAATTCCTCCACATTTGGTTAGAATGTATTTCAATGCTGGCTACATGAAAATCAAGGACTTACCGTAAATCGTGGGTCTTTTGTTGTTTCAACTTGGCGCGTCGGCGATATAATTAAACAGGCTTAGGGCATTGGATGTTCCCATGGTCCTCTATATGGGCGTTGCAGCAGTTTTGTAGCTTCGGGATCGCCAATGACTTCCATTTTTTTATGATCATATTGTATTGCTCTGCCTAGTTGCATCGATATGTTGGCTAGAATACAGCTGGCAGTTGAAATATGTCCTTGTTCAATATCGGCAACTGGTCGAGTTTTATTATCAATTGCATCGATAAAATTTTTCATGTGCATGCGTGTTGCCGAAGCAGCATGAAGTTCAATATCTTTTTCGTTGAGGTCTTCTGGATATTTTTCTCTTTCGTATAGGGTATCGCCATGCAGTTTTTTGCCATTATCTACTGAAGTAAAATCATATTTCATTGGGTCGCCAGAGAGCGTCCCCTTCTCTCCATAAATTTTAAAAGCCCATGGATAATCAGGGTCAGCAGAAGTTCCCCATGTTCTGTGTTGCCAAACACAATTCAACCCATCATATTCAAAAATCGCATGTTGTGTATCTGCTATATTGCTTTTCCCAATATGATTTCCATATATGCCTCCAGTGGAGCTTATTTTTGTTGGCCATCCAAGATCAAGCATCCAACGGACTGCATCAAACATATGTACGCACATATCACCCATGATACCATTGCCATATTCCATAAACCCACGCCACCATCCTCTATGAGGTAATCCATCAAATGGGCGAAGTGCTGCTGGTCCTGTCCACATTTCATAATCAAAAAAATCAGGTATTGCTTGAAGTGGTGGATTGCTTTCATTGCGCATATGATAGTAGCAGCAAATTTCAACATGATGAATTTTGCCAAGCAATCCGGCATCGACTATATTTTTTTTTGCTTCCACTAAATGAGGTGTACTTCTTCTCTGTGTACCTACTTGAACAACGCGATCATATTTTCTGGCGGCGGCAAGCATGGCTTCTCCTTCCATTACATCGACGCTGATGGGCTTTTGAACGTATACATGTGCTCCTGATTTGATGGAGTCAATTGTTTGGAGAGCATGCCAATGATCGGGACTTCCAACCAAAACGATTTCTGGTTTTTGTTCCTTCAACATGGTTCTATAATCGTTGTAGCGTGGGATTTTTTTTGAGTTGCCTATGCGATTGCTTATGCGATCTGTGGCTTCTTGCAACTGATGTTTGTCTACATCGCAAAGCCCAACTACTTCTGTAGGAGCAACTTGCATCAATCGAAATAGATCGCTTTTCCCATACCAGCCAGTGCCAATTAATGCAACACGTCTTTTTGGTGCAAAGGTCCATTGATCAATACCACTAGATTGTAGTGACGCAAGTGTCAACAGGGCTGAGGAGTTGCGTAGAAATTGACGTCTATTTTGGGAAGAATGCTTTTGCATGTAAATTATTTTAGATAAATTTTTTAAAAAGAATGAATCCCTAAAACTCTTTTATTGTTTAGATAAAGCTACTAAAAGAGTTTTAGGATCGTGCATATTTTATCAAAATGTTATTAATTACAAATCAACGCCTTCATTTTCTCAAAAAATCTTCATAAATCTGGGAGACAAAACAGCTAACGAATTTAAAAGCATTGTAAGAAGTTTAGGTGCTAAGGTGGAAAATCCACGTATAATGACCCTATTTCTCCACGATATATATTTACCTAGGATCTCCAATTTTCAATAACCCATCTTCGCCATATTAAATTGCCCCCCCATTTGCATTGTAATTCAAGTAGTTGGAAAACCTTTCATAATCTGACGGCCCTTTTTTAAATTTAATTGAAATTGGAAAAAAAAATTTTTTTTAATTTTTGCAATCGGTTACAATTTGGTAAAATTTCCATATTTTTACTTTAGCATTTTATTTTATAATTGCCTTTTTTACCTATTATAAGTTATTTATTTTTAATAAATAACCCTAAATTATAAAATGTACTTTTATTAAAAATTGTGAAATCTTAGACTAGTTTTATTAATTGAAAGCTATATGAAATTTAAAATTATAATTGGATTAGGGGTCTGTTTTATTGCTGGGTTTGTTTTGCTAAATCGAACTTATACTAGTGACAATTTTTTAACTAAAATGCCCGATCAAGTAAGTTATAATTTCGATATTCGACCTATATTATCGGATAAATGTTTTAAATGCCATGGACCTGATAAAAATAAATTAGAAGCGGGCTTACGCCTTGATATTTCTGACTCTGCCTTTGCTCCTTTGAAAGAAACTAAAGGGGCATTTGCATTGGTTCCATTTAAGCCGGAAGAATCTGAGCTATTTAAGCGAATCTCATCTTTTGATAGTTCTTACCAAATGCCTACTCCTTCAGCACATCTCGGTTTATTATCTGCATTTGAAATTGCCCTTTTTAAAAAATGGATTAAACAGGGGGCTAAATACGAGCGACATTGGGCATTTGTTAAACCCAAAAAAGCCCCTTTACCTTCTATTACTCATAAGGAACTTGCGATCAATTCGATTGATTACTTTATTTTTAATAAGCAGGAGCAATTAGGGCTTTCCCATAATGAGGAATCAGATAAAGAACGGTTGTTAAAACGCGTAACGCTTGATCTAACTGGACTGCTTCCTTCAGAAAAAATTATGGCGGAATATATGTCAAATCCATCAAAATCAGCCTATGAAACTACCATTGATCAGTTATTAAATTTGCCTTCTTTTGGAGAGAAAATGGCTGTTCACTGGTTGGATATTGCCCGATTTGCGGATAGCTATGGTTACCAAGATGATAATGTAAGAACCCAATGGACCTGGCGTGATTGGGTAATTCATGCATTCAATAAAAATCTCCCTATTAATCAATTTCTTACCTATCAGATCGCTGGTGATATGCTTCCAAATGCTTCCAAAGAGCAGATACTGGCAACTGCATTTTTTCGTAATCACAAGTATACTGAAGAAGGAGGTGTAATTCCAGAAGAATATAGAATTGGATATAATCTTGATAAAACGAAAACCTTTAGCAAGGGAATATTAGGATTAACAGTAGAATGTGCCCAATGTCATGATCATAAGTACGATCCTATTTCTCAGAAGGATTATTATCAATTATTTGCCTTTTTTAACAATACTAAAGAAATTGGTTTTGAAGGACCTACCGGTGAATCAAAACCAGCTAAATCTCCCATTCTTGCTATTACAAATGATGAGGCAAAAAATTTATTGTCCTTTATTAGCAATAAGGATACTAATGGTTTAATGGTTTCAGTTATGGGAGAAAACGACACATTACGCAAAACCTATTTACTTGAACGTGGTGGGTATGAAAATCCTTCTATGCAAGTATTTCCTTCAGCATTAAAATCAGTAATGGCATATGATACCTTTCGGTACAAACCTAATCGTATTGGCTTGGCTGCATGGACTGTCAGTAATGACAATCCGCTTACTGCCAGGGTATTTGTAAATCATATTTGGCAGGAAATATTTGGTCGGGGGTTGGTAAAAACTTCAGGTGATTTTGGAATGCAGGGAGAACTACCTTCCCATCCTGAATTATTGGATTGGTTGGCAGTAGATTTTATGGAAAATGGATGGAATATTAAAAGATTAATGAAGCAAATTTTAATTTCAGCTACTTATCGACAATCCTCCATAATAAATTTACAAAATCAAAAAAAGGATCCTGAAAATATATATTTAACCAGAGCTCCAAGGCAAAAAGTAAAGGCTGAGTTTGTTAGGGATATTATTTTATCATCTAGTGGTCTGCTGGTTAAAACTATTGGCGGTCCCAGTGTTAAACCGTATCAACCGATTGGGCTTTGGGAAATGGCTAGTTCCGGAAGGGGGCAATTGAAAATATATAGACAAGATAAGGGTGAGGATCTTTACCGTAGAGGAATGTATACTTTTATTAAACTTACTGTTCCTCCTCCCAGCATGATCCTATTTGATGGCAGCAATCGTGATCAATGTGAAGTGAAGCGATCTCAAACTAATACTCCTTTGCAGGCACTCATTATGATGAATGATCCAACAGTATTAGAAGCTGCCCGAGTACTGGCCCAAAAATTAATGACTGAAAATATGCAGCAAGATGATAAAATTAAAACTGCATTTCATAGAATTATTTGTAGGGTTAACACGCCTAAGGAATATCAAATTATTAAAAAATATTATAATGATCAGTTACTACAATTTAAGCTAAAAAAACTCAATGCTTCAGTTACACTTGAAGTTGGTGAGTTCCCATTAATTAAAAATATAGATTTGGATGCTACTGCTGCATTAATGAAAGTAATTACCTTGATTTACAATATGGAGGAAGCCATTTTAAAATCCTAATTATGCATAAAGAGTTATTAGAACAAAGCCTTCATTATAATCGTAAGCGATTTCTTTCACAAATGAGTTTAGGTATTGGAAGTGTTGCCTTAGGCTCACTGCTAATTCCTGATCTTTTTGAAAAAAAAAAATCAGAAGATATTCTCTTGAATGGGGTACCTCATTTTGCCCCAAAGGCTAAACGTATAATTTACCTTTTTCAAAATGGGGCACCTTCTCAATTGGAACTGTTTGATTATAAGCCAAAACTTCAAGAAATGGTTGGCCAGGATTTACCTGAATCTATCCGCAATGGACAGCGGCTTACCGGTATGACCTCTAACCAAAAAAAATTCCCCTTAGCAGGTTCTGTTTTTAAATTTAATCAATATGGTCAGTCCAATGCATGGATGAGTGAATTGCTTCCACATACTTCAAAAGTAGTTGATGAACTGTGTATCGTTAAAAGTATGTATACCGAAGCTATTAATCATGACCCCGCCCTTACTTTTTTTCAAACAGGTGCACAGGTTGGTAATCGTCCAAGTATCGGATCATGGCTTAGTTATGGATTAGGTAGTGAAAACAAAAATTTACCTGCATTTTGCGTTTTATTATCTAAAGGAAAGGGTAATGGACAAGGTGTGTATTCTAAACTTTGGTCAAATGGTTTTCTTGATTCGATTCATCAGGGGGTGCAGTTTAGTAGTGGTGATAGTCCTGTTTTGTATTTAAATAATCATCAAAGCATTAGTAATGGTGATCGCCGAAAAATGCTTGATAAACTAGTTGAACTTAATTCAGGGGCATTTGAGCAATCTGGTGATCAAGAAATAAATGCTAAAATCCAGCAATATGAATTGGCTTATCGTATGCAAACTTCCGTGCCAGAAATTACTGACCTTAGTAAGGAACCGGATGATATTTTAAAACTATATGGCCCGGATTGCCAAATACCCGGAACATATGCCGCCAACTGTTTACTCGCTAGGAAATTATCAGAAAATGGGGTTCGATTTGTACAATTGTATCACCAAGGATGGGATTCACATGGTAATTTGCCATCAGAAATGCGAAATCAAAGTTTGGATACCGACCAAGCCTCTGCTGCATTGATTACCGACCTTAAGCAAAGAGATTTATTAGATGAAACATTGGTTATATGGGGAGGGGAATTTGGAAGAACCAACTATTGTCAGGGTTTACTTACTAAAGATAATTACGGTAGAGATCACCATCCTAGATGTTTTAGTATCTGGATGGCGGGGGGAGGTATAAAGCCGGGGGTTTATGGAGAAACAGATGATTTTGGGTATAATATAATTCAAAATCCAGTTCACGTAAATGATTTTCATGCAACAGTTTTACATTTAATGGGTCTAAATCATGAACAACTCACTTTTAAGCATTTAGGCCGCCGCTATCGGTTAACAGACGTAGCAGGTAAAGTGGTTAAAGCAATCATTTCGTAATACTATTTTGCCTCAGGGTATTAAAGATAATTTGTTTTGATTGTTTTAAAATTCATTCAAAGATTGAAAACCATTGAAACAGATTTTACTTGAAAAATGTTTGTATTCGATTGCAATCAATGGTGTTAACGGAATCTTATATTCACGATTGATTAAAATAATGTAATAAAATCATATTCAATATTTACAATTTGAATGATTTGTAATAATTTGATCAGTTTATTTCTTAATTTTTTTTAATAAAATTATTTAATTATCCTAATGATCCATCGTTATAAGCTTTTAGTTTTCAATGTTGTTATTTTTCTTAATTCCCTGTTACTTTTCCTGTTTATTTTTGAGAAAAGATTGGTTATGCCTCCATGGGTTCAATCTCTTGGCAGATTGCACCCAATCCTTTTGCATTTTCCAATTGTTTTATTGTTGATATGTGTTTTTTTTGAATTTTTTTCAAAAAGAAAAAAGCTGGTCAATTCCCAACAAATGTTGTTTGGGGATAATCTACTGCTAGTCACTTCCTTTACTGCTGTAACTAGTGCGTTGATGGGATTAGTTCTGTCTAAAGAAGATATTTATAAAGCCGACTTGCTTATTTGGCATAAGTGGGGAGGGGTATTTATCTCCTTTTTATCAATGGTATGGTATGTTTTTAGGCAATCCATTCGCAATAAAAAAATCCTTTTTACTGCTATTTCCCTGGGTGCCTTAGGGGGGATTTTGATTACCAGCCATTTAGGAGCCAATATCACTCATGGCGATAATTTTTTATTGGCTCCTCTATCCAATGGAAGGCAACAACCTAAGGTTTTATTTGAAGATGTAGTGATCTATACTAATATGGTTCAACCAATTTTACAATCAAAATGCATCGGTTGTCATAATAAAAAAAAAGCCAAAGGAGAATTGGTAATGGAAACATATGCCAATTTGTTAAAGGGGGGCAAAAATGGTGTTTTATGGGATTCTACCAAAAACAATTTCGGGTTACTGCTTAACCGGATTCATTTACCGCTGGAAGATAAAAGGCATATGCCTCCCAGCGGAAAGCCCCAGCTTACCGAAGATGAAGCTAATATCATTTATTATTGGATTGTTAGCGGTGCTAACTCAAAGGCTAAAGTTGCTACATTACCTTCATCTGATACTTTGAGAATGCTGGCAAAGGCTTTGTTCAATTCCATTAAAATTGATGAATATAATTTTAAGGCTGCAGACGAAAATAAAATAAAAGCCTTGAGTAATAATTATCGTTTTGTAACTCCCGTTTCACAAGGTTCACCTGCATTAGAAGTGGAATTTTATGGAGCTTCAAAATTCAAGGCGGATCAACTTTTAGAATTACTCCCCTTAAAAGAACAAATTGTAACACTCATTCTTAATAAGATACCAGTAAGGGATGCAGAACTTTCCATTATAGCACAATTCCTTAACCTTCGAAAACTAAATTTATCATTTACCGAAATTACAGGTAAAGAATTGATAGCATTGCAATCACTGAAGCATTTAAATAATCTTTCATTAGCAGGTACCAACGTAAACTCCGTTGATTTGCAGATTTTATCAACGTTACCGAAATTAACCCATTTATATATTTGGAATACACCTGCGCAAATGCAAGCCTTTTCATTCTTAAAAAACAGTTTAAAAAACAATGTAATTATTGAAACCGGATTCACAGGCGATAGTGTTCAATTAAAACTCCCTTCAATAGTGATTATGAACGAACTTCAAATGCTAAGCCAACCAACCTTATTGAAGCTAAAACATTATTCTAAAGGAGTTTCTATTTATTTTACTATAGATGGGACAGAGCCTGATAGTTTACATTCGATTTTATATAATGGGGCATATAAAATCAATGACAATATGATTGTAAAAGCCAAAGCATTTAAGAAAGGGTGGTCAAGCAGTGATATAGTACAAAAAGAATTTTATAAAGTAGGTGTTGTAATTGATTCAATTAAATTGCTGTCGCCCTCAAAGGAGATTCTTTTCAAAACGTTACCCCCTTCAATTTTAACCGATTCAAAAAAGGGAGATTCAAAAGAAATAAGATTTGGGCATGATTGGATAGGTTACAAAGATCAGAAAATGGAATCAATTATTTATTTAGCGCAAGAACCTAGTGTTTCTTCTGTAACAATAAGTTCTCTTGTATCAATTAACAATTTTATAATGCCTCCCCAGCAGATTCAAATTTGGGCGAGCAATGATTTAGTTCATTATAATTTAATTAAAAAAGTGGTTCCGCCACAACCTTCAAAATTAGAATCAATAAATACCAAGTTATATACCATTTCATTTCCACCACTTCATGTTAAGTATCTAAAAGTTGTGCTTATTCCAATTGGTAGTTTACCCATTTGGATAAAAGGTGGTGGTGGAGTATTAAATGCAGATATAAATAAAAAAAATCCAATTAAAAAAGGCTGGGTTTTTGTAGATGAAATTTACTTAAATTAAAAAATAGGAATAATAGGAGCTTCGTCAATTCCAATTTATCCTCCAGCAGCTTAATACTGTATTTTGATCTCCATATAGCTAACCTAAATTGGTATTTATCGGCTTTCTTGTTTTGATTATTACATAATTATAAACAATTATGTCTAATCGAAAATAATTAATATTCATAATTGGTTACTTACTAATCAAAGTTTTCCAGGTAATTATCCAGTACCAATTTGAATATTTATGTAATTTAAAAATGTTCATCAGTTGTAATTCATTTACTGGTAAGAGGTGCAATCAATAATATTGAAAGTACTGGCACCAAGGATGTTAATAAACTAGTAACCTGAATAATTGTTATCATTATATTTACTACTATAGCAATTGGTTTGATGTTTTTTGGATCCTAATTGTGTGATAGGGGATTGGAACAATCTCCTCGAAAATTCGGATGAGTTGCAATTTGCTTTCTTTTGAAATTAACTGCGTGTTTTGAATGACAGTTAAAAGAAATCTTGAAAATTTAGAATTTCACTATTTCCCAAAATGCTTTTTTCGGTTGTAAGCTTTCATCAAAAAGGAGAGGGTAGTCTTTCCTGCCTCGTACTGGAAAATTATCGAGCCAGCTGGTTCTATCAGAAATATTCCAGAAGGTTATTGCTGAAATGTTTTTACGATATTTCCTGAATAGTTCGAAACACATTTTATATTCTTCCTGTTGTTTTTGTTCTTTCTCAGCGGTAAAAATAGTGTTGTTATCTTTCGATTTTTTTTCTCTTGAATTATGTTCTTTTGGGTATACAGAGATGTCTAATTCAGTAAATTGAATATTCAAACCTAGTTCTGTAAATCGCTGAATTGTACTATCTAGTTGACCCCTGGTTGGCTCATTTATTGCCCAGTGTGCCTGCAATCCAATTCCATGAATTGGAATTCCGGCAGCCTGTAACGACTTAAATAGTCTGAATATTTTCTCTCTTTTAATCGGATCAATTTCATTATAATCATTGTAAAATAGCAATGCTTCAGGGTCTGCTTCATGAGCAAATTGAAATGCTTTTGCAATATACTCTTCCCCACAGATCTGGTACCACAAAGAGTTCCGTAGGTATTCCTCTTTTTTATCACTGATGGCTTCATTTACAACATCCCAGGCATAAATACTCCCTTTATATCTTTTTACAACGGTTGTAATATGTTCTTTCAATCGTTGAAGCAATACTTCTTTAGTAACTTGTTTTCCTTCGGCATCTTTAAATAGCCAATTGGGGGTTTGATTATGCCAACATAAGTTATGCCCTCTCAGCTTAAGATGGTTAAGTTTTGCAAATGCTGCAATGGAGTCAGCATCTCTCCAAAAGTATTCATTTTCTTTTGGGTGGATAGGCCCCATTTTCATGGCATTTTCCGCTGTAAGACTATTGAATTGACTCAATATCATTGCAGACTCTTCAGATTTCAAAGCCCTAGGAGAAACCGCAACCCCCATAATAAAATATTTTTTAAAATAATCTTTTAATCCTTTGCTACTATCTGCCATCTCAATATTCCCCTTTTGTAAATTTCTACTTTCAAAACAAAACTGAAGGGTTATAGTAGTAAATAAAGCAAGTAAAATTAATAATCGTTTCATGTTAATTTATTTGAAATAAAATAGTTAATTATAAAAGAATATTTAAAAGTAGAACACCCAGTAATCCTAAAATTGAGATAAGCGTTTCCATTATGGTCCATGATAAAAATGTTTGCCGGAGCGTCAACTTAAAAAATTCTTTAAACATCCAAAATCCCGAATCATTGACGTGAGAACCAAAAACACTGCCTGCGCCAACAGCGAGAACCATCAACTCCGGGGATACTACTCCTGAAGCTACTAATGGGGATACTACTCCTGCTGCTGTAATTCCTGCGACCGTCGCAGAGCCGATCGTTACTCGTAAAAGAGCGGTTACTATCCAGCCAAATAAAAGGGGGGGCATCTGCCATTTGCTGCTGAAAGAAGCAATATAAAGACTTGTTCCGCTGTCGATTAAAACTTGTTTTAACACTCCTCCGGCAGTAATAATTAGCAATATCATTGCAATTCCCGAAATGGCGTCATTGAGCCATTTCATTATTGCTTCCATCGTATTGCCTGCACGTATACCAAAATAGTAAATAGCTAAAATAACAGAAATCAGCAGCGCAATGGTAGAATCCCCGATGAAGGAAAAAAGGACTCTAACCCAAGCCCCCTCATTTAAAAAAGTATTAGCCAAAACTGCGAGCGTTATCAGTATTACAGGAAGTAGTGAAATTATAAAACTTGGAAAAGTGGCAGGCAATATTTGGGTAGTTGAAATTTCTTGCGATGAAAAAAAAACACTTGTATCAATTTTTATTTTTTGTAATCTTCTTCCAAGCAAAGGGCCGGCTATTATCACGGTGGGTATGGTAATGATAAGTCCATAAATTAATACCATTCCAGTATTAGCATGAAATACATTCACTAAAATAACAGGTCCGGGATGTGGAGGTAGAAAACAATGAGTAGCACTTAACGATGCAGCCATAGGTATGGCTAGGTATAGTATCGGTAAACCTGTTTTTCTTGCAAGTGTAAAAATTAGCGGAACGAGAATAATAAAACCTGCATTGTAATAGAGCGGGATACCAATTAAAAAACCTGTAAGTAATACCGCCCATTGAATATTTTTTAGACCAAAAAGTTTTATAAGGGTTACTGAAATTTGTTCTGCTGCTCCACTAAGCTCCAGAATTTTTCCGAGAATGGCACCTAGGCATATAATGAGTGTTAGTCCTCCCAAAGTACTTCCCACTCCTTTTTCGATTGATTTCAGCACATCCACCGGGGCTAGTCCAAGGCATAGTCCAGCAAGGATAGCAACAATTAGCAAAGATAAAAAAGGGCTAACTTTTTTCATCGTTAAATAAACCTGTAAACCAATGGCTAATAATAGGGTTAGTAATATCATTTTTATAAATAGTTATTTGAATTTCTTTTTCCGGTTATTTTTTCTTGACAAATTAATTTGTATTATTATCTGTGTTATCTTGTTCTCATTGGTAATAGGTATATTTTCAATCTTTTGTTAAAGTGCCTTTACTGTATGTGCTATCCATTTTTAACAGGGTATTTACTCCAAATAAATCCAACTTCAATTTTATTTATGTTGAATTAAGTAATAAAATTTTTACATTCGAATTTTTGTTTCCGAATGTTTAAAAATTTACTTAGTGAAATATCTTGTTGCAAATTCCAAAAAGATGGGCCAATTAGGCATTGGTGTATGGCCACTGCTATGCTGACGGAATGCGATTTCTCCTTCTAATAAGCCTGTTTCAACTTTTGGGAACTGGTTTGTGCCCAGATCTTTTTTTCCGAGTAGTTTGTAAACCGGACCTGCTGCTGCTGCTGCCATAAACATGCCCCTAGAATCAACCCAACCATCCCCCTTTTCTCCACCACTAATGAATATTGGTCTAGGTGCACAAACTGCTATTAGTTCATGTGAATCAACTGGTAGGTCAGCCCAAGTGAGCGGTCCAGCATATTTAATAAAATTACCTGCCATCCAGTGGTATTCTCCGGTACCTGCAACATTTTCAACCAATTCCCCCGCATTGCGACGATGAAGTTTGGCGCCCCCTTCACCGGAAGAGCTTACGAATGCTGTTGCAAATTTTGTTTCATAGGCTAATGTTACCAAGGCGGCTTTACCATATCTTGAGTGACCTTGTATAGCAACTCGTTTTGCATCTGTTATATCATCAGTTTCAAAATAGTCCAATACTTTTCCTGCTCCCCAGGCCCATGCTCTTAAGGCCCCCCAATCATCAGGTTTACGGCGCTTTCCTTTATTTACAAGGCCTATGATACCCTGTGTCAATCCGGCCCCATTATCGGCCTGTATACTGTTGGGTGCGATGGATGTGTATACCCATCCACGTTTTAAAATTTGTTCTTGTGCACTAGGTCCCTGATTTTGCGAAGCTGCGGGCATATTAGCATTGGGAGGGCGCTGAGTTACCACAAAACCTGGTTGCCGAACAAATCCGAAATTTAAAATAACGGGGGCTTTTTGTTGTATATCATTTCTAAAAGTAATTTGAAGTTGAATATCAACAGTAATATCGGGAAAAGACGAATTGTCAACATGCCCAAGCATATTTTTTGTAGTACACATCATTCCAGCTACCGTATCAGGTCTAGAATCAGTTATCTCCCATTTTACTGCGGGTAATTTTTTTGGAACTCTTCCGTAAATTTCGCGATCAAAGTCTTCCAAAATTTCACCTAGACGCTTGCCCCACCATGTTTTTTCATTTTTTACTTTTTTACCGTTGTTGAGTAGTAGTGCGTCAGGAAGGATTGGAAAGGGGTTTGCTTTTGATTCATCGTAATTTGCTGCATTGGATGCTTTAGGATCATTGCCATTAGCCCCTGGGCGGAGGGCAGTAATGCCTAACTGTGTCATCATATCAGCATGATCGGCATTGGTAAGCTTAGTTACACTATCCCGATACTGCTGTGATTGTTGCTGAAATTGTGCAGTAGCAGAAAAAGTGATTGCTATTAAGAGTATACTGCCTAAACATTTTTTCATACACATTATTTATGGGTGTTGTAATTGATATTATATATATTCAATTGCTTCCATCATTTAAATTATAAGCTATTCACCGATTCTAAAAGGGGAAGCTGGTAATCCGTCTTTATTATAAAAATTCGGATGAACGGGGTTGTCGGCCCAAGCGTATCTTACATATACTGGATTTGGAATATCATCATTCCAAACAACTATTTTATCCCCTACAATGATAGCTTTCGCCCACACAAATTTTTTGTTGGCGCCAGCAATTGCAAATTCACTTAGCCCCTCTCCATCATTTGTTGTTAAACCACTTCCTACATGTTTAAAGGATATAGTAATTTTGTTATCTACCATTTTTGAAGATTCATAAATAGGGCCAGCGTATTCATTGTTATTTCCATAACTCAATTTTTCGGCTGCTAGTGCCAGTCGTTCTCCTACATCTTTTTTATTGTCGGGATGAATATCATTCCATTCACCTAAGTCAATAGCTACCACCATGGCAGTATTGGGAATCGATAAAGATTTTAATTGCGACTCTCTTAGTTCAGCCCATTGGCTTTCTGAGGGTAAATAATTAGCATCCATATAGTTGGGGAGCTGTACAAATAAGAATGGAAGATTACCTAGGTTCCATTTATCTCGCCAGTCCGCTATCAAGGCCGGTTGAAGTTTCGAATATTCTTCTGCTTTCCCGGCATTACTTTCTCCCTGGTACCAAAGGAAGCCTTTGATAGCATAATTTATAATCGGTGAAACCATTGCATTATACAATGCTGCAGGTTGGCTTTGTGCAGACATTCCTCCTCCTGAAAAACCACTTCGGGGGATATACACTTCTCCTACTTTATATTGCCATTCTCCTTTAAGGTCAAGGGTATCCTTACCAGTAAATAAGCAATAGGGTTTGTTTGGAACAAAACCGCCTTTTCCTGCAGTGTTCGTTACCCTTATCACAAAAATATTCTTTCCGGATTTTAGTAAACCGGCAGGTACCTGGTATCTTCTTTGTGGATACTGGTAGGTGGTATTACCAACTAGATTGCCATTTATGTATAAAGCATCGGCATCCACAATTCTTCCTAAAAAAACTTTTGCATTCAACCCCGTCATTGATGATGGGACTTCTATGACTTTTCGATACCAAACAACCCCATTTAAATCTTTTATACCCTGATCTTCCCAATACCCCGGTATATTTATGTTTTGCCATCCTTTAGGAATATAAGATACATCATACCATTTTTTTAGACCAATCATTCCTTCATCTTTTTGCAAAGACCTTCCTGAATTATTAGCCACCCCATTTCTAAAAGCATTATTTACAATTGCGGTGTCTTTGTTTTTTTGAATAATATTCATCACAGAAGAAAAATCTTTTAGACCTTCTTCACTAGTCCATGCCTCAATGGGAGTACCGCCTACACTTGCATTTATTAATCCGATAGGAATATGATATTTTTCGTATATTTTTTTTGCAAAAAAATATGCAATAGCAGAAAATTGTCGAACATTCTCTGGATTAGCCGATTTCCAATATCCAGTTGAAAAATCATTCCGTTTTCTTTGAAGATCTGTCATGGTAGGAATAAAAAAATGTCGGATCTCTGGATAGTTTGCGTTTGAAATTTCTGCTGAATACCTGATATTATGAAGCTCCATTTGATGCACCATATTCGACTGTCCTGAACACATCCAAACATCACCAATTAAAATTTCACGTAATAAGATTTTATTTCTTCCCGAAATTACCATTGAATAAGGACCGCCTGCTTTCATGGGCGAAAGTAGTATACTCCATCTGCCATCCTTACTTGTTTTTGTTTTATGGATTTGGTTATTAAAATGTACGATAATCTTTTCCCCATTTGAAGCCCATCCCCATATTTTTACATTGGTATCTCTTTGTAAAATCATACTATCCCTTACCAAACGTGGAAGCTTAACTTGCGCTGTAACAAAAACTATACAAGTTGAACTTAGTACCAGAAAAAACAGTGATTTACAAATTGATATTTTACGGAATATTTTCATTTTAGTATTGTATTGGTATGCTACTCCCCAATCTTTGGACAAATTTTCAGCTTAGTTAAGAACTAAACTTGTGCGCTTCACAATAAATGATTGAGTCTTTAGATTTTCAAATATAATGATTTCAAGCGCAATCATTTGTTGTGAAGTGCAAGCCCGCCCGGCAGGGCTTTGTTGCATTTTAAGCTGCTTGTTTTTCATACCGATTTTTTGTTGTGAATAAGCTGTAAAACTCCTAACAAAAAAACAACTGCTAAATAGTAAACTTTTCATCCTAATTTATTTTTTAATAAATTGAGTATTTTCATATTTTACCAAACCATAACCAGTTATTTTATCATGAATCTTTTTAAAGGGGAGTTAAAAAACAAGACCTTTTAAAAAATCATTTTCAATTTATTGAAATAAAATATTTTATATTTCTGGAGAAAGGTAACCGACTATTATTTTATCATTTGTTTTTTAAAGCTGTTTTCAGCCCCATAGTAGTTGTGTAATATTTTGCCAGCATATTAGGTACCTCCCAAGCAGGTATATTACCATTTATTAAGTATTCAAGGTACTTTTCAGTGACCTTGCCAAAATGTGACTCATGTCCTTCTTTTAATATTTCGGGGATGATAACTTCCCATCCGGCAGTAGATTTTTTTATTTCAATTCCGGGGTATTTTTTTTGTAAATTCCCGAACTGCTCGCGTAGAATATTTTCATTGTAAGATTTAATAGGTTCAATATATAGCGTAGGAATATAACGCTCTTGAATTCCCTGCCGAATGACAATATTTGCTTTTGTACCTCTCATAATTGAATAATGTGTATCGCCCGTGCCTTCAGGTGCTTTGTAATTCCAGATTACGGATGTTTTGGCATGAACACCTTTCACCATGTAATTGATTTCGCCATTGCAAAATACTTTTAGTGTGGTATCGGTAATGTTTGCTTTTAAGAAGGGAGGAAATTTTTCTTGTTTGGTTAATTCTTTAAATTTTGATAGCGTTATATCAGTTGCCCATCGTTTTGCATTATTTATTGTAATGTCTTTTGAGTAATCAATTATTTGTTCTGGAAAACATTCCCACTGAACCAGGTCAACTAAATGCGTCATAACATCTACTATTCCTTCTCCCTGTTGTTCAGCATCTAAAAACCAGGCAGGCCTTGTCAGAACTGACCCAGAAACATATTTGAAAAAATTATGAACACTTTCTTTGGTAATGGCAGGTTTTTCAAGGGTGCCTTTTTCCAATTGGCCGAATACAACGGGCATTCTGGATAGTTCACGTTGTAAGATGGTCGTAATTTCAAATCGCTCTGTCATGATATCATACAAAAGTAAATGCTGTTGTTTAGCTATTTTAAACGATTTTTTCAAAAGTTCGAAGCCTGTTGCATCAATAACCATCGGTTTATCGGCAAACACATTAAAGCCACTTTGCAATGATTTTAAAATGTATTCAGTTTTTTTTTGGTTATTACCAGATAATACTATAACCGATTTTCTGTGAGATTCTTTTTTCGAAGCGTCATTATTATCCGTAATCATTTTATCAAAAAAATCGTTTCCAGAATAGATTTCTTCTTTCCAGTGGGTGGGGTTTTCAGCACGCGAATTATAGGAATTGATCCTGTCGAGATGCATTTTCAAATCTTCTCCTTTTGGAGCATATACATACACAGTTGACTGAACATTGCTGTACATTGTTTTTTGCACAAGTGCGGCATGAAAATGCCCTGGATCGATTGTAATTAGCTTTATGGAATTTTGAGCTTTAGTAGAATTACAGATTACTAACAAAATAATCATTCCCCAATTTCTAATAGGGGTCAAGAATAAAAAAATCGGCATAATTGTTACAGGTTTATTATTGTTTATTTTATTGCTTTCATATTGTGAACAGGATTTGCTTAAATTGAAAAGCAAAATAATTACAAGGCACTGCCTAGCGTTTCATATTTTTTTATCAGAAGTCGTATTTTTTTCGACGAGGTCGTGACAACATTGCCATAGCTTCTGCATCACCCTTTAGAATAGTTTCAGTTGCTGGATCCCAATAAATTTTTCTTTTAACTTTCATGGCAATCTGATGTAATAGGCAGGCACTGCAAGAGCGGTGACCAATTTCTATGGGAGCAGAAGGTTGTTTTCTTGATTTAATGCAATCTAGCCAATTGGCGTGCTGCTCTGAGCTTTCATAAAGATGTATTTCATTTGCTCCTATCACTGACTGAAGAATTTTTGGATTACTAGCATCAATTGGTTTAAGGCCATCTTTGTCTGCTACTGGATCGCTATCAGTAATTTTATAATTACCCCTTGTTACCCATATCCATCCTTCAGATCCGATGAATTTAATTCCATTGGGTAATTCATTTGAAACCGACATATGGACACCATTTGCATACTTTGCTTCGGTATGAAAAATTCCATGAACATTCCATAAGCCTTTGTAATTTAGATCATCAGTAGGGAAGGAGGCACTACCCCATATTTCACTTGGACCGGATAATTCTGTTCCCATAGCCCAGTGTGCTGTATCAATATGATGCGCCCCCCAGCCGGTAATCATTCCAGCCCCAAATTGTTCACAACGAAGCCAACCTGGTCTGCTGGAAATCCCTTTGGGTGAAGCGTCCTGAGAGTGAACGCTGTCCTCAGTATAATTTATTTCTGGAGTAGCACCTAGCCATGCATCGAAATTGAGGTTTGCAGGAACTTTCATGACCTCACGGGTTCCTCCCCCCGGATCTCCAGGCAGCCCTACTTCCACACGTTGAAGTTGACCAATACGACCATTTCGGACTAGCTCACACGCTTTTTTGAATTGAGGCCAAGGGTCTATGGATCTTTGCTGGCTTCCCATCTGTAAAATCCGCCCACTTTTTTTTACAGCGTTACTCAATATTCTACCCTCTTCAATCGTTAACGAAGCTGGCTTTTGCAGATAAACATCTTTACCCGCATTTACAGCATGAACGCCAACGATGGCATGTTGGTGATCGGGCAAGCTGATATGAACTGCATCTATGTTTTTATTCTCCAATAGTTCTTTGTAGTCGTAGTATACTTTTATATCCCAATCTCCTGTTAATCCACCATTGAATTTTGCCATTTTTAAATAATTGGATTTTACTGCAGCAGGTCCATTGTCTGCCCTGTTTTTATCAAGGTCACATACAGCCATGATTCTAGCACCAGCGTATTGAGAAATTCCGGTCATGTCATGAATGGTTGAGATACGACCACAACCTATGGAAGCAACATTGATTAAATTACTGGGTGCATTTTTCCCAAAAACACTTGCCGGAACAATGGTTGGAAAGCCCATCACTATGGAAGTGCCCAAAGCTGTTTTGATTGAATTACTAAGAAATTGTCTGCGACTGTTGGGTATTTGATTTTCGATGCATTTTGAATGCGAAGAGGCTATAGTCTTTTTATTCTTTTTCATATTATTTATATTAAATGAGGATTTAAAATGTGTTTTATTTCAAAATTTTTATATAAGGTTCATTCGCATAATATTGCCAAGCGCTCTCTGCTTTTGCCGCATCAAATTTCCCATTAAAAATAATCAGTCTGTATCGTAAGGTATAATTTTTTCCCGGTTCTAATAACCATTCTTTATCTTTAGTGGGAGCAAAATTTGCAAACATATCACCTCGCCCTCCGTTGGCATTTTCATCCCAGATACGCAAAGGTTCTGGATGATTTTGATTGGCTGGATTTGACATCATTACCGCACCACCATAATCGTTTCCTAGGGTTCCTTGTGTGATAACCCATCTTGCTTTTGTTCCGTCTGTATTTTTCCTTGTTTTACCCTCACTTGTTAAAACTTCACAATTACTTTTGGTCCATTCCTCCGTAAACCGCCAGCCGAAACCTGCATAACGATAGGCAAGAATTAGTAAAGGGCTTTTAGTAGCACAGGTTAATTGTGAAGTGAAGTCAACTAGATAATAATCATTTGCTTTTGAAGGAGCATATACTCTAACTGTTTGAATTTCATTTAAAGCAATTTTTTCTGTCTTATCTTTTTTAAATACCACATGTTCGTGTAAGGCTGAAAATTCCGAATATACAGGACCATTGGTTTGAGAAATAAATTTTGCAAATCTTACGGTTCCTTGATGGCCTTTGATATTCCAGAAATCTATCGTATCTTTTTCAAATACGGTATGCGTCCAGGGGTTCCATATTCCGTAATGATGATAATGGTCTTTTGGCTGGATATTGGTAAGTATTTGTCCATGAGGAGTCCATAGCGGATGGATAAATCCGCTACGTTTGTAATTGGTGTCAATTCCTTCAGGAGGGTAAACTGTTTTATGAAAATAGCTCAGTAGGTTTTCTCTACCGGAATGAATTATTAAAGCTCCATCTTTTTCATTGATTGAAATTTCATTGAATTTTTTAGGAATACCTTTTAGTAATTGGTAGCTAAGCATTGTTTCGTTATCAATTGGAGTTGCCATCCAGGATATCGTCCTGTTTTTTCCGTCTGTTATTTGAAAAGCTACAGGAGTTTTTTTGTTTCCCTTAATTTCTATCAATGATAAGGATTCAGCAGCAAGTTCTGTAACTCCATTTAGTTGGTAACTTATCGGTATCGCCAACCCATTGCTTGCATTGGAAAGAGGTATTTTAAATTCGGCGATTTTTTGAGCAGAAGCTACAATTGAACTAATGACAAATATTGAGAATAAAAGTATGTTTTTCATTTCGTATTATTTTTTATGATCATTATTATATTTTACTTATATGAATGTAAAGTTTGAATACTTCCATCCTCATTAATTTTCATTTCTACAACTTTTACATTTCGTAAATGAGTTTTGCCACTAAGCTGTACATCGTGGTAAAATAAATACCATTTTTTTTTAAACTCAATAATAGAGTGGTGATTGGTCCATCCGTCTACTGGTTTTAATAAAACACCTTGGTAGGTGAATGGGCCGTAAGGGTTATTGCCCGTGGCATAGCATAAGTAGTGAGTGTCACCGGTTGAATAAGTAAAATAATACTTCCCTTTGAATTTGAACATCCATGCCGCTTCAAAAAATCTTTTATCATTGTCTTTTTCTGTAAACAATTTACCCTCCTTGTCCACTATTTTTATTTCTTTCACTTCTTCTCCAAGGCTTTTCATATTAGGATTCAATTTCGCTATTCTTGGTAAAATAGCTATTTCACTTGCATTACGGTTTTTAGCCGAAGAATCGTAAGTGTTATTATTCCAGTGTTGCAATTGCCCACCCCATATACCTCCGAAGTACATATAAAACTTTCCGTCATCATCTTTAAATATACAGGGATCAATACTGTAGCTATTGGAAATAGGGGATGGCTCAGCAGTGAATGGACCTTCAGGTCGGTTGCTTACTGCCACACCAATTTGAAAAATACCTTGTTTATTTTTAACAGGAAAATACAGGTAATATTTTCCATTGGAAAAGGCTGCATCCGGCGCCCACATTTGCCTGCTTGCCCAAGATACGTTTTTAATATCCAATGCCACCCCGTGGTCGGTAACAACTCCGCCAATTGAATCCATGGAAAGAATGTGATAATCCCTCATGTCAAAGTGTCCACCCAAATTATCTTCTTTGGCGCCTGTTGCGGTATCATGCGAAGGGTAGATGTAGATTCTTCCATTGAAAACATGTGCCGATGGGTCGGCAGTATAAATATTTGACACTAACGGTGCCGATAGGTATTCTTTTTTTACTTGAATTATTACCGTGTCCCTATTAACGGGTGTGTTACTTGTAGTTTGGTTACAACTGCTTACTGAAATTATTAACAGGGCGGCTACTAAAAACAAATGGTAGCGCATACTTTTTTTTTATTGAATTTATTTATAATGAATAAAACTTAAATTATTTAGTTTCTGCTGGTCCAAGGTAACTGGATGCTACTCCTCCAAAATCAATTACTAATTTTTGTAAAACAACACCCGAATTTACCATCCAGTATTTAAGAATATGCCTGCCAGGTTGTATTATAAAGTGTTTAGATAAAAATATATACTACCGCTCATTCGTTGGGAGAATTTTAAAACTCTCAATCATAACAAAACTTAGCCCGTTCTATATTTACCTAAAAACCGATGCTATTTCCTCCATCTACCGGCAGCACAACCCCGGTAATATATTTAGCCGACTCTCCCGAAAGAAAGTAAACTGCTTCAGCTATATCTTCGGGTTGTCCCATATGTCCCATAGGGGTTCTACCAAATACCTTTGCTTTCCGTTGGGGGTCACTATCTAATGCTTTACTTGTCATATCTGAATAAATAAAACCAGGGGCGACTGCATTTACGCGAATGCCATTGGGGGAAAGTTCTACCGCCATTGCTCTTGTCATTCCTTCAATTGCAGTTTTACTAGCGCTATAGGCCACGACCTTGGGAATGCCATATTGAGCTGCCATCGAACTGATGTTAATTATACTTCCTGAGCATCTAATTAGCATATGCTTTACTACTTCCCTGCTTAAGGAAAAAACGGCTGATAAATTGATTGTAAGTACATCTTGAAAGTCTTCATCTTTTACTTGGGTGAAATCATTTTTCATATTGATGCCCGCATTGTTTACCAGGATATCAATTTCTCCAAAATCATCGATAATATTTTCTACTAGTGCTGGAATGTCAGACAGGGCACATAAATCAAATTTTTTATAGAAGCAATTTTCTCCTAATTGAGCTACTGCCTTTTTTAATTTCTCTTCATCTCTCCCAATAATAATTGTTAAGATATTGTTTTGTGTAAATTTTCTTGCGATGGCAAGCCCAAGTCCAGCACTCCCTCCTGTAACAATAGCTATTTTTTTTTCACTATTTTCTATTCTAGAGATTTTTGAATCCATTTTGGTTTATTTTTTAATAGCATTTCAATTTGCCATTGTTAGCTGTTATTGATTAATTGCCCGGAGCAAAAGAAAAATTCAATCCCATATAATATTCCAATGACTTATCGGGCTTTTCATAATTTGAGGGTATTGGCATTTTACTAAATTGCTGGAAATACAAAAGGCAGGCATTCCTCCACCAGATGGCTTCTTGCTGCTGAATTTTCAGTAGCATCCTAACTTGGTTATATCTTTCCAGATCTGTGTATTGTTTCAAATCATCCCACGAATGCTGCATTTCTTTCACCCTATTTTCACCAGTATAATACTGAAAGCAAAGTTCATCCCATAATATCCTTTTGCTCTTGAGTGTATAATTCCAAGGAACATGGTGAAACCAAAGCAAATTTTTTTCTTCGCAAAGGTCGATGTCCTCCCACATTTTTCTTGCTTCCGGAAAATATTGGCCAATTGCATTGCTGCCAGTAGAAGTTCTGTTGAAACCAATGCCAGTACTATCGGCTTTATGATAATAAACGGGATTCCATTCGGGTCTATTTAAATTATTTACCCAAGGAGCTGGTCCATAGTGGTTACCGGTACCCATGATGTGATGCAGTCCAATAGGATTAGAGTATTGAACTAGAATATCTCTACTTTGTAACATTATGGGTAAGGCACCTTTAATAAAAGCTGAATTATTTGAAAAGGTCATTTTCAACCATTCATCTGCAATTTGCTCACTGGTTAATTCATAGTCCCACGCTAGCCTGCCTAAAGCATACCAATTTGCTTGAGCAAAAGGGTGACCACACCAGTTAATATCGCTGCCGATATTTGCCACTCCAGTCATGCCATTCAGGGTATGATGGTCGATGCCGCCATCAATTATTTTGGCAACAGTAATGCCTTTCCCTTTAGAGTAGGTGTCACTTTGAAGTACCTCTTTGAATAAAGGGGCTAAATAAACTAGGTTGGTTGACTGTCCCAAATATTCTTGGGTTACTTGAAATTCCATCATTAAAGGTGTTTTTGGCATTGCGCCAAATAGAGGATGAAATGGTTCTCTTGGCATAAAATCAATTGCACCATTTTTTACCTGCAAAATCACATTACTTCTAAATTTTCCATCGAGCGGTGCAAATTCATTATAAGCTTGCTTATGCCTGTCCTCAGGATTTTCATTGCTATAAACAAAGGCCCGCCAGATAACAATCCCTTTATGGGGGGCTAAGGCATCTGCTAACATATTGGCTCCATCTGCATGGCTGCGGTTATAGTTTTGAGGTCCAGGCTGTCCTTCGCTATTGGCTTTTATTAAAAAGCCTCCAAAATCAGGTACGAGGGAATAAACTTCATTTGTTTTATTATTCCACCAATTTTGTACTGTACTATCTAGTGGGTCTGCAGTCTTTAATTTGCCAATTTCTATTGGGGAACTGAACCGGGCTGTAAGAAAAACTTTTATTCCATAAGGGCGAAATGCATCAGCGAGCGCTTTAACTTTTTCTAAAAAGGGCTTTGTTAAAATGGCTGCATTTGCATTTACATTGGTAAGTGAAACTGCATTAATGCCTATTGAAGCGTTCAGCCTTGCATAATCAATGTATCTTTTGTCAATATAGGTGGGTAAAGTGTGCCAGTTCCAAATGCTGCTACCTGCATATCCTCTTTCTACCGTACGATTGAGGTTATCCCAGTGGTTAAGCATGCGAAGTGAAAGTTTAGGGAAAGAAACAATATTTAAATTGTCAATGGATTGATTGGTTTGTAACAGCTTAAGAAAGTAAAATACACCATAAAGAACCCCGATATCGGAGTTAGCAGTAATTACAATACCCTTGTTGGCTTTATTTTTTGTTGTACGGATAATAAAGCCTTCGGTTCCGATTTTTTGAAGTTCAGGTCCAAAAGAAGACTTTTCGGCACCCAGTAGTGACGCTGAACCGATTCGTAAGGTTGCATTATTATCAGCGTTTAGCGAGAAGGGTGTTGTAATACCCAATAAGCCTTTTAGTCCATTTGATAATTCACTTTTTATAGCAAACATGGTAGGGGAATTGCCATTTATTTGTATGGCTTTGATACTATTTCGGTAATGTAAAAGTATATCAATGTTTTTCACTTCGATATACCGTAGCCAGCAATCGTAACCGTTTTCAGCATTTACCGGTATAGACAATAACCATAACAAAAGGCAAAATAGCAATGTTTTTCTCATGACCTTGGTTGATATTGATTAATGTAAATTCCTTCCATCGCAACAATGGGCTACTGACAAAATCATTTATAACCGATTATAAATATTCAGGGAATCGGAAAGATTATTGCAATCGGTTACATGAAATTCGAAAAAAAAAGGGAAATAACCTGATTTATTTTTTTACCGAAGAATCCCTTATTATCAAATCAGCTCTAAGTACAATGGTATTGGTCGTTTTGATGTTAGTTGTTCCTTTCAGGTGATTAATTAAACTTAGTGCAGCGGCCTCTCCTACATGATAGCCAGAATAGTTAATGGTGGTAAGATTGGGTTCAATTACTTTACTGATAGGGTCATTGTTAAAGCCTGCAAAAGCAATGTCATTTGGTATAACCACACCGGCAGACTTGAGACGAATCATGCAGTGAACGGCAGCAGTGTCATTGGCGGAGAATACACCATTTGGGCGTTTGTCCGCTTGTAAGCTCAAAATATAATCGGCGGCCGAATAACCCGCTTCTTCATCCAGTTTGCTAGTGTAAATAAGGGCTTCATCAAAAATGATATTATGATCTTTTAGCGCAGCTTTATATCCCTGCAACCTTTCAGCATATACATTGCGTAGAAGATTTCCTGCAAGATGCATAATTCGGGTACAGCCATTGTCCAGCAAGTGTTTAGTAGTTTCATAAGCGGCTTTATAATTATCAATCAGTATGCTCGTGCTTTCATTATTTTGGGAAGTACGGTCAAAAAAAACTACTGGAATATTTTTCTTAAAAAAGGGAATTAAGTGGTCTATATTTATAGAATCATAAGCCAACGAGATAAGCAGACCGTCAACCCTTTTATTAAACATGGTATGAGCGTTAAAAACTTCCTTTTCAACTTTTTCCAGCGATTGACTGATAATGAGATTGTAACCTTCTTTATATGAAACATCCTCCATGCCAGCAAGTACACTTGCAACAAAATAGCTATTAAGTCTAGGCACAATTACCCCAATTGTATTGGTCTTCTTAGTGCGCAAACTACTGGCGAAGGAATTGGATCTATACCCCATCTCCTTGGCAGTATCAATTATTTCCTTTCGGGTGTGTTTGTTAATTGTGGGGTGATTTCTAAGGCCTCGGCTTACAGTAGCTGCAGATAACTTTAAAGATTTTGCAATATCATATATAGTTACATCCTTTTCATATTTCATAATCTTCCTGTCGTTTAGCAAATATAATTGCAATTATGAAAAAAGAAAAATTTATTTTTGTAATCGGTTACAAATTAGTAAAATTTCCCTATTTTTGATTTAGTGTTTTATTTTATGATAGTGCTTTGCTAATATTTATGAATAAATTTAATCGATATTATTTCCAGTTCTACCTATTTAGTTTGGCAATGTCTTCATTTAAATTTGTAGTGTTTTTAAACCTTCATTCAATATTTAATCCCACAAATTTTTATTGCATTAAAAATATCTTTTCTTTTTTCAAAGAAATTCAAAAGAAACGATTAACGCTTGTTAACAAGTATTTATTCGCTTCAGCATTTAATCATTTCCATTTTTTTTCACTTTAATTGCCAAAAAAAAACGTTATGAAAAAGAAAGTAAATTCGAAAGGGCTTTTCAAAAAGAGCTGGATCTATCTCAAACCAGTCTTTTTAAGTATAGTATTGATGCTTCAACTTTTATTGTTTTCAAATAAACTGTCCGCACAAAACATTTCGGTTAAGGGACAAGTTACATACCAGGATGGTCTTCCCGTACCAGGGGCTTCTGTAATGGTTAAAGGCAGTACTGTTGGAACCATAGCCGATGACAAAGGTAATTTCCAGATTTCGGTATCTTCAAAAGGCACCCTTATTATTTCTGCTTTAGGAAACAATAATAGGGAAGTGAAAGTAGGAGGGAAAACAACTATTATCGTATCACTTACCCCCATCAATAATGCACTCGATGAAGTTGTTGTAGTTGGATACGGCACTCAAAAGAAGAGAGATATAACAGGATCTATTGTTTCCATTAAAGAAAGTGTGTTGGATGAAGTACCTGCAATCAATCTTACTATGGCGCTTCAAGGTCGAGCTGCAGGGGTTGATATTGTAAGAACAGGGGTGAGGCCTGGTTCCAGTGGTCAAATTCGTATTCGTGGCAATCGGAGTTTATCTGGTTCCAATGATGCTTTAATTATAGTGGATGGATTTCCATTCGGGGGTAGTATCAATGACTTAAATGTGGATGATATTGCCAATATCGATATCTTAAAGGATGCATCTGCTACTGCTATTTGGGGATCTGCGGGCTCTAATGGAGTTGTTATAGTAACCACTAAAAGAGGTAAAATCGGCAAATCAGTAATTAGCTTTAATACTACTTTAGGTTCAACGGCTCCAATAGATCAATTCCCGGTTTTTAATGGGAAAGATTATAAAGCATTTAAAGATGAATCGAAATATGGTGCTGCCAGTGCAACATCCCCTACCATATTTACTCCCGCTGAGTTATTAGGGGATGGTGCGGGTGTTAGTACTAATTGGCAAGATTTTCTTTATAAAAAGGGGTTGATAACCACACAGGACTTAAGTGTTTCTGGCGGAAATGACCAAACCCAGTATGGCATTGGTGCCAGTTATCTAAATCAGGAAGGTATTATGCCTCTTGTTGGATTTGAGCGGTTCTCTTTAAGAGCAACGATTGATCAAAAAATTGGAAAAAGAATTAAGATAGGTTTAAATACCATGAATTCTCTAGGATATACTGATGGTGATGGTTTGAACCCAGTGTACAATACTTTGTCTTTGAGTCCTCTTGTTTCTCCATATAATTCAGATGGTACTGTAAATATTCAGCCAATGATTGGTCATCAGGATGTAGGTGCTAGATTAAGTCCATTAACCTTAACCAATCCAAATTCATCCCTTGATAGAAGAAGAAGGCTTAGAACCTATAATACTTTATACGGGGAGCTGCAATTGGCAGAGGGGTTAAAATATAAACTAAATGTTCAATTGGATATGAGGCAGGATAATTATGGTACCTACCGCGGATCTAATACCATTCTTACCAGTAGTTCCAGTACTCCCTTCAGCTCAAACACTGCTTCAATAGCTGATGGAGAATCTTGGAATTATTCAATTAATCATCAGATGACCTATGATAAGACTATTGCGGCCAAGCATAGGATTAACTTAATTGCCTTGTATGTAATTACAGAAGATGAATCAAAAAGCTCAAGTTTTAGTGGTACAGGTATACCGGCAGATTATGTGCAGAATACTAATTTTGCGCAGGTAGCAAGTTCAATTTTAGCAGGAAATGGAAGTTACAACCGAAGTGGCTTACTTTCTTATATGGGTCGATTGAATTATACTTTTAATGATAAATATAACCTTACCGCAACTTTCAGAAGGGATGGATCATCGCGCTTAGCAGCGGGTAATAAATGGTTTAATTATCCTGCGTTGGCAGCTAGCTGGAATGCCTCTCAAGAATCATTTCTTAAGAATTCATCTTGGCTTTCCAATCTAAAAATGAGAGTGGGATGGGGTATTTCATCAAGTCAATCTGTGCCACCTTACACTACTTTGGGAGGACTTAGTAGTGTAAATTATAATTTTGGCGCAACCGTTAATACAACTGGATACTATGTTAGTAGTTTGCCTAATCCTGCTTTAAAGTGGGAAAGTACTTCGGTAAATAATTTCGGTATAGATTTTGCGATTTTAAAAAATCGAATTTCAGGTTCAATAGATATTTATAAAGCTAGTACAAAAGATATATTAGTAAATAAGGCCTTGCCAATAAGCAACGGCGCTAATTTTATTACTACGAATGCTGCCAACACAGAAAGCCATGGTGTTGAAGTGATATTAAGTACTATAAACCTTGATACCAAAAGTGGTTTTAAATGGACAACAGATATTAACTGGAGTTTTAACAGGGAAAAAATCATGGCACTTGAAGAACCAGGTAAATTGAAAGATATAGGTAATGGTTGGTTTGTAGGCCAGCCCATCAATGTTATTTACGATTTCAAAAAGGTAGGTATATGGCAGACTTCAGATGCAGCTACAATTGCTTTATATGGAGCTCCACAGCTAGCAGGCCGTATTCGTGTTGAAGATCTTAATAAGGATAATAAAATTGATGCCAATGACATGCAGGTAATTGGAAGTGCCCAACCAGACTGGATTGGAGGCATAACCAATCGATTTTCTTTTAAAAATTTCGATTTAACTGCTGTTGCTTTTGCTAGAGTTGGGGGCACTGCAATTGCAAACTATTTACAATCTAACAATGGCGGATCAGGTGGATATGGCTTTTTTGGTCAGGGAAGGGTAAATCAGTGGAAGGTAAATTATTGGACAGCAACTAATCCTACTAATGAGTTTCCACAACCAACAGGTCAATCTCCTAATGATAATTACACCTCTACTCTAGGGTATTACGACGGCTCTTTCATCAGAATTAGAAGCATTAGCTTTGGTTATTTAATAAGTAAAAAACTTTTAGCTAAATCGGGTATTAACTCGGCAAGGGTTTTCGTTTCTATTTCTAATCCGATGATAGTATATTCTCCAATGGTTAGAGATGGATATGCAATTGATCCAGAGGGAACAAGCACCGGGAGTTCTTTGGCTCCTCAGGGTGGTGGTACAGCTGTGCCCTCTCGAGGTATTCAAATTAGCTTAAATACACCTCCAACAAGGGAAATTATTTTTGGTATTAATATGAAATTCTAAAAATTCTAAAAATTCTAAAAATTCGAAAAATGAAAATTATAAATAAAATATCATGGTCGGTTTTGATCAGCTGCATGCTGTTCTTAACTTCAGGTTGCAATAAAATCCTGGACGAGCAAAATAAGTCAAATATTTTACCGGATTATTTTAAAACACCGGGAGGGGTAGATGCAGCTGTAGTAGGTGCATATTCGAATATGCGTAATTGGTATGGCGCAGAGGGGATGTGTTATAACACCATGATTGGTACTGATGAGCATCTTTCTGGATTTGGAACAAGTGGTAACTTTCACACCTATACTTTGCAATCTAGCGATCAAACTATACAAGCAATTTGGGATTGGTCATATCGGTCAATCAACAATTGTAATGGTGTATTAGAATTTGCGCCATTGGCAGGAATCTCTGTAGCAGACCAACTTAAATTGTCAAGCGAAGCCAAATTTTTAAGGGCTTATTATTATTTCATGTTGGTACAAACTTTTGGTGATGTAAGTCTTAGTACCAAATTTGCAACAAGTCCCTCAACCGCTGCTGTTCGTAGTCCAATTGCAAAGGTGTATGATTTAATTGTACAGGATCTCATTGATGCAATTGCGGGATTACCTGCAAAGTCTTCACCTACTCCAGGAAGAGCTTCAAAAGGGGCTGCCAAATTCCTGCTTTCAAAAGTATATTTAACAAGGGGCTGGACCGCTGCTGCTAAGGCATCAGATTTTACAGATGCTTACGCTACTGCTAATGATTTAATTACTAATAAGGGGACTTATGGAAATGGTGGTGGCACCTTAGACCTTTGGCAAGATTTTGCAGATGTATTTAAGGAAGGCAATGAATATGGTAAAGAAGTATTGTTTGTAGTAGATAGAAATTCAGATCCAAAGGGAGCTGAAACTACCGGCTACGGTACAGGTGGCCCCGGTGGAAAATTTAATGGTTCAAATTTTTACCAACGTCCTAACTATCCCGTATTTAACACCAATTTAAATGTGGGTATTACGGGTGCACCAACAGTTAATGCCAATCCGTTGGATCGGGATCTTGCAAATGGCCGTCCATGGGGCAGGGTGCGTCCTTCAAACTATGTGTTAAACACAGCTTTTGCAGATAAATTAACTGATACAAGATATGGCAAAACCTTTCAAACCTTCTACCTATTTAACCGCCCTGGCCCTCTTACCACCGGCGCAGCTGTATCTATTACAGTTACAAGGGCTGCTGACTTTAACAATCCAATGGGTGGATTGAGCACATATTCTTGGGTAAAAGGGGTTGATACAGCCTTGAAATTTTGGGGTTCCAATACGATAACTGAGGCTGACAGAAGGGCTACAAAGGCCTATTTGATGCTTCCTAATCAATATGATGTTAATATGTATCCTTCAATGAAAAAGCATGATGACATTACAAGACTTCATACAAATGATGCTTCTGACAGGCCATTTATCTTAATGCGTTTTTCAGAGGTTTATCTTATAGCTGCTGAAGCTGCCTTAAAAGCAGGCAATTCTGCCGATGCAGCTAACATGATAAATGTACTAAGGACTCGTGCGGCATTTAACCCTGCCAATAGCTCAGCGCAAAAAACTGCTGCTGCTGCTGCAATGCAAATTTCACCGGGTACGGTTACACTTGATTTTATATTGGATGAACGTACAAGAGAATTGTTTGGAGAATGGATGCGCTGGTATGATTTGGTTCGTACAAAATCATTGGGTGCAAGGCTTACAATGTATAATCCTATTGCTAATTTTAAACCAGAATTTATGTTACGGCCCATACCTCAAAGCCAAATTGACTTAGTTACTACTGGACCAAAATATCCTCAGAATCCAGGGTATTAAAATAGTTGATTTTATTTTTAACCGGTGAGGAGATTATTCTCCTCCCCGGTTTTTAATAGTTTGAATACCTTAGCATATGAAATGGAGTTTTTGCTTGCTGTTATTTGGGCTTTTTTATTCTGGAAATAAGGCTATAAAAACAGTAAATGAGCCTTTTGGAAAAGAAAATATCGCTTATCAATGGGCTGAAATTGCATTGCAAGTGACTGGTAATAATACAGACCTGTTCAGGCCTAGGCCTACCATTACTTCACGATTTCTAGGCTTGACTTGGACAGCTGTTTTTGATGCATGGTCAAGATATGATTCCATTGCCCATCCTGTTTATTTAAAGAATGTAGGCAGGCGTCCTGAAAAGGAACAAACGTTTCATAATAAAGAAATAGCGGTAAGTTATGCTGCATTTCGAACGATGCTGCAATATTATTCTCATGATTCTATATTGCTTATCAGTAAAATGAAATCCTTAGGCTATGACCCTTCTGACAATTCAAACGACCCCTCAACAGCTATAGGGATTGGGAATCTTGCAGCCCAATCTGTTATTGATGCACGTTTTAATGATGGCGCTAATCAAAGTGGTAATGTCGGAGGGGTAATTTTGGATCCCTATTCCGACTATACAGGATATGTACCTTACAAATGTTCTGATTCACTGGTTAATTTAATTCACTGGCAACCAAAATATTTTTCGGATGGAAAAGGAGGGAGATTTGCACCTGCTTGTCTTACTCCTTTTTGGAACAAAGTGGCTCCTCTGTTTCTTGATTCGGCTAGTCAATTTCGGCCAGCGCCACCACCTGTATTTGGCTCTCAGCAATTAAAAAATGAATTAAAAGAGGTGGTTAATCTGCAGGCTCATTTAACTAACCAACAAAAGGCTTTAGTTGAATTTATGCGCGATGGCCCTAAATCTGTGCAACAAGCAGGGCATTGGTTGTTTTTTGCACAAAATGTATCTGAAAGGGACAAACATAGTTTGGATGAAGATGTGAAAATGTATTTCTTAGTAGGAGCTGCTGCTATGGATGCATTTATTGCCTGTTGGGATTCAAAAATGTTTTATGATTATGCCCGGCCTTTTGCTTTAATACATGCGTATTATAATAATCAACTTATTAAAGGATGGGGAGGGCCAGATAAAGGAATGACAACCTTAAAAGGACAAGATTGGAGACCTTATTCTCCTGAAACTTTTGTTTGTCCACCATTTCCAAGTTATGTATCAGGTCATAGTACTGTAAGTGCCGCCTGTGCAGAAATATTGAAATTATTTACAGGGAAAGACTATTTTGGTATTGAAGTTAAACGTATTCCAGGCGCAATGACAGAGCCTAATCATAAGGGGGTTGAGGTAAAGTTGAAGTTTCCAACATTTACTCAAACAGCTAATATGGCCGGAATTTCAAGGGTACTTGGTGGATACCACATTCAAAGTGAAAATCTGGAAGGATTGAAATTGGGAAGAAGTGTTGCAAAAGTTGTTTGGAAAAAATACTTGACACATGTTGGAAAAAAAATTTAGATTCGGCAGTAATTAAAACGATAAACAATGTCAAAAAAAAAAATAGTCATCCCTGAAGTATTCATTGTGTTGTTTTGGGCTCCAATATGTTTTTTACTGTCTTGCAATGAAAATGCAAATCAAGCACATTCAATCAGTGTCCCTGTTTTTAAAAAAATTCTTTCATCGCAAAGTGGCATTTCATTCAATAATTTTGTGGATGAAAATTATGAAAAAAATTATTTCGATAAATTTGCGTACGTATATAATGGAGGGGGCGTTGCTATTGGCGATTTTAATAACGATGGCTTTCAGGATATCTATTTTACCGGAAATGATGTACCCAATAAATTATATTTGAATGAAGGGGGATTTAAATTTAAAGACATTACTCAATCTGCGGGTGTTGATGGAGGCAAAGGATGGGATAATGGGGTAACAGTAGTAGATATCAATAACGACGGACTGCAGGATATATATATATGCAAGGGTGGCTTTGGAGAATCTAAGAAAGAAAGAACTAATTTATTATACATTAACCAGGGTAATTTAACATTCAATGAGCAAGCAAAAGAATATGGGCTAGATGAAAAAGGGTATTCTATACACGCTGCTTTTTTTGATATGGACAATGACAATGACCTCGATGTATACATAACTAATCGACCAGACTCCTTTTTCCTAGGTTTATCCAAAATGACGCTTGGGAAAAGAAATTCTCCAGATTTTGCTCGAGATAAGTTATACAGGAATGATAATAATAAGTTTACGGAAATAGGCAAAAAGGCAGGTATCATTCATAATTATGGCTACGCACTGTCTGTTGTTACTGCTGACCTAAATGGTGATGGTTACCAGGATGTGTATGTTTCTAATGACTATGCTGATAATGACTATATGTATATTAATCAGAAGAACGGAACATTTATAGATGAAATAAAAAAGGCAACCAATCACGTTTCGTTTTTTTCTATGGGAACCGATGTTGCCGATATCAACAATGATGGCTTGGAAGATATTATTGTAACGGAAATGCTTCCTGAAAATTATAAAAGAGCAAAAGTTTCAATGCCTCGAATGGATGTAAAGGGATTTTATGCAATAGTGGATAGTGATTTTCACAAACAATATATGCACAATGCTTTGCACCTAAACCAGGGTAATGGATTTTTTAGTGATGTTTCCCAAATGGCAGGGGTATCAAAAACGGAATGGAGTTGGAGCACATTAGCCAGCGATTTTGATAATGACGGCAACCGAGACATATTTGTGGCCAATGGATATCGGCGGGATGTATTTGATGGTGATATTGATCAAAAATTGCGAGAGCATATGCTGGCCAGCTCAACAAAATATCCAACTACTGAGGCCTATTTTTCAAAAGGGTTCAAAGATTTTATAGAGTTATATGAGCCTATTAAAGTTAGAAACTATTTGTTCCAAAACAAAGGAAGCCTAGCTTTTGAGAATGTGTCTGAAAGCTGGGGTTTTGCAGATAGCACTTTTTCAAATGGCGCCGCAGTAGCCGATTTTGATAATGACGGCGATCTTGATTTAGTTATCAATAATCTTGATGAAAAAGCCTTGTTATATGAAAACACTACAAATAATAAAAACAATTATCTAAGAATAAAATTACAAGGGCCGGATAATAATAGAGATGGAATTGGTGCAAAAATCTCATTATTTTATGATTCTAAAATGCAACAGTTTTTTCAACAGAAAACGGTCAGGGGCTATCTTTCCTCCAATGAATCTACCGTGCATTTTGGTGTAGGTAAAATAGGGAGAGTAGACAGTATTTTAGTTGTATGGCCCGACGGAAAAGAAAATGTATTAAAAAATGCAACTATCAATCAAGTAGTAAAAATTAGTTACAAAAATGCAGCTCAAAGTCCATTGCAAAAGCCTATTTATCATCCGTTTTTCGAAGAAACTACCAGTCATTTTTTGTCTCAACCCTTTTTGCATAAAGAAAATATTTTTGACGTTTATAAAGACCAGGTGTTATTGCCACATGATTTAACTAGGAATGGGCCATTCATTGCCACTGGCGATGTAAATGGTGACGGACAAGAGGATGTATATATAGGGGGGGCGAAGGGGCAAACTGGTAGCCTTTATCTTCAAAAGATGGGAAGGTTGGAAAAGAAAAATACTGCTGTATTTGAAATGGATAAACTTTATGAGGATATGGGGACAGTCTTTTTTGATGCAGATAATGATGGGGATCTTGACTTGTATATAGTCAGTGGAGGCAGTGAATTTAAGGAAGGCTCATCAATGTATCAAGATAGATTATATTTGAATGATGGAAAGGGAAATTTCAAGAAGTCAATTCTTCCTGTAACTCTAAGCAGTGGGTCTTGTGCCCTAGCATTTGATTTTGATGGGGATGGCGACTTGGATATTTTCAGGGGTGGGGAAGTAGTAGCAAATCATTATCCATACCCAGCAAGAAGTTATTTATTGGTTAATGAACAAGGTAAATTCATTGACAAGACAGAGGAACTAGGCCATTCTTTCGCTTTAGCGGGCATGGTAAAAACTGCAATCGCTGCTGACCTTAATGGAGACAAAAAACCTGAATTAATTATTTCTGGTGAATGGATGCCAATAAAAATATTTTCATTTGATAAAGGAAGATTTATAGATGTATCTTCCCATTATGGCATGGAAAATACGGAAGGCTGGTGGAATAAATTGGTAGCGGATGATATTGATGGAGACGGAGATATAGATATTGTAGCAGGTAACCTCGGTGAAAATTACAAATTTTCCGCAAGTAAAAAGAAACCCTTTGAAGTGTATGCTAAGGATTTTGATAATAATGGAACCAATGATATATTTCTTGCCAAACATTTAAATGACTTATTGGTCCCAATTAGAGGGCGAGAATGCACCTCACAACAATGCCCAATGATTGCCCAAAAATTTCCCACCTATCTCTCTTTTGCAGAAAGTGATTTAAAGGGCATTCTAGGAGAAGATATTGAAAATGCTTTACATTACCAGGCCCATCTTTTTTCTAGTGTGGTTTTTGTAAATTCCAAGGAAAAATTTACTTCTATAAAACTTCCTTATGAGGCACAGTTATCCACTGTAAATGGAATTCTAATAAATGATTTTGATGGAGACGGTATAAAGGATTTACTGATTGCTGGAAATAAGTTTGATATTGAGGTAGAAACAACTCCTGCGGATGCTTCAGTAGGATTGTTTTTAAAAGGAGTGGGAGGGGGACACTTTAAAAGTTCCAAACCACTAGAAAGTGGATTTTTCACACCTTATAATGTTAAGGATTTACAATCAATTAAAACCAATACAGGTAAAGCTATATTAGTTAGTTCTAATAATGATTTGCTTAGGGTGTTTCAAACTAGGTTCAAATTAATCATTAAATAGCTATTCACAAGAAAATTAGCAATTATCAAAACCCTATTTCCCATATTGTTTTTAATGGTTTTATGTGCCTGCAATAGCGGTGATAATCGAAATAGGCTTGCAGTTTCTAGTAGTCCATACCTTCAACAACATGCTGACAATCCTGTGTACTGGTATGAATGGGGTGACGAAGCATTTTCTAAGGCAAAAAAGGAAAATAAGCCTCTTCTTATCAGTATTGGATATTCTTCTTGTCATTGGTGTCATCTAATGGAAAAAGAATCTTTCATGGACACTTCAGTGGCAAGACTTATGAATGATAATTTTATTTGCATTAAAGTAGATAGAGAAGAGCGCCCTGATGTAGACAACATTTATCTAGCCGCCTGTCAATTGCTCACTGGGAGTGGAGGTTGGCCATTAAATGCATTTGCTTTGCCCGATGGTAAACCTTTTTTTGCTGGCACTTATTACAGTAAACCAAGCTGGATTAATTTATTAAAGCAGATAACAGAAGCGTATAAGAAAAAAAATGAATTAGTACTAAAGCAGGCAGATGCCTTGACAAAAGGAATTGTAAAGGAAGATATTTCTTTTTTAAATACTGATACTTCATCATTTATACTAGACAAACGAACCTATAATAATTTCTTTTATAATATTAATAAGCTGATTGATAAAAATAATGGCGGATTAAGTGGAACTCCTAAGTTCCCTATGCCTTCCGCAATGGAATTTTTATTACAATATTATTATCTAACAGGTAATTCTCAAGCTTTGACTGAAGTCAACAATACTCTTACTCATATAATTACGGGAGGTATGTACGACCAGGTAGGAGGGGGTTTTTCACGTTATGCTACAGATAGTCTTTGGAGAATTCCACATTTTGAAAAAATGCTTTATGATAATGGGCAGCTAATCAGCTTATTTGCACATGCATACCAGGTTACTAAGAATGAGCTGTATAAAAATATACTTTCGGAAACAATTGTCTTTGTGGAGCGGGAATTAGCTGCTCCAAAAGCCGGTTTTTATAGCTCATTGAATGCAGATACGGAAGAAGGAGAAGGTGAGTATTATTCATGGGAATACGATTCGTTTAACAAAGTAATTGGAGGTGCTACAGGAAATTTAATGGCAGAATATTTCAATGTTCTTCCGGAAGGTAACTGGAAAAATAAAAGCAACATATTATTCACAACTCTGCCTCCCCTGGAATTTTCATATTTGAAAAAACAAATTCCTGAAAAATTTAATGCTATCCTAAGAGAATCTAAAGCTAAGCTATTGGCTGAAAGAAATAAAAGAATCAAGCCAACAGTGGACACAAAAATATTGACTGCATGGAATGCAATCATGTTAAAAGGTTATATCGACGCATATGTTGCCACGGGAAACGAAGGATATTTAGTGAAGGCCATGTCTACAGCAGAATTTATTGAAAATACAATGCTGGGTAAAAACGGTAAGTTGAAAAGAAATTACAAAGTTGGGTATGTTTCTGTTGATGGCTTTCTTGATGATTATGCTTTTACAGCAAGAGCCTTTATAAAACTTTATCAGGTTACTTTTAATATACATTGGCTTTCGACTTCAAAACTAATTACCGATTATGCTATTGTAAATTTCTATGATAGCACCTCCGGGATGTTTAATTACGCAGCTACCCTTTCTTCAAATCTTGTGGTAAGAAAAATAGAAATCGAGGATAATGCAATTCCCTCTTCTAACTCGATAATGGCTGAGGTGCTTTATGAATTGGGGGTTTATTATGACCAAGAATATTATTCACATAAAACATCCAGAATGTTTTCTGCTGTAGAAAAAAAAGTAGAAAAATCACCTGCTTATTACACACAGTGGTGCAATTTAGCCGGATGGCTTTCTTATGGCACTTACGAAGTTGCTATAATGGGAAATAGGGCACATCAAAAAAACAAGGAATTGCAGCACAATTATTTACCTACTTGTTTATTCCTAGGTGAAACGGTAAAAGAGAATCTTCCTCTTTTACAATCAAAATTACCTAAAAATAATACATTGATATATGTATGTTCCAAAAAAGTATGCAACTTTCCGGTGGAAGAAGTTGACAAAGCAATTAATCAATTGAGAACTAATAAACCCGTTTTCCCTTTTAAAAGAAACTAATTATTTTACACTTTACAGTGAAGGGATGATGGCAATTGATGGAAAATCCACGCATAATGACCCTATTTCTCCACGATATATATTTACCTAGGATCGCCAATTTTCAATAACCCATCTTCGCCATATTAAATTGACCCCCCCCATTTGCATTGTAATTCAAGTAGTTGGAATGTTGCAACCAATTTGTAGTAGTTCCATTTTTTAGGGGGTTAGGTCAAAATGGTATTGTGGGGAAAAATTACGTGGATTTTCCACATTCGGAGCTGCCAAAATTTACAAGAATCGAAAAGTTATTTATTATTCATTAATAAAACAATACTAACTCAATATCTTCCCTTAAAAATTTCGTACTGCAGCTAGCTAAGTTCAC
>CAMCMP010000028.1 GCA_945876095.1 Chitinophaga pinensis
AAGGTTCTTGGGATAGGCGTAGCCGTCATTACCAAGACATGTGGAGGGAGTGTATTTTTTTTCCACAACTTTGCTCTTTGAGCTACACCAAATTTATGCTGCTCATCAATCACTGCAAATCCAAGATTTTTAAACAATACTTTATCTTCTATCACAGCATGCGTTCCAATTAATATTGATAAGGTCCCTTCTTCGCATGCACTTAAAATTTCTTTTCTTTGTTTGGTAATGGTAGATCCAGTAAGTAGCCTAACCGAAATGGGCAATTCTTTTAGTAATTCAGAAATACTAATAAAATGTTGTTGTGCTAAAATTTCGGTAGGGGCCATGATCACACTCTGAAAACCATTGTCAGCAGCAATTAACATACTTAGTAAGGCTACAATAGTTTTACCACTACCCACATCTCCTTGAAGGAGTCTATTCATTTGTTTACCAGTACTAGTATCTTTTCTAATTTCCTTTAACACTCTTTTTTGAGCATTGGTTAATTGAAAAGGCAAGTATTGATTATAAAATGTATTAAAAATTATTCCTACTTTATCAAAGACCCAACCTTTACTAAATCGATGGCGAGTACTTCTAAGCATGCTCAATCGCAATTGAGCAAAAAACAATTCTTCAAACTTTAACCTCCTAACTGCATGAGTGTACATGTCATCGGATGCGGGAAAATGAATAGAACAAAAAGCCTCCCATCTTGAAATAAAACGATACTGAACAACAACAGATTCAGGAAGATTTTCAGGAAAGTCTTTTTGGGATAAAAGCTGCAACAAAGAAAAGGTAAGTTTACCCA
This sequence comes from Chitinophaga pinensis, assembly GCA_945876095.1. Taxonomy (GTDB): domain Bacteria; phylum Bacteroidota; class Bacteroidia; order Chitinophagales; family Chitinophagaceae; genus Ferruginibacter; species Ferruginibacter pinensis_E. Next base: position 800 of record CAMCMP010000028.1, read on the forward strand.
CTGCCCTTCCACTAAGCCCCCTTGCTTTTAACTTTTCTGTAGATGGATAAATAGGTTCGAGGAATTTTTTGCCCCCAGATTTTTCAGGAGTGAAAACTTCTATTTCAGGATGTACAATTTGGGCTTTGTTCATGAAAAAACTCAACTTCCCAAAAACTAAATAAAGATCGCCAGGATGAAGTGTCTTTTCTACCCAGTTAATACCTTGAAACCAGGTAAGTTCAATTTCACCGGAACCATCTTTTAAATAAGCAACTAATCGCTTAGCTCTTTTTTCGCCAATTATTTCAAAGCGAGACAAACGACCTGCTACCTGAGCATACTCTGTTGCTGGATTAAGATCAGCAATTTTATCTACCCGAGTTTTATCAATATGCCGAAAAGGATAATATTCGAGCAAGTCTTTAAATGTAAAAATATTAGCCTCTTTTTTCAACAAGGCACCTTTCAGTGGACCTACCCCTTTCAAGTATTCGATCGGATTGGATAATATGTTATTGACTTGCGATATGGTACAATGTTTTTACAAATATACTCTACTACTTTAAAAGCAATTACCTAATGATTCGCCAAAATATAGTCTCCTGCATTGGATTAAGTATAAAATTTAACAAGAATTTTAATTTTAAAAATTGAGTAGTTAGAATTAAAATTGTCTCTTTTGATTTTATTGACCAGACAGGGGTTTTTATTTTTTTATCGAGTAGTCCTTCTTTGAGAGTTTTGAGGTCTAGGAGTATTTCTTTGACCTCCACTAGGACGAGAGGCATTGGGGTTATAGGCAGGCGCTTCGCCAAATTGCTCGGGTACGGCTACTTTTGGTACCGGCTTTCCCAATAATTTTTCAATAGTTGCAAATTTTCGTTGTTCCCTTTCACTTACAAAGGTGATAGCGGTACCCTCAGCAGCAGCTCGAGCAGTTCGCCCAATTCGATGGACATAATCTTCTCCATCATGGGGTACATCATAATTTAATACCATCCCAATATTGTCAATATCAATACCTCTACTCAGTATATCAGTAGCTACTAAAATTTGAATACGTCCACTTTTAAAATGCATTAATACCTCTTCCCTTTTATCCTGCTCTAGATCGCTATGAATTTCATCTACCGGCAAATTAGTTCTTTTTAAATCACGGGTTAATTGCTTTACACTTAGTTTACTACTGCAAAATATCAATACGGATGAAAAGTTTTTTTGATGCAGAATATATTTTACCAAAGGAATTTTTTGTGTTTCATAAACCACATAAGCAAGCTGAGTAATTTTTTCATTGGGCTTACTGATTGAAATACTTATTTCTGCTGGCTGATGAAGAATTGTTCTTGCAAGTTCTCTAATTTTATGAGGCATGGTTGCGGAAAATAATAAGTTTTGCCGCTTCTGAGGTAAGGCATGAATGATTCGCATAATGTCATCATAAAATCCCATATCCAACATTCGATCCGCTTCATCAAGAATCAAATATTTGAGACCCTGAAACTTAACATAACCCATATTAATATGAGCCAACATTTTTCCTGGAGTACAGATTACTACATCTGCTCCTGCACTCAATGCCTTTTTTTCTTGGACAAATGCATTCCCATCTCCCCCACCGTATACTGCAATAGAACTAACAGAAGTGAAATAAGAAAGGCCTTCCATATGCTGAGCTATTTGAATAGCTAATTCTCTGGTAGGTACTATCACCAATGCAGTAATACTCTGATGATTGAGCGGTGATGAAATAATATTATTAATGAGGGGAAGTAAAAATGCCGCAGTCTTTCCTGTTCCGGTTTGTGCAGATGCAATAACATCTTTTCCTGCTAATACCAATGGAATTACCTGTTCTTGAACAGGGGTAGCTTCATCATATCCAGATGCCTCAATTCCTTCCAATAGTCGGTTATCAAAACTAAAATCTTTAAACTTCAAAATACGAATGAGTGATTAAATTATTAATTGCTTAAATATTTGATTAATCCTTACTTGTTTCGCCATCCGATAGGGAGGTAATAGACTGAGGAGTAATATTTTTTACTGTAATCTGGAATTTTGTATTCAAAATCACTTGAAAATGACCTGTCAACAAAACTATTTTAGTAGCAGAATCTTCTAACATAGCGGCTGCCAAATGGCTAGCTAAATCTGACCCACTGATAACATTGCTTACCTTTCCTTCTGTAAATTCAATCGTAAATTTATAACCAGCCTTTCTTCCAGTACCAGCTCTTTCAAAATCTTCTCGATTTAAACTTAAGAGTTGATCTCCAGCTGCTGATTTTTTCAATAAAATCCTAATTACCGGCAGATATTTATTCCAGATGTAAGTGTACATGTTTCAGTTTTTAACCTTTTTTTTGATCCATTAAATTAGATCGTTGATTTAAAATGTAAAAAATACTATATTAAAGGTAAGCTTTATTGCTATAGCAAGCCTTTTTGATTTATCCTACACAAGTTCTCTTTCGTTGCTTACTGCCTAAAAAATTGTCGATTTAACAAAAGTAAAGACTCCTTTCGCACAATAATTGATACCAATGATTGTTACAATTATGACTTTAACATTAAAAATAGGAATTGATATTTCAAAACTATTTTAATAAGGAAGTCAGTCAATACTGCTGGATTAAATCTAAAAAAGGAGAACAGTTTGGATTTAGGATCGAATGCCCCCATTCATATAATTGATTAGGCGAAACGTTGGGTAATAACTCAATGCCTCTACCAATCAATGGGCAACAAAGGAAGTTCAGTAATATGGACCCAGAAGGGCACTCCTGCTCATTTTTCAGCATGGTCTTTAAAATAGCAGTGAGTACTTGAATAGGTTATTGATGAGAAAGTCGGTTTATTATAAAAATTTAAAGCCAGTCAATTGCTCGATATGGTGAACCGTCACCTCATTATTATTAATACCATCCGCTTTGGACGAATCATTATTAAATAAATAGGCTTTATATTCTTTAGTGTTTAAAATATGTATCACTTTCCAGCATTGTAAAGGCACCGATACTTTTCCTATTTTTTTTGACTCACCAATATTACCTGCCCAAATATGGATGCTATCTTGTTGAATGGCAGTTTTTCTAGTAAAACGTTCCAATGCTTCCCAGTCACCAGCATTTAAGCTATGATATTGAGGTGCCATATTGGAAAAATAAAAACATTCCTCCATCTCCTTCTCACCCTTACATTTATTAATTGCCGCTGGGCACATATGTCCACGATCTGTTCCTGAGTTAACATAATCTTTTTTTAAATTAGTTTCTCTAGGGAGCAATGGGTCGGGCTTAAATTTATCTTTTCTAGCAGTAGGTGTAGCACAATCAGCTTTAGCAGTAGTCTCCCACCACTCTACCATTAGAGGGTAATACTTTTCGATGCAAAATAAAGAAGTATAACTAGCATGTTTAATTTGAACTACATTCTGTGCCAGCAGATTGTAATTCAAGAAAATCAGTACCAGGATAGCTATTTTTTTCATATTAAATATTGAAGCTTTAACAAATTTCGTGTAGAAATTTTAAATAAATCAATTTTTAAGAAAAACATTTGAATTGATATAGTAAAAATGTAATCCCCTCTCAATAGCAATAAAATCTACCAAAATAATAACTAAACAATTGGAAATAGCCCAATTACAAGAGAGAAACAAATTTAAATAAGGAGTTAAAAAATAATTAAAAATTGAACTTTTATAAAATTAGTTTTTGTAAAGCACAGTAAAATCAATAGTTTTAATAGTCCGAGTGCTGCTTTTTGAAAAAAGCACCAATGGCAATAAATAAATATCCAGCCACCATGAGAAAAAAATTTTTCATTTACGGAATTCTTTTTACCGTCATCTCTTTCCTTCTATATTTCTATCAAATCATTGGACCTGTTATTCCTTTAATTTTGATTGTTCTATTTGTAATTGGATTTATTGATGCCATCCAAACCAAACATACCATATTAAGAAACTTTCCTTTGATTGGACATTTCAGGTACCTATTTGAAACAATTTCACCTGAAATTCAACAATATTTTATTGAACGATCTACTGATGGAAAACCATTTTCAAGAAACGAACGTTCCTTAATTTATCAGCGATCAAAAAATGTTGACTCGTCATTACCCTTTGGGACGCAACTGCAATTGAACCAATCGAATTATGAAGGAATAAAACACTCCATTTTTCCCACTAAGGTTAATGAAGAACTTCCAAGGGTTCTAGTAGGAGGGCCAGATTGCAAAAAACCTTATTCAGCCTCCTTATTGAATATTTCAGCAATGAGTTTTGGATCACTCAGTGAAAATGCAATTAAATCTTTAAATATAGGTGCGCATAAGGGTAACTTCTATCATAACACCGGAGAGGGTGGATTAACCGAGTTTCATTTACAAGGTGGAGATATTACTTGGCAAATAGGAACAGGCTATTTTGGATGTAGAGATAAGGAGGGTAATTTTGATGCGGATAAATTTTCTGAAAAGGCCAATTTGTCAGCGGTGAAAATGATTGAGATAAAGCTTTCACAAGGAGCAAAACCAGGACATGGTGGTGTTCTTCCAGCACAAAAAAACACCTTAGAAATTGCTAAAATTAGAGGAGTAGAACCATTTACTACCATTCTATCTCCACCCCGACACTCTGCATTTAAAGATTACAAGGGATTGGTTGAATTCATCGCAGAATTACGTCATTTATCAAACGGAAAACCGGTTGGTTTTAAACTTTGTATTGGAGAAACAAGTGAATTTGAAAACTTATGCAATGAGATGATTCAACAAAACTGTTTTCCCGATTTCATAACGGTAGATGGAGCAGAAGGTGGAACTGGAGCAGCGCCACCAGAATTTTCTGACGGAGTTGGAATGCCATTTGAACCAGCATTAATATTTGTGAATAAAACATTGGTCAAATTAGGAATAAGAGATAAAATTCGAATCATTTGCAGTGGTAAAATTATCTCAGGCTATTCTATACTTAGAGCTATTGCTTTAGGTGCAGATATTTGTAATAGCGCAAGAGGATTTATGTTTTCATTGGGATGTATTCAAGCTTTGCGATGTAATAACAATGAATGCCCAACAGGAATCGCTACTCAAAACAAAATGCTAATGAAAGGACTAGTGGTAAGAGAAAAATTTGATCGAGTATATCATTTTCATAAAAATACTTTGCACTCAGCCAATGAATTATTAGCTGCTGCTGGAAAGAATAATTTTTCAGAAGTAGATATTTCTATTTTTATGCGAGGGGATGAGTTTTTGCATTTAGCTAATTTATATTTTCCAGATAACTTGAAAATTTAAATACTATCTAAATGAAAATAAAAAAACCGCGTATCTACAAAATTTGGCAAAATTCTAATCTTTCACCGTCTGGACCGGTAATGTAAAAATATTTACATCCTTTCACCCAAAAATTTAAAAAAACAGGTTGCTCTTCTATTATTGAAAACCCTTCTTTTTTTAATACATCAAATGCTTCATTGATATCATCTACATCAAAAGCAATGTGATCAATTTTTCCATCCTTTCTTTGTCGAACGTTGATTAATTCAGCCTCAGGCATTTGGTATAATTCTATGATCATTCCATCCCGCTTCATCATTGAAACTTTACCCTGCTCTCCTTCGTGTAGGAAAGTAGAATTCATTGCTCTTTGAAAACCCAATCGCTCATAAAAAGATTGAGAAATTTCAATGTCAGCAACCGGAATACCGATATGCTGTAAATGATTTATTTTTAAGTTCGTCATTGGAAATAATTTAAAATTTAAAAAAGTATCGAAGAGTAATCAGTAAGATCAAGTTAGCTAATTTCTTGAACATCCCTAACAGCACGAGTATTGTATTTAAAACCCTTAACATATGAATTGAACTGAACACCAAAATCGTCAAAAAGCTGTATCCATGCGCTGTAAACTCCTTTTGTTTCGGTTGAACTCCAATAGTAATTTTCAGAAAAACCACCTATTTTAGCCTTATTTTCAAACAAAATATTCAATTCATCTTTAGTTGGTAAGCGCCAACCTTCACCTAAAGAGGTACAGGCTTTTTTTGCTTCTTTCCAATACATTTTTTCAGGAAAAACAATGTCCGCTACCTCCAAATTCCCTATAATCATTAGAATGGTTTTAAAAAAGTAAAGTAAACTCTTTTTATTGAATTTAATGAAAACTATTAGGAAAAATAAAAACCATTTATCGATCAATCATCCAGGTGGTGACTGTATTTAATATTAGTTGGTTTCACTTTACTTTAAAAGAATTTCAAATAAAATATATTCTGATTGAAAATTTTTAATCAGTAAAAAAACTAAAGTATTGGTATAATGTAAGTTCAAGCAATAAGTGCAACTTTTCTTTGTAAAACTTGATTAGGTGTTTGATAATTAAATTTTCTTACTGGTCTATTATTTAGTTTTTGCTATACCTCTCTAACTTATTGATGAGTTATAAAGGTAAGGTCTGATTTCTTTGGAAAAAACCTTCTAATCACACCTATTCTATTTTCTACTGTTTCTTTATCTTGGCTGGTGTAGGGTCTAGTAAATAAGTATTAACACGAAGCTGCGTTCCTATTATTTGATGATCTGTAAATGCTTAACATTATCAAAAGTTAATGTGTTTAAATTATAGCTACTATTTGATAACTTATTTATGATAGCAGCCGATACTTCTTCACTGGTTTTGCCACTTAATTTTAAAAACAATTATGTAATTAGCTCTATCTATCATTACCAATAATGCACCTTTATGATTTTTACCCATCATCAAATCATCTTCTATATCTCCTAAACGTTTTCTTTTGGCAACAATTTTAGGGCGCTTTTCGATGGGTACCTGGTTCTGGATTCACCTCTGTTATCTTTACTATTTCCCCGCTTACGCCTTCTCTAGCCGTGTTTGAGGTGTTTGTAAAGCTTTTTATAGCACCTATTCTTTCGTTTGTAACCATGCTCAGATTCCTAAATCCAATGATGCAACCATTCATGACTGATAGGACATTCGCCACTCTCTTTACCCTTTACACTAACCAATTCAGGGCTCCGTTTGTTAATCATCAACTGTTTGATCGCATATCGCTTCATTTAGGCAGTGAAAAGAACTTGCTTTAGCTTTTGCTGGTGGAGAATGTCTGTTTTACGTTGAGCATTACTTACTAAATAGTCTCTAGCAGTTATGCCTTTCAAAGCTATGATTCTTTTCAGCTCTCTTCCAACTGTAGAGGGATGAACCCCTATTTGATTAGCTATCAAATTTTGTCTTAATCCCGTTTTTAATAATGCTTCAATCTGATATCTTTGTATCAAATTGAGTTGTGTGTAATTTTTGTCCATAGTAATACAAAGTTTGCACTACTCTGTCAAAAGGCAAAAAAGCCTTTAAAAGCTTTTTTTGCCTTTTGTTTTTAAATTGCACTTATCTGTTGAACTCAGCAAATATAAAAAAACGCACAATTTGTTTTACAAATCAACTATTCAGCTTTTGCGAATTCCGTTTAGCTTTTTTCTTATGCCTGTTTACTGGTTTGCATTAAGCATTACAGATCATATAAATTGGACCAGGGCTATTTTAGTTTTCTTTTTGTTACATTTAATTCTTTACCCTTCTAGTAATGGCTTTAACAGTTATAATGATCGGGATACAGAAAGCATCGGCGGTGTGGCTAATCCGATGGAGCCAACAAAACAATTATATTATTTTACATTGATTTTAGATGTAATTGGCTTTATGATTTCCTTATTTATAAGTCAAATTTTTTCTGCCTGCTTTCTATTTTTTATTATCTGTTCAAGATTGTATAGTTGGAGGGGCTTACGTTTAAAAAAATATCCGATAATTGGTTATTTGCTAGTAATTGTTAATCAAGGTTCGCTAATGTTTTTTGCAATAGTACATGGTGTTAGTAGTAATTATACAATTCAGGTTCCTTTTCTACTAATTTTAGCAGCCGGTTTACTAATTGGGGGTTTTTATCCGATTACCCAAATTTACCAGCACATCCAAGATAAAAAAGATGGTGTCAAAACAATTTCAATTTTATTAGGAAAAAAAGGCACTTTTATTTTCTGTGCTATCCTTTATTTACTTGCCTTTTGTACCCTATTTACCTATTTTAGAGAAGTTGACCAACTACAAAATTTCTGGATCATTCAACTTTTTTTCGTTCCAGTGGTTTTATATTTTATTGGTTGGATGCTGCAAGTATGGAAAAATCCAGATGAAGCAAATTTTAAAAAAACTATGCGAATGGTATGGCTGGCTAGTAGTTGCACCAATCTGGCATTTCTAACCTTATTAATACTGAATTATTTTGGCTGATATTGTTTCTATAGCAACCGCAACACCGTCATTTGCGCACAAACAAACTGACATTTTACATTATATGCAAAATGCCTATCTGTTAAATGCTGATGAAAAAAGAAAGTTAGCTTTTCTATACCATCACAGTGGAATTGAAACAAGGCATTCGGTTATTCCTGATTACAGCATACCGAATACTGAAAGTAACTTTTTGCCAAAAAATAATGAAGACCTGTTCCCTTCCATTGATGAGCGTATGACATTTTATAAAAAAAATGCTTGCCTCCTATCAATTGAAGCTATTACAAAATGCATCGACCCATTTATTAAGGCTGAGCAAATCACACACTTAATAACCATCAGTTGTACCGGGATGAGCGCTCCTGGGTTGGATTTAGAAATTATGGAAGCAATGCAACTTTCACCAACACTGTTTAGAACCTCCATTAATTTTATGGGCTGTTATGCTGCAATCCATGGTTTGAAAATGGCAAAATTCATTTGTGACAGTGAACCTTCTGCACAAGTTATTTTAGTAGCAACAGAATTGTGTACCCTACATTTTCAGAAAGAATATACCCTAGAAAATGCATCCAGTAGCCTTTTATTTGCAGATGGTAGTGCGGCAGTTTTAATTAACAATAGCTCTGCCCCTAAGTCATTACATTTGGAAAGTTTTTATTCAAAAGTTGCCTTTCAAGGAAAAAAAGACATGGCTTGGGAAATAAGTAGCAAAGGTTTTTTAATGACACTTAGTGGTTATATTCCTCAATTAATTAAAGAAGATATAGAATTACTCGTTTCTGAAGCTCTCGAGAAAAAAGGTATGACTCTATCTGATATTCCTTTTTGGTGTATACATCCTGGAGGTAAGAAAATTGTGGATGTGATAGAACAAAAATTATCACTAACTGCAGATCAAACAAAATATGCAAGAAAAATACTTACCCAATATGGAAATATGTCATCGCCTACGATTCTTTTTGTATTAAAAGAAATTATGAACGACAAGATCAAATCGAATGAAAATGTATTTGGCGTAGCATTTGGGCCCGGACTAACTATGGAAACTTTTCTTTTAAAAAAGAATTAAATGAATCAATGATGAATTTAAAAACAAGATCCTACCAAAAAGAATTACTAGATCAAGAAGATATTCCATTTAGTGACATTGCTCAGACAATGCGTGAGCTAAATACCATTAATACTTGGCTTGGTGGACATGCTATTACCATCAAAGGTTTTAAAGAATTATTAAAAGGCAAAAAAGAAATTACCGTTTGTGAAATTGGATGCGGGGGAGGCGATAATTTAGTGGCGATTGTAAAATACTGTCAAACAATGAATATTAAGATTCATTGCATTGGTATCGATTATAATAAAGAATGCATCGCTTTTGCAAAAGAAAATAAATATTTAAAAGACAATACAGAATTTATATACAGTGACTATTCAAAAGTTCATTTTGAAAATAAGCCTCACATTATTTTTTCCAGTTTATTTTGTCACCATTTTACTGATGAAGAATTAATTTTTCAATTAAAATGGATGCAAGAAAATTCGAGCACTGGATTTTTTATCAACGATCTTCAACGTCATTGGTTAGCTTGGTATTCAATCAGATCCCTAACGCAGCTATTTTCAAAATCGTATTTGGTAAAAAATGATGCTTCCTTAAGTGTAGAAAGGGGTTTTATTAAAAAAGATTGGCAGCGATTGTTTTCAAAAGCCAAGATATTTAATTTTCAAATTAACTGGCAATGGGCTTTTAGATATTTAATTATTCAATCCAAGAATTTAAATAATGAAAAATGAGTATGACATTGCAATCATAGGAGGAGGTCTAGCTGGACTTTGTCTATCTATTCAATGTGCTGATGCGGGCTATAACTGTATTTTGTTTGAAAAAGAAACTTATCCATTTCATAAGGTTTGTGGAGAATATATTAGCAATGAATCGCTTCCCTTCTTAGAAAAATTAGGAGTTCCTATTGCACTTTGGAATCTTCCTTCTATTAATGAGTTGAAAATATCTTCACCCAATGGAAAGGGCTACGTATTTCCACTTTCGCTTGGAGGTTTTGGAATAAGTAGATATAAATTAGACGATTATTTGTATCATCTGGCTATCAGTAAAGGAGTAGAAATTTTTACAAACACAAAGGTGCTGGATATCCATTTTATTGAAGATCATTTCGAAATTAAAACGGATAAAGAAACTTATCATTCTAAATTAGCTGCAGGAAGTTTTGGAAAAAGAAGCAATCTAGATATTCGAATGTCACGTCCTTTTGCAAAAAAAAGGCCGAACGCTTTAAACAACTTTATTGGCGTTAAATACCATATTAAATACAATCATCCTAGAGAGCAGGTTGCTTTGCATAATTTTAGAGATGGCTATTGTGGAATAGAGGAAATAGAAAATGGGGAATGTTGTTTATGTTACTTGACTACTGCAGAAAACTTAAAAAAATCAAACAATAGTATTCCTGAAATGGAAGAAAATATTTTATGGAAAAATCCGCAGCTGAAAAAAATATTCGAAAATGCCCAATTTATATATGAGAAGCCACTGGTCATATCACAAATTAGTTTTCAATCTAAATCACAGGTTGAAAATCACGTATTGTGTATAGGTGATGCTGCAGGAATGATAACTCCTTTATGTGGCAATGGAATGAGTATGGCAATGCATGGCAGCAAAATTGCTTTTCAAAACATAGATTATTATTTTAAGAATGGAAGAAATCGTTTGGCCTTAGAAAAAGGCTATGAGCAACAATGGAAAAAACAATTTGCCAACAGAGTTTTTCTAAGTAAAATAATACAACGCTTTTTTGGCAATGAACATATCACGAACTTTTTTCTATATTTCATGAAAAAAAATCCTGTAATTAATAGGAAATTAATCAGTTCGACTCATGGCAATCCGTTTTAATTATTAAGATTAAAAATGATTGTCTGATTCTGCTTTCATGCAGTTTAGCTAGGTAAAATACCATGGCGAAAGGTGTTTGTTTTTGCCTCTTACTTTCCGATACATAAAATCCACGCCACTACTGGGTTTGGTTACATAAAACGAGGTACAAATAGGATACAAATATATAAAATGGATCGTGATAAAATTGGGTTGCCATTAATTTCGTCCATGAAATCTCTTTTTGATATTATTTAAACTATCTTTCAAATAAATACTTCTGAACAGTAATTAATAAAAGCTACTTAACTTTTTCCTATGCAAAGATTGATTATTTTATTTGGACTCCTAGGCTGTTTTACTTTGGCTTATAGTCAGATAGAGATTCAGAAAATAAAGCCACTATCCTATTTTCAACCAAGAATTAGTAAAGGGGAAATTGCAGGTGTCGTTACCTTGCTAGCTTCTAAGGATAAGATTATAAGTTTGGAAGCTTTAGGATATTCTAATCTGGAACGAAAGGTACCGATGAAAATCGATGATCTTTTCTGGATTGCATCACAAACAAAACCAATGGTAGCATTGGCTTTTATGATGCTATTGGAAGAGCAAAAAATTTCATTAGACGATACGCTTTATAAATATATTAAGGTTTTTAAAAATCAAAAGGTTGAAGTAGAAATTGATGAACATAGTACGTTGCTAAGAAATCCTAAAAGGCCGATCACTTTTCGAGATCTGCTAAATCATACTAGTGGATTACCTCCCGAGCCTCCAGTACAAAAAGGACCCTATGACCGAGTTATCTTAGAAGATATTATGCCTGGCTATGCCTATACCCATTTAAAAAGCGATCCTGGTGTAGTAGAGATTTATAGTAATATGGGAATTAACACTGTTGGTCGAATGATTGAGTTGTTAAGTGGCTATCGATTCGATGATTTTATGCAGAAACGTCTTTTCGATCCGCTGGGAATGAAAAATACCACTTTCGTTCCTACGGAAGCACAAGTGGCTCGCATAGTGACAAGTTATAAAATGGATAGTAATATTCTTAAGCCCGTTGCATTAGGTTTTACACAACCGCTAACTGATAAAAACAGGGTAGCTTTACCTTATGGTGGACTTTTCTCTACTGCTGCTGACTTAGCTCGATTTTGTCAAATGTGCCTTAATGGAGGTGAGCTAGATGGTCGAAGGTATATTATGAAAAGTACGCTAGACAGCATGTTGGTAAAGCGATCTAAAATATCCCCTTTTGGCGTAGGATTCTTACTCTACAAGGAAGGTACTTACGGTCATAGTGGTGCATTTAATACGGATATGTCAATTTTTACAAAGTCAAATTTAATCTCAGTCACACTTTTACAAATGCCAGCACTGATGGAATGCCGAGCTTACGTAAGAGATGCTATCTGGGCATTAGAGGATCAAAATAAACCTGATGCAAATAAGAAATAAGTTTTAAGTTTTTGTATTAATCTAGAAAATCAACGCATAATGACTGAAATATATATTATCGCAGCCCTTAGAACTCCTATTGGAAGTTTTGGTGGATCCTTAAAAAACTTTACTGCTACTCAGTTGGGATCATTTGCCATTAAGGGTTTGATTGAAAGTTCGGGTATTTCTGCAGAGTTGGTAACCGATGTTTTGATGGGATCAGTGGTTCAAGCTAATTTAGGGCAGGCACCTGCAAGACAAGCATCCAAATTTGCCGGCTTGCCTAATCATGTGAATTGTACCACAATCAATAAAGTATGTGCCAGCGGTATGAAATCCATCTCAATGGCTGCGCAAAGTATTCTATTAGGGGATTCAGAGATTGTAATTGCTGGCGGTATGGAAAGTATGAGCAATGCACCTTTTTATGCAGATTCCTTGCGCTGGGGTAACAAGTACGGCAATACGCAAATGATAGATGGACTAGTGAAAGATGGGTTAACGGATGTTTATGATGGCAAAGCGATGGGTAATGTAGCTGAACTTTGCGCTAGTACTTGTGGAATTACCCGGCAGGAGCAGGATACCTTTACCATTGAAAGTTATCAGCGCGCGCAACTAGCAGTAACCGAAGGGAAATTCGAAGAGGAGATTATTCCGATTTTAGTACCCCAAAAAAATGGATCAACGGTAATATTTGATAGAGATGAGGAACCTTTCAATGTTGCATTTGATAAGATTCCTTTTCTGAAAGGTGCTTTTCTAAAAGACGGAACCGTTACTGCTGCTAACTCTTCTACTATGAATGATGGAGCAGCGGCATTGTTGCTAATGAGTAAAGCAAAAGCGGATGAGTTGGGCCTAAAACCCATTGCCCGAATTTTAGGTTATGCCGACGCGGAACAGTCACCTGAAATGTTTACCTCTTCCCCATCTTTAGCCGTTCCTAAAGCGGTAAAAAAAGCAGGATTAAAAATGGAAAATATAAGTTATTGGGAGCTGAATGAAGCTTTTGCGGTAGTGGGGATTGAAAACAGTAGGAGGATGAAACTAGATCCAGCAACGGTAAATGTAAATGGGGGAGCTGTAGCATTAGGACATCCATTGGGTTGTAGTGGAGCAAGAATTATAGTAACCCTTATCAACGTATTGAAGCAAAAAAATGCCCGATATGGTGCAGCTGGTATTTGTAATGGCGGCGGCGGGGCTTCAGCAATGGTTATTGAAAACATGTAAGATCCTATAGGAAAAATGTTATCTCTTAATTAGGAGTTGACATCTTTTTTGAATCCCTGAAATCGATTACACTTCATATAATGCCATGCAGCTTTTGTAAGATGAAAAACAGAAATACACCTTGTCTTAAGGGGTCATTATGCGTGGATTTTTCAAGTAGTAGAAATATTTAATAAGAAAATAGTCTAACATACTTCAAATAGAATAATTTAATAACATGCTATTAAAATTTAACCCATTTTAAAGATTAGGCTTGTCAACTTCTGAGTCCTGAATAAAAAAATGTATCAAATCCTTTTCTCTTTTTTGATTCATTTTTTCAATAAATGATTTATCCCATTTATAATATCCTTCACCAGTTTTGACTCCAAATTTATTTTCTTCAACCAATTTTTTTAGCTCAGGTGAAGCCTTTTTAGCATTACTAAGTTCACAAAATAAATAATTGGAAATAGCTGAAAAAACATCTAGCCCCCCCATGTCTGCAGAAATAAGTGGCCCTGTTGCAGAAAGTCTTCGTCCAATTCCGAATGTCACTGCCGCATCGATATCTTCTTTAGATGCAATACCTTGCTCCAAAATATATTGCGCTTCCCTAAGCAGAGCAAATTGTAGACGGTTTCCAACGAAGCCAGGAGATTCCTTTTTTACTTCGATCGGTTTCTTATTCATACATTTCAATAAATCGAAAGCTCGTTTTATTGTTTGATCACTTGTATGAATTCCCCTAACAACTTCCACTAATGGGATAAGATGTGCAGGATTCCAAAAGTGAGTGACTACAATCCTTTGAGGGCTCAATGTGCCAGAAGCAATCTTGGAAGGACTAAGACCAGAGGTATTCGAAGCTAAAATCACATCCACATCACATATCTTATCAAGATATAAAAAAATATCCCTTTTCATTTCTAAATTTTCCGGGATAGTCTCAATTATAAATGATGCCCCTTCCGCTAACTCACTGATTGAATGTGTAAAGATTATCCTATTTGTTACCAACTCGGAATTATCCAAATCCAATAATCCATTTTCAGAAAGAACATTCAGCTTATCAATTATCGACCGTTGGGCCCTTTCAGTTTCCGTAGAATTAACACCATGTAACTTAACTGGCAAACCTGCCAAAGCCGCACACAAAGCAATAGAATGCCCCATTGTTCCACAACCTAGAATTGCTAACTTTTCCATTTTGAATTTATTGATATATAACAAGAAAATTGAAAATCAACGAATTTCCAAACTACACAATTCCGGTAAAATAATAAACTGCAATAATTAAAAAGACTGCTACTGTCTTGATCAGTGTCATCGCAAAAATATCAACATATGACTGTCGATGTGTTAATCCAGTGATAGCAAGCAATGTGATTACAGCACCATTATGAGGAAGCGTATCCATTCCCCCACTGGCCATTGAAGCAACTCTATGTAATACTTCCGGCGAAATGCCAAATTTAGCAGCAGCCGTGATATACGTTTCACTCATTGAAGCTAGCGCAATGCTCATTCCTCCAGAAGCAGACCCTGTAATACCTGATAAAGTGCTAATGGTCACGGCTTCATTTATAAGAGGATCCGGAATAGCAGAAGCCAATCCTGCATTGATTGCTTTAAATCCTGGAAGAGCTGATATAACAGCACCAAATCCATATTCAGATGCAGTATTTAAAGTAGCTAGCATTGCACCTCCAATAGAAACATTAATACTCGTATTGAAATGTATTGTTACACTTTTAAAGGCTAATATTAAAACTGTAACAATACCTAAAAGCAGGGCGCCTTCAACAGCCCATATAGCAGCAACTTTCTGTATTTCAATAGGTGAAAATCCGCTGATGCCGATAGATGAAAAGTCGAAACTTTTACCCCAATTACTGATAATTAATTTAGTGAATATTTTATTAAAAATACCTACTAGCAACAATGGCAATACAGCCAAAAAAGCATTCGGGAGGTTATTAAAAGTAATTTCTGCCGGTTCATTGATATGCCCAATTCCATACCCTTCTCCTGCATCTTTCGCCTTTCGCCTTCGCCATTCCAAGTAAACCATACCAACTAATAAAATAAATGATCCTCCGATTAAGCCCAGCCAGGGAGCAGCCCAAGTATTGGTATTAAAGAATGTAGTGGGTATAATATTCTGAATTTGCAAAGCACCCGGCAAGGCATCCATTGTAAATGTAAAGGCGCCTAATGCAATAGTACCAGGAATAAGTCGCTTAGGGATATTTGTTCTTTTAAAAAGCTCCGACGCAAATGGATAAAGTGCAAAAACTACCACGAAAAGGGATACACCACCATAGGTAAGCAATGCCCCCACTAAAACAGTTACAAGCATTGATTTGCTTTCACCAATAAATTTTATTATTACAAATGCGATAGACTTTGCAAAACCTGATAATTCAATTAGTTTTCCAAAAATAGCACCTAAAAGAAATACAGGGAAATAAAGCTTAATAAATCCTGCCAATTTTTCCATAAATATTCCGGATAAAAATACAGGCACCCATCCTGGATTTATCAACAGAACTGCAAGTAATGCTGTTAAGGGGGCAAATAAGATTACGCTAAAACCTTTATAAGCTAAATACATTAATAAAAATAATGGCAAAACGATATAGAAAATCTGCATAAAGAAATATTAAAAAGTAGTAAATGATTAAATGTTATTGAGCCGACCAGCCTCCATCAATTGGCAATGCAATCCCAGTAATAGTACAAGCATTATCTGATGCTAGCATTAGTGACATTTGGGCAATTAACTCAATAGGTATAAAATCCTTCACTGCCTGTTTTCTCAAAAGAACCTGATGAATCACCTCCTCCTCAGAAAGCTTATGAAATTTAGCCTGGTCGGATATTTGCGTTTCAACTAAAGGCGTTTTTACATACCCCGGACAAATTGCATTACAAGTTATATTGAATGATGCCCCTTCCAAAGCTATGGTTTTGGTAAAACCAATAACCCCATGTTTGGCTGCTACATAAGCACTTTTAAATTCAGAAGCATATAATCCGTGAACCGATGCGATATTGATAATTCGTCCGAATCGATTACTCTTCATATAAGGCCATGCTGCTTTTGTTAGATGAAAAACAGCGTTGAGATTTATATTTATAATTTCGTTCCACTTGTCTTCTGGAAAACTTTCAATAGGGGAAACATGTTGTATGCCCGCATTATTTATAAGTACATCAATACTTCCAAAATTTACTACGCAGTTTTGAACCAGTCCCCTTAATGCTACTGGGTCAAGCATATTAGTTCCAAAAAACATATGGTCGATCTGGTATTTTCTAGCAATTTCACGAGCGATTTCAGCTCCGTTTTTTTCTAAACCATTAAAAATAATATTGTACCCTTTTTCAGCAAATACTTCTGCAATGCCTAATCCTATTCCGCTTGTGCTTCCTGTAATTAGTACTGTACGTTTTTTCATAAAATAAATTAATAATATTGATAGATAAAAAAAGTAGATAGAGAGATAGTTGTTTAAAAAAATAATACCAATAAAAATCAAATGCAATGAATTACAAAATCTTAATAAAACTATTTAAAAAACAACTGATTTACACAATTGCTTTTTAAATGAATGGTCGTCGTTATTTCAATGAAAACAAATAACTATGTAATTCATACGTTTAAAATTGGCTTTACTTTTGATGAAAATTATTAAATTAAAAAATCAATATGTTTACAACAATAGATTAAAATAAGCTTACCCCTTTAGTAAATTTTTTTACCGCATCAAGATCGAGTTCCAACCCTAGACCCGGAGTAGTAGGTATCTTCAACATACCCTCCTCATCCATTTTCCAACCACCTACTGTGATTTCGTCAATAAACGGTGACCCTGTAAGATACTCGACGAGATCAGTACTTGGAAAGGCAGATGCGAGATGCAAATCTGCAGCGAGCCCAATTGCGGTATTCCAACCATGTGGAATAAAACGGATACCGAATTCATTGGCCATGGCGGCGATTCGGCGCTCTTCGCTAATTCCCCCTACCTTTGTTACATCTGGCTGCACAATATCGAATGCCTGAGCTGTAAGCCAAGGGAGAAATGACTGTCGCCGTGTAAGGACCTCGCCACCAGAAATTGGTATTGGAGAATTTTTTCGCAGATTCACATAGTCATCAAATGCGTCTGGATTTAGCGCTTCCTCAAACCAGTGAATATCATAATCATTGAGCATATTCGCTGTATTAATTGCCCACTTATAACCATTCGGCCAAAACGCATCGCTTCCGCCAGCATCCACCATTAACCGAGAATCTGGACCTACTGCATCACGTGCTGCTTTTACAATCGCTTCATCAGTGGCTGCACTTTTTCTTCCGAATGGGCCCCAACCAATTTTAAATGCTCGAAAACCCTGCGACTTTACTTCGAGTAAATGATCGTGGAGCTTAGCTGGCTCATCCATGAGAATGGAAGCATAAGGTTGAACTCGCTCACGATACCGTCCGCCAAGTAAACGGCCGACTGGTTGACCAGTTGCCTTACCTAACAAATCCCAAAGTGCTATATCGATACCGCTAATGGTATGCGTAATAGCACCTCCGCGGCCAAGCCAAAATGAATTTTGATGCAACTTTTCACTGACGCGTTCTGGCTCTAGCGCATTCTCTCCGATATACAACGGTTCAAGTAAAGCAAGTGAGGCACGAACAAGTGCATCATTAGTGAAAACACTGCCCAGACCAATTGCTCCTTCATCGGTATGGACAGCAATAAGTGTATGTACACAATCATCAGGACGAAGCTCATTACTCCAACCACCTTCTGGTGTGGCTCCATACAAACCTGCGCAGCGGATTTCTCGAATTTTCATATTAATTGCTATTTTTTATTAAAAAATTTTGCTTTAGGAATAAACTCCACAGTCGCATCTAATGGAAAAATTGGACGAGGACAACGGCTGTGACCGAGGTACTTTAAATTAGCACTTGATGATCCTGGAGCATCTACATTCACCATTCGTGCACACCAACTTGCATAAATATGATGCTGACAGTGGGGCGATTTGACCACCACAGCATCAAATCGCTTTGGATCTTGTCCATGGGCATAGAAAAAGGATCTGTCGTAAAGATTAACCGCCCTACTACCTACAACTATTATGAAATTATTTATTTCCAACACTGCTGTGCGACCAGCATTCCACTCTTCTCCAAACGACTCACTGCGAAAGCGACTTTCTGCGAGTAATAACACTTTTGAGGTAATTTGCAGCGGCTCAAAGCGGCTAGGATCGAGCGTACCCCCAAGTGATGACTGAATTGTATTGCCAACACCTGCAGCAAAAGCTTTTCTAACGGTAGGTTCATCGACTATAGGCAATAATGTCCGACCAGTATATCCTATTTCAATCAGTTTGCGTAAAATAACATTGCTATCACCGGATGCTCCTGAACTCGTTGCATCAGCTGCATCAATCAGTGCGATTGTGCCCTTGGTATGCGATTTGATGATCGTAGCCATTTCGTCAAGACTAACCAATGAAACCTGCATACTTTTATGGTTCTTCCAAAAACTTTCCGCAATCCGAATAGATGCATGCTCAGCCATGTCAAGATTGTTATCCGTCACAACCAAACTATATGTCTGAAGTTCCGGTACATCCGTAAAGGGATTACCAATAAATATACCAGCGGATAGCCCGCCTGGGCTATTTTCAACTTCTTGTGCAATTCGAATACTCTCACCGAAAAGACCACTATCAGTTAAGAGTTCATCCCCACGAACTAATGCTGGGATTGCTACTTTTGCTGTAATGGGTTTTACCTTACCAGCTACAATTTGAAGCAGCAACTTTGCAGAACGCTCACCAGTTTCAAAAAAATCTATATGGGGATAGGTATGATAAGTCACAATAGCATCACTATGTTCAACCATTTTATCCGTTAATATCGCATGTAAATCAAGTGATACAACAATAGGGATATTTTTACCCAAAATTTTCCGAGTTTCTACGAGTAGCCATCCTTCAGGATCGAATTCTTCCTCACTTGCCATAGCTCCATGCATGCAAAAATAAACCCCATCCACTGGCGGTGCCGATCTAATACTATCTAGAAAGTTCTTGCTTAATTTTTCCCAGGCACCCTTTGCTAATGTGCCCCCCGATGTGATAAAAAAGGCGCTATAGGTTGGTACTAGTGTAATGTTTTTATCTGCATCAAATACTGTCAATGCACCGCCAATTTCATTTCGTACTGTTCGATGATATTGTAATAATTCATCGCCGTACCGAACTCCAAAATCATCGTACCCACTTAAATTTGGATTAAAGGTAGATACCTCCTGTTTACATTCGGCTATTAGAATTTTAGGCATCTGTTTATAAATTATATGACAGGCTTTTTTAAAAAATTGAAATATTAATAATTGACTTTTTTTATTAGAAAACACTCCTAGGCAGAAGTATTTATATAATCAGTTGCAAATAATTTTTTAATCCCCCAAAATAATGCTCCCCCTGCCAAAATATAAGCGATTGCTGTAAATGATAGCAATCGATCGATACCGATAGTTTGCTTAAAAAGACCGCCGAATAGTGCAGCAAAACCGGACATTACTGCTCCGCAAAAATTCAATAAGCCAACGGCAGAAGCTCGTGTTTCGGCAGGTACAACATCAAAAGCAGCAGGGAAAATATTGCCCATTAAAAGACCACTAAATAATCCAAACCCTGCTGCTGCAATTCGTGTTGAATTTAATGCATCACTATTTCCGAGAGCATACAGGCAAGGCGCGCAAAGAATTAAACTGGCGGTCATTAACCAAAGACGTGAAGCTTTTGTAACCCGATATAAGGCATCTGCGAGCACACCTCCACCTAGTATCCCAATTGCTGTTGTGCACTGTACAAAAATTGTTGCATTTAACGCTGCATCTGATTGATTCAGCGCAAACTTGTCGTGCAAGAAAGTGGGCAACCATCCATATAGCAGCCAGATACCAAATACGAAAACAGGAAACACCAAGCAGAGCAATAGAAAAGTACGCACCTTGATTAATATTAAAAAAGAGGGTCTGTTATTTTTATTTCTCTGACTAGGGTTAATATCATTGACCTTTCGAAGAAAATAAAAGTACGGAACTACGTAGAGTAAGCCAACTATTCCAAGTACAAAAAAGGCGATCCTCCATTGGCCTCGATCCGCCATCCAACCTCCAAACCAACTACCTACAACAGTGCCAGTAATTTGAGCCGTGGTCAGCACAGAGATAGCTCTTGAACGAAGTGAACTTGGATGGGTATTTGCGATCAGTGCAATAGCTGTTGGCATAAACATTGATTCCGAAATACCCATCATAGCACGAAGGGTCAACATAATAATAGCTGACCCTACAAATCCAGTAGCTAAAGTGGTAAGGCTCCATATAAATAGGCTAAGTAAAATGAGGCGTTTTTTTGAAAAACGATCTGCAAGTTGTCCAGCGATAGGACAGCCGATAGCGTATACCCAAAGGAAGATTGCTCCAGTAAGACCGAGCTGCTGGTCAGTCATTCCAAGATCCATTTTCAAAGAGGGAAACATTGAAAACACGGCTTGCCTATCCGCATAATTTAGAAAATAAGCAAACCACATAAAAGCTACAAGTTTAGTAGCCTGCCTTGCCGATACTAATAATTGAGGATCTCCGCTATTTCTTCTTTGATTCAATTGTCAGTGATTTATTAATCAAGGGGAGTGACGTAATTCCAATGTATATTTTGAGATTCAATTATTTTTATACAGAGATAAAAGGGTTTTTTTGATTCAAGCGCCAGACCGAAGCACCACAAATAACAAATCAAATTAGTCGTTCTTTTTGATTTCGGAATTTACCTACTTTTTTTGATCCTGTATATATTTAGCTGCAGTACCAACAGTTGTTATCCAAATTCCATTTGTAGGATTTTTTGCATATTCAAATAAATTTCTTAGCATGGCTAGACGGGTAGTTTGGGAACCTATGCCCCCCATTTCATGCCCAGCAAGCACTAACCATCCGCCTGTCTTTTTCGCATTTTCCAAAAGCGATAAAATTTCATTAAAATTTTTCCCATCCATCTCCATGCCTGTCAGTTGTGCAAAATCACAGAATGTTGGATCGTTTGGTCCTTCATCTAGCCACCCCCTGCCTGTTAAAAATAATTCCGCCACGAGTGGCACATAACTTTTAGTACTTTTTCCCCTTCCAATAAATGTCTGACCACAGGGATAAGCAAACACCACAGGTTTAACTCCAAGTAATTCCTCTATTTGTTTATTCGCTTCAATTAATTCAATGCGCATCTCATCAATTGTGTAATTCTCTAATGCCTTTTGCCTTGACCAAGCAAAATTGCCAGTACAAGGGTGGTTAAGAGAATGATTACCAATCTCATGTCCATTTTCTGCAATTTTCTTCCACCCTTCTAGGCGCTGCTTCAAGCCTGAGGGCCCAACATAAAATGTAGCTTTTATTCCGTACTCGTCCAATAATGCTGCTCCAGCATCCACCTGGCTTAGGCGGGCATCGTCAAAACTCAGACTCACTGCAACTTGTTTACCTTTTGGCCAAGAGATAGCAGACTTGGCTTGTTGAGCAAAAATGATTTCATTTGACAAAAAACTAATAATAAGTAAAACTGAAATTTGAAAGATTTTTTTTGGGAGTCTGAAATTTCCAGTCTTACATGCAGATGATTTTTGAATTAATTTCATAATAAAATTTTACAGGTAACATTTTTTAATACCCCCAGAAGATAAAATGACAACTTTGAATTAGATGCGCTAAAGAAATGGTTACTCGCTATTCATCCTGCGAAGTCTAAGTTCTCGAAAATCTAGCAAAGCGCCTGTTTTAAAAGGTTGATTAGATTTAAACACAACTTTTTGAGATCCTGCCTCCAGTTTAATAACCCCTACTTTTGCAATTTTATATTTTTCCCATGAACCACTAGGGGTTACTATTCCAGTCAGTTTTTTATCTTTTGCTTGAATCAGAAATTCCTTTCCTGCTTCTTCGTTTGAAACAGACCATTCAAGCATCGCTTCGTATTCCCCCGTCTTTTCAACATCCACTTCCCACTCTACGCTGCTTGTAGCAGTAAACCATCCAAAAGCCCTCCACTCAGGCATGTATTTGACATCCGGCCCAATACCTTTACCAGTCTCGGCTGTAAATCTAAGCAATCCGTCAGGTTGCGGCCTAACTAGCGTAGGTTGATTGATTGCCTGAGATGCAAAAGAGCTAGTGCTTTTCATTTCACCTTCCAAATATGCAATAACAGATTCCTTTACATCTTTTTCTACAGCAGGTGTGTATGGAGAAACCGTTTCGATTTCATATCCACCATGGGCCCACTCTTTCTCAGTAGGAAGATATCCAAGCCAGCCATTGGTATATCCGTAATAGAATGTATAAGGAAAGGGAGAACGGTCCCGCACCTCGTTGGAAATTTCACAAAATAATTCAACGGGTAAACTCCATATGGCTATATCCTCATTTATCTTTAAAAACCGAGCAGGAAGCCTTACCATATTTATACCGGTATTACTTGTGCGCGTGTATTTGGCTAGATCGTCGGACCATCCAAGATTAGGCTTTCTGGGCGTTTCAATTATCATTGACCCAGTAAATAAGTTCACTGAATCTGTTGTCGAAATAATCTTTTTATTTGCATCCAATATTTTATCTCCGAGCAGCACACGAAATTGTCCAAGTTCCTTTTCTTTGGAGCTGTAAGGACTCTTCGCAACGCTGTAAATAGGTGCAAGGTTACCTGCAGCACCATTAATAAAAAGAAGCGGTATGCCTATTTTTTGTTCCACATAAGAAGAGACTATCCCAGGTGCGTCACCACTAATTTCCAAGTTATCAGCTCCGTACACTGTGCCATGAATGGCATAATTTGCGATCAAGGCAAGTGGACTTCCATCTGCTTTGTCTAAACGCATCAAACCGATCATACGATCCACCGCTCCATCAGGATTCAATCCCAGCGAAGCTTTACCATCAACATCCACTGCTCGGCGATTGATATTTGCCTGCGAAAAACCCCAGCCTACCCCAAGTCGTGCCGGTGCTAGTCTTCGTCGAGCCTCTATAATTCCTTCAATAAGTTTTTGTTCAACCATTGATGTATAGGCAGTATCTACTTCATGTTTATATCTCTCCCCCATAAAAACAGCAGGCAATCCAGGAACGCCTAACTCAGGTGCAGAATGAGTATGAGTTAATGACCACCAAAAATTCAATGGATCAATTCCAAGTTTTTGCTGAAGTAAGGAAGCTACATGATCATATTCAGAAGGCGAGATAACACATATATCGGATGACACAAGAAAAAACTGCTTAATACCATCATCCAGTAAAATAATACGATGATAAATACGATCATGAATACCCGTTGACTGACGGGCTGAATAACCCAATAACATTTTAGGACTGTTTGGAGTGATATCAATTGTAACCACAGAGGCACGAAAATCCGCTCTAGTCGTTTTGCCTAAAAACAACAAACATAATGTGAATAGAAAAAACAAAAAAATAGGACGCTTACTAATCAGGGAAAAAGAAGTGAAGTTGCTAATATTATTGACAAAACTTCTTGCTATGGTTACACTCATAATTTTTTTATTTAAGTTCGACGGTTTTATCAAAATCTATAAAAACATCTTGACTAACTATAATTCAATTTATTTACTTACGTTGCTTCGATTTTGAATTACCCTTTTTTAGAGAATCTTTAGTTTGAGCGATATCTTTTCTGATAAGCTCGCTTTGAAGATAACTAACAATAGGTTCGGTAAAATCCTTTTCCACAGAAATAGTAAATGGAGACACGCCTTCAACTTCATACCCCCCATGCTTCCATTCTTTTTCTGATGGAAGATATCCAAGCCATCCATTGGTGTATCCATAATAAAATGTAAAAGGGAATGGAGAACGCTCACGAATCCCATTGGAAATTTCGCAAAATAATTCAAGCGGTGCACTCCAGATGGCCACATCCTGGTTGATCTTTAAAAATCTAACCGGAACCCTCACTAAATTATCACCCGCTTTTGTTACCTTATTATATTTATCCAAGTAAGAAGGCCAATCCAAATTGGCCTTTCGAGGTGTTTCAATAGTGATTGCTCCCGTAAATAATTTTATAGAATCAACGCTAGAGGTAATCCTTTTATTAGCCTCTAATATCTTATCTCCTAACAGTACACGAAATTGTCCCAAATGACCTGCTTTCGGATTAGGGTAAACACTATAGATAGGAGCAAGATTACCTGCAGCACCATTTATAAAGAGAAGCGGAACGCCAGTTTTCTGTTCAACATATTCAGAAACGATACCTTGTGCATCAGCGCTAATTTCCATATTACTAGGTCCTAATACTGTTCCATGCATCGCGTAATTTGCAATTAAAGCAATCGGAGTTCCGTCTTCTTTATCCAAACGCATTAATCCAATCTTTCGGTCAACTGGACCATCAGGATTCATTCCTCCTATCGCTTTACCATCAATATCCCAGGCACGTCGATTGATGTTGGCTTTCGAAAACCCCCAACCAACACCTAGTTTAGCCCGAACAAGTTTTTCACGTGCTTCGATAATTCCATTAATCAGCGACCTTTCTACCATTGATGTGTAGGCGGTGTCTACTTCATGTTTATACCGGTCGCCCATAAAAATTTCCGGCAAACCAGGAACCCCTACCTCAGGAGCCGAGTGCGTATGTGTTAAGGACCACCAGAAATCCAAAGGGTCAATTCCAAGTTGATTTTTAAGTATCAAAGCAACATGATCATATTCTGAAGGCGACACTACACAGATGTCAGACGAAACCAAAAAAAATTGTTTAACTCCATCATCCAACGCAACAATCCGATGAAAAATATGGTCATGAACTCCAGTTGATTTTCGGGCAGCATACCCCAGTAACATTTTTGGAACGTCTGGCGTAATGTCAATTTTAACAACCGAAGCACGAAATCCTCCTTCTTTCATGACAATGTCACTTACAGTTCGTTGTGCAATAGCCAGCTCTACAATCAGAATTAAAAATACTGTTATAAAGAATTTAAATCTATATTTCATAATGATCATCAGTGATTTTAATAATTAAAATATATCCTGAAAAAATTTACCTGTCAAATAAATTCTTAGTCCAAACTGCGAAATGATTTATCAACAATTAGGAAACCCAACCCCTAAAATTTATAGACTATTTGATTTTCACCGATGTTGATTTTATTGCTTGAGGCTTAAAAGCTGTAGGCAATAATCCATGAACAGTTGAAACAATTAGGTCTTCAATTCCTTCCTCAAATCTTGAAGGCTGGTTGTAAGAGTACATAGAATAATCTACTTCATACCCTCCCTCCTGGATAACCCTGCGCGAAGCAATATAGCAGGGCACATCATTAGAATAAGCATTTACCCAGAGGCGGCCTGGAGTTAATTCTTTTTTCAATCGAAGAGAGTAATCCACTACAACCTCACCTGGTAGAAATACCATCGCAAGGTCATTTCCAAAAGTCCAAGTTGTAATCGGATAAGTAAGACTAGTTGGAATTGCTATTCCACGTGCAATTTTATCAAGCGCTAGTTTTGCAAAATAACCCTTTGAACCCTTAGCACTCGTTTGCTCAACAAACTCTTGTACAGTTGGAACATGCTGGAATGGAAGTTGGATAATCTTAAACCGGCCAATTGGAAGAGAAGTTAGCGGTTTTAAATCAGAGGCTAAAAGTGCTTCAACTTCATCGGCAACTGCTTTTCCGTGTTGGGTAGTATACTCCATTTTGAGTCGAGGTTCTGGATTTGCGTCAGCGCCACAACCTAGCGACACTAAAGCAATAGCGCCAGGATGATTCTCTTCTATAAGTCTTTGCGCTTCTCCGATCCAATCACCGTGTATTTTATTTACATCGCCACCTAGTGTAGTACCGTGACATGCGTATGAAACCATTACTGCTCTTAGTTTTCCATCTAGATCAGATATACGTAACATAGGAAGCGCGTGATCAACCGGCCCCTTAGGAACACCAGTCATGCCAACTGCCTTTCCATCTACAACCTTACGACGGTTCATCGCAAAACCTGCTTTTCCTTGTCCCCAAGATACTCTAGCTAGTTTTCGATTCTTCATTGCCTCAAGACTTACCTGCTCAAGTTTATTAGTAAGCACCTCAAGATATTTGTCAATACGTCCTATTTCTTCTGGAGGAAGTTGTCTGCTAAAGTGATTTAATAAATTGCCAATCTCTGGACCACTATGAGTATGGGCAGTACAAATAACAAACCTAGATGGATCAATGCCAATTTTCTTTGAAAGACGTTTAGCAACTTCTTTAGTCATGTAATATTGAATGCCAATTAGATCGACAGTTACAAGGATGTAAGAGCCTCCCTTCTCATCGCCTCCAAAAGCTAAAGCTTTAGCCCTCAATGGCTGAAGAACACCTTCCGATTCAGATTTACGCTCACCATAACCTGCCAAAAGAATTGGTCCATCTGGTGTAATGTTAATCTCAGCCACACCCACCAACATGGTTCCTTTCAAACTTTTAATTTTAGCAGCAGAATTGGTTTGTCCAATAACACTTTCTGAAAAAAAAACACTACTAATTAATAAAAGGTTGAAACAAATAGTAGGTAATAACTTTTGCATTATATTCATAATTATTTTTTTAAAAGGGGTAAGCTAAGTGCTATTTAAATAATTAATTTCTACGTAAAAAAGCCAGTAAATCTGCCATTTCCTGCTTATTTATGTTTTTTTCTAAACCAATCGGCATGGCTGATACATTGATACTTTTTAATGACTTAATATCTTGACGATTAATTGTTTTATCAAGTTTTCCATTGTTTCGCAGCGTTAAAGCACTTGAAGTTTCGCTAGAGATTATTCCCTGTAAACTTTCTCCATTCTTTAACTCAACTTCCCACATATCATATCCACTTGAAATTGATAGATTTGGATTAAGAATATTTGCCATTATATCTTCGGGTTTCCAATTATGAATAGTACCTAAATCAGGACCAAACTGTACCCCTATTTCCCCTCTTACTTGATGGCATATTGCACAACTCTTTATATAAATAGCTTTCCCATTCGCAATATCACCCTTGAGTTGTAAAGATTGTTGATATTCAATGTTTACTTTTTTACCATCTTCTTCATTCTTAGTAAACAAAATTCTAGCGCGGTTGCGAAGACTTTTATCGATATTTTGCATAAGGCCAACACTTCTTCCAAAATTTACACTAGTTGATTGAATCTTACCTGTTTCAATTGCAGTCAATAATAAATTGACCCTGTCCTGCTTATCCTTTCCTAAAAAAGTACCAATTGCAGCTTCTCTTATTTCGGGTGTCAGCACTGACCATTGTTTAATTACATATTCACTAACTGTTGTGTTAGGGATTTTATTTAAAACCTTTAAGGCCGCTAATTGAATAATTGGCTGTTCCTGAGGAACAATTAACTGCTTTAATACTGATGAATAGGGAGTTGGGTCAGATAATGAAATAAAATTGATTGCTTCAGTTCTAATTTCATCTGACAAACTACGGTCTGTCGATATTTTAACTGCTCTCTGAATATTTTTATTATCCTTCAAACCTAGCACTCTTAACATATCAACAGCTGCCATTCGAACTTCACTAGTTGGATGGTCAAAAAAAGTTGATACCAATAAATTTTGTTCCTGATCCAATGATAAAAAGGACTTAGGTGATTTCGATTTTCTCGATTCAAGCCCTTTTGCCAGACCCTCTAACATTGGGCCCTGCCAAGATAAATCTTTACCATGGGGCAGAGCAGTTGATTGTTTAATAATTTGACTAACCACTCCTTGAGAACCACTAATGCCAACCATTCTCGTTAATCGCTGCACCAATGAAGTAAAGGCTGGTACTTCAGAATGGTAATTATTTAATACCACTTTCAATAATGGAGCAATTTGGGAGGATGGGGCCGACAATGCCGCGATTTGAATCCATTTATCATTTACATCTTTAAATAGCAATTTATTTCTTACACTGGCTGCCTCATCCGAATTTAGATAACCCAGCGTTAATAATAATTGAAATCTAACCTTTGAGTCAATGTCATTTTGAAGTGAAAGAAGATTTTTACTTAGTTCAGGTGATTTAGATAAATGTAATTCTGCAAGCTTAATTGCGTTAACCCGAATTCCAGCCACTTCATCTTTTAATGAAAGTTGTATAAGAGAAGCATCCAATTCTCCAATACCTTCTAATGTCCATAAAGCGTGAAGGCGACCTACTGGAGATTTTGAATTTTGTACTAATTTAGTTAAAGAAGATACAATAGATTTGTCAGCACGGTCTACTAATAAACGCTGGGCATTTATTCTCCACCAATAGTTTGTGTTTTCTAATTGTTTTACCAAACCTTCATTAGATTCATTTCCTAATTTTAACCCTTTAGTCCAATTTGTAGGTTTTGCATCCTTGGGTGTAATTTTATAGATACGCCCCTTATCATAACCATCATAAAGATTACCCTCTTTAATAGCCTTATCAGCCATCCACTCTGGCGATTCTATTACTCTTCTGTAATAGTCTACAATATATATAGCCCCATCTGGGCCAATATAAATATTTACAGGTCGAGACCATGCATCAGTTGAAGTAAGAAACTCCATATTTTGTAGTACTCGACTAGCGGTAAAGCTTGCTCCACTATCCTTCAAAACATCAACGTGAACGAGGTTACTAACTGGTTCATTGATGAAAGTCACATTTTTATTAAAAGGTGCGGGAAATGCATCTCCAAGATAGGTAGTAACCTGACAGGCTGAAGTCATCACTCCAACATTAGTCAGTATTTGTCGATCAGGATGGGTTGTTGTTGGAAAGACTTCTGGATTATTTAAATGATCTGACATGTCTTGTGTCGATTCAGAAGAAAGCAAATCTGGATTTCTATCAAAATAGCGATTTGAAATAACCTCATGGTAACCTTGATTGGAATTATTACAGCCGAAAAGATTACCCCACTGATCAAAAGTATGTCCGAATTGAGAACGACTTGAAGTCATTTCAAGTTGTTTTTGAACAGGTCGAAATCTGATTGAACGACCATTGGCATTTAAAGGCAACTTAGGGCTATTGGGTAATCTATGAAATACAATTTCCGATCCCTCATCGCCAAATTCTTCTTTATATTCACGTGTTGTTACAGATCCCTCATGAGCAACATAAATCCAATTATCCAAACCATAAACAGGACTATTGACATTATGCTGAGGATTGGATAATGCAAAACCTGAAAGCAAAGTGTCGGTCAAGTTAGCCTTTCCATCACCATCCGTATCCTCAAAATATAGAATATTAGGGGCATCCGTTACGATAATTCCTTTCTTCCACCGCATCACACTTGTAGGCAATGTTAGTCCAGAAGCAAAAAGCGTCCGCTTATCCATAGTCCCATCCCCATTTTCATCTGAAAGAAGAATGATATTACCACTTCCTGTTTTGTCGAGAGGATATCCATGCATTTCGACAACATAAAGACGACCAAATTCATCTATTTCCATATCCACCGGATCAGAAATCAGAGGTTCGGAGGCAATCATTTCTATCTTAAATCCATCGGCAACTTTAAAGGTTGATAGCGCATCTTTTGCTTCAACTGGCAAACTCTTTTGATAGGATTCAGACTGATTTTTACAGCCTGAAATCCCAATCAATAGAATAAGAAATGTATTCAGGATATTTACTTGGTACTTGTTAAAATTAAATATCATTTTATACAATATAATTTTTTAAGCATTTATTTAACATCCCACCAAATAGGAGTAAACATTTTATCTTTCCCATCAAGATGCTTCGCTACCGCCTCTGCAACTCCAGCTTTACTGGCAACTGTAATTGAGGATGGATAAGGAATTCGTTTAATGAACTCTCCTACAGGAACATCACCAAGACTATTGTTTTCAGCAATAGGATATAACTTAGGATATCCAGTTCTTCTGAATTCCGACCAGGCTTCCTGCCCTTCAGGGTACATCGCAATCCACTTCTGCGTAATAATACGCTCCAAATTTTCTTCAAAATCAGCAGATTTGTTAAACTGAATTTTAATTGAAGTGATTGGAGGCATATTGTTAGCGCTATTAAAAGGATCAACATAGGGAATTGCTATATTCGTATTATTACTTAAATAATCATCTGCACCCCCAATCTTATTTGAAGTAAAAGATGCTCTTATTCCATCTTCGTAAAAACTTTTAGCATCTCCTGCTCCCATATTCCAACCTCTTAAAGCACCTTCCGCTCTTAAAAAGTAACTCTCTGACGCATCCATAATTTTCATCCAAGGATTTGTTCCAAAATTAACTTGGGAAAAACCCATGTAAGATTTTGTATTAAATATTTGTCCTGACCTCATACCTTTGATAGCACCTCCAAAAGCTGGCTCGGTTGAAGGAGAACCATATATGCTCAAACGAGGATCTTTATACCCAGTTAAAATAGATTCAACTGCTGCGTTTAAACGGGTTTCTTGCCAAGCGGAAGTTATTGTTACTAATGGATGAATGGCACCTGTTGTCACCTCAAATGCACCCTCTGATTTAGTTAGCAGCCCACCGCCATCGCTAACTGCAGCTTCTGCTTCTGCTTTAGCCTTTGACGGATTTACATAAGCTATTCTAATGGCTAATCGAAGGCGAAGTGTATTAGCAACTTTAATCCATTTTGCATAATCTCCTCCCCACCGTGATTTGTCAAATTTGCCATATCTTATTTTATCAGCATTTGGGTCTTTTGCTTCTGCTGCTTTTAAAATATCCACAGCAGTTTTCAGCTCCGTGAAAAATACATTATAGGCTTCTTCTTCTGAATCAAATTTTACATCACTTGCTGATCCGTACAATGAATAGGGCATAGGACCAAAAATATCTGTAAGTCTATGACCTGCGAAAGTTTTAAAAATTATCCCTACAGAATATAAATCGGGATATTTTTTATCAAACCCCTTTTTCTTCATCATTAGCCATTGATCTAATACCCTGCTTGAAGGCACCAACCATATCTGGTTATTCCAGCTATCAACCATTGAATAAGTTCCAGTATTTACATTATTATAAAAAGGAGCAGGAAGAGCCATATATCCTCCATAATTATCCGCATTTAAAACTTGCTGCATCTCATATTGCCAAGTTGTAAGTGCATCAATAATTCCCAATTGCATACTCGGCAGCACGTAGGCTCCCTCGTTGGCATCCGCCTCAAGTCCTTTATCCGTGATCAATTTATTATCCTCATTTAAATTTTTCATATCCTTTGTACACGAGGAGAAAATAAATGCCATTGTAAGTAAAGTCAGCATAAGTTTATAACTTATACTTAGACTATTAAAATATTTCATATTCATAGCTTTAGAATTTTAATAATAGTTTTAGAATTTTGCATTAAGACTTAGGCCAATAGATCTAAGTGAAGGCTGGGTAAAGCCTGCGATGCCCTCATAAGTTTGAGAGGTACCTGCACTTATCTCCGGATCAAAAGGAGCTTTTTTATAGAAGAAGAATAAGTTTCTTGCTACTAAAGAAAGGTTTAATTGAAAACCCTTGGACTTTGGAAAGTTGTAACCCAATGAAAACTCTCTTAGACGAATATTAGTAACGTCATACATATTGCCGGCCACTGCTCCTCCGGCACCTGATCCGGTTTGATTCATATAGTAAGCCTTGGTATCTACCTTAGTACCATTCACCATTACTCCGCCATTATCTCGGGCTTCTCCAGTTCTTTTTGACAAACCTTTGTAATCTAGCCATTGCTCCGTTCTATTAAAAATCATACCACCCCATCTTGAATCAATTAAGAAAGCAGCTGAAATGTTTTTATATGTAAAATTGTTATTAAAACCAGCAAAAACTTTTGAATTTGCATTGCCAACATAGTTATCGAAATTTGTAGAAACAGTTGGCAAACCTGCGGGAGTTAAAATCAAGTTGCCACTTGCATCTTTTTTATATATTTTTCCAAATAAATCACCATAAGAGCCATAATTACCATCTTTAGGACGAGTTAAGAATAGCGAAGCTTCCCGATAAGATCCGCCTAATGCAAAATAATCGGCTTTCAAAAGATCACTCAGCGCAAGTATTGTATTACTATTAGTTGAGAAATTTATAGAAGGCTTCCAATTAATTTTGCCTAAAGAAGCCTTGTAAGCAACAGTTACTTCCGTTCCTTTATTTTTGATAGTTCCTCCATTGATCCAGAAATTGGTAGCTCCAGCACCAGCAGGTGCAGATATCTGAAATACCTGGTCATAAGTAGTAGCAGTATAATAAGTAATCCCAATACTTAACTTATTATTAAATAAAGCGAAATCTGTTCCAAACTCAATTGATTTGGTGCGCTCAGGTTTAAGCTTAGTTGTATCAGTACCTTTAAAATATGGTAAAGAGCCTCTTGCATTAATGTTACCACTATTGTCAACAGAATATGGTGGCGTCCAGTTTTGTATACCAAAAGGCAGACTGTTACCCACTTCAGCATATGAGCCTCTAAATTTTAGATTGGATGGATTCAGTCCTTTTGCTTCAGTATTATTTAACGCTACATATGATATTCCAACCGAAGGATAGAAATAAGATTGAGTTACTGTTGAACTCCATTCCTTTCTTGCAGTAACATCCATATATAATTTTTCTTTGTATCCAATTGTTGCACTTCCAAATGCTGACTCATTTAAAGTGGTTCTATTAGACTCCGATTTATTGAAAAGTCCATTTAAAGCATACACAGAAAAGTAATTAGGGAATTGTAATGATGTGGCTACCGTACTTGATAAATTCAGATTATTGGAATTATTTCGAGTTGTACTTAAACCCAACATTGAAGACAAAGAAAAATTATTGCCTAGTTTGTTATTGCCAGTCAAAAGAAGATCGGAGTAACTGTAATGATTCTCAGATCTCCCTAGACCAAATCCTCCATTACTTCCTGCTATTGTGCCTTGAGTTGAGGCGAAATTGCGGAATTCAGATTTATCTTGAATACGATCATAGATTGTTCTTGCTTGGAGACTCAACCAGTTGGAAAATTTATATTTAGCCGAAAATGAGTACACCACATGCGAACGTAGAAAATCTGTTTGATTTCTATACTGACTCCAATAAGGGTTTTGACAAGGAAAAGTTTCATTCCTGATATATGGCCAGTTCTGAATATACATTTGCCTTGCAGGATCCCATACTTCGAAATTATTTCCGCTATATTTTGAAAAGTCATCACCAACAGGAAAGGAATAGATACCAGTAAGCGCACTGTAGCCTCCAGGTACATTCTGATTGTAGATATTTTGATCAGTATAGTTAATCGATCCTTCTAAACTCAATTTTTTATCTAATAACTGTGATGACCCCTTTATTGTGAAATTAGTCCGAGTAAGATCATTATTAGGTAGAATACCCTTAGCATCTGTATTGGCATATGATAGATATACTTGCGATATCTCATTGCCAGCAGTAAGTCCTACACTATTTACCCAAGTTTTTCCAGTATTAAAAAATTCTTTAAGATGTTTATCACTTCCATTACTAATCTTGACTCCCCAACTATCATTAAAAGCAGGATTCGTCTGACCATAATTAGTTTGAAGTTGAGGTAAATCAACTGCTTTATCCAACGTGTATTGAGAAGCAACATTAACAACTGGAGTGCCTGTTTTCCCCCTCTTTGTTACTATTAAAATAACTCCATTTGCAGCTCTACTTCCATACAAGGCAGCTGCAGATGCTCCTTTCAACACTGAGAAACTTTCAATATCGTCGGGATTGATATTAGCAAGAAGTTCAGAGTTGCCAAACATAGGAGCTCCATCTATAACATATAAAGGTTCGCTATTACTAATAAAAGATTTGTCACCGCGTAACAATATTTTAGTAGCACCTCCTGGTCCAAAATTGCCCTTTGTAATTACAGCTCCGGCAACTTTCCCTGCTAATGCATTTGCAAAACTTACATCTTTCACTTTAGTGACTTCATCAGCAGAAATATTCTGTACAGAATAGGTTATACTTTTACGTACCTTGCCAACACCCAAGGCTGAAACCACCACATCATTCAAAGTTGAAGCCTCAACTACCATCTTAATATCAAGTCTTTGCTTCCCTTTAAACGAAACAGTAACTGTTTTATACCCAACATAGCTCACCCTAAGTTCTAAGTTATCTGAAGTAGCATTTATTGAAAAGCTTCCTGTTTCATCTGTAATATAAACTTTCTTTTCACCTACAACAGAAATCGACACTCCTACCAGTGGCTTACCGCTTTCATCCTTTACGGTTCCTTTAAATTCAATAAAATTTTCTGCTTCACTTAAGCCATCTGTTTTAAGATTCAGAAGATCGATCTTTTTTATAATTACTGTTTTATCAATAATTAAATAAGCCAAGGGGCTACCTTTAAGACAAATATCAAGCACAGATTCAATTTTCGCATTGCTTACATTAATATTTATATTATTGCTTGCTAATACTAGTTCATTCTCATAAAAAAATCGATACCCTGTTTCCTTTTTTATTTTCTTAAAAATATTTTCTAAGGATGTGTTACTTGCATTTAAATTCACTACTTGGCCATAGCCTGTAGCGCATAACTGCAAGGAAGAAAACAATAAAAGAAAGACTGTTAGTTGCATAAATAGCAGAACTGGATTAGGTAATAGATGCCTTTTAAAATAAAAGACAATCTTACTTGCATTTAATTTCATAGCTTTGATTTTGGTTTAGGTTTAAATTATAGCGATCTTGATTGGGTTGTTAAAAATTGAGGCCTAATATTATACCAGGGGCGTTGCAATCGCTCCTGGTTTTTTTTTGCTCTTTTACATAGGGGTAAATGATTTATTTTTTAGTATTTATAAGTATTTTTTTGCCATTTATTTTACTTTTTATACCCGCATGGTCCAGTATGTTCAATGCTTGGGTTAAAGTTAACTCCATTGAAATATCTCCAGTAAAATGGCGATTTAGCATTCTTTCCTCAAAAACAACATCAATGTCATACCGTCTTGCTAATTGGCGCATAATAGTTTTTACATCTGCATTTGCAAATTCGAAATAGCCATTTTTCCAAGCAATTGCTTCTTCCACATCGACTTTACTAACTGTTACATTTTGAGAGCTGTGATTAAATTCGGCCTGTTCCCCTGGCTTTAATTTTTTGGAACCCGCATAATAATTCATTTTTATTGCTCCCTCCAGCAATGTTGTTTTGATTGAAGCTTCATTATCATAAGCCATGATATTAAAATGGGTACCTAACACTTCAATCTCCATTTTATCCAGCTTAACAAAAAAGGGCATTGTTGGATTTTTTTCTATTTCAAAATAGCCTTCTCCTGTTAGCTCCACCACACGCTTATCGCCTCGGAAATCAGTAGGGAAATGTAATGAAGCCTCCGCATTCAGCCAAACTTTACTACCATCAGGTAATACAATCTGGTACTTCCCTCCTTTTGGTGTAGTAATCGTATTGAAACTAACATTCTTTGCGCTGCTAGTTGAATTGCTCGCAGCATTATAAATCACCTCGCCATTGTTTTTGTTAATAATTGTTCCGCCCTGATTGCCAATTTTGCCATTTTGAGTATCATCTAGTGGGATTACACTTCCATCAGAAAGTGTAAGTAATACTTTACCTGGTAATGCTTTAACTGGTAAAGAAGTTTTTACTGCAAGTACGGGAGAATTGATAGGTGATTTAGAAGTCAGTTGGCTTAAGAATAAGCAAACTGACACAACAAGTATGGATGCTGCAACCCTTGGAAGCCAGATTTTATACAACCTTGCCGATTGAACGGACTTTTGAGTCTCAATAGTAATTAGCTCCCGAACTCTTTCGCTCCACGCTGGTAAATCTTTCTCAGTGGGTTCAAGCATCGCTTGATCAAATGAAGATTTGATCTGTTTCAATAAAAGACGGTCGGAATCACTAACCTTTAGTATATCATACAGTTTTAGTAACTCCTCTGGACTACATTCATTATTTAAATAACGATTAATTAAATTTTCTCGATACTTTTTACTCGCAGTCATATAGCTATACAATTATTTATAATCAGTATAAACTATAAAACGAGCAGGAAGGGTGGGTTGAAATTAAAATAATGGCTGTTTAATTACATTTTGACTAGTGGGACTAGCTGAAAAAGAAGATTAAAATAAACGATACTTCGCCATATTGATAAAAATATTCTCTAATGTTTTTAACTGCCATGACCATGTGTTCTTTTACTGTATTTTTAGAAATACACAATTCTTCTGCTACTTCTTCATAGGTTTTGCCTCCTTGACGGCAAAGTTTGAAAACCTTTTGCCTTTGTTTAGGAAGCTTTCGAATAGCATTTTCCAATAGCACTTCATACTGATTCCAAATAGCCAAATCTTCTGGACTCTCCTTCAAACTCCGAAACTGCTCCATTACGTCCAAGGTTAATCTTTCGCTTACTGCTATTTTCTTCAAATCTGAAAATGCCCTGTTTCTACAAATACGATAAATAAATGCCGGAAAAGAAAGCTGAGGATTGAGCCGCTCTCTAATAACCCATATTTTTAAAAAAACATCTTGAACAATATCTTCAGCAATCGCAGGTATTTTTACAAACTTCAATGCCCAATTATATACCTGTAAATGGTACCTATCATACAATTGCTGGTAAGCTTTTAAATCACCTTTCTTTAATTTTTGCAATAAATTATACTCACTAATATTATTCATAAGCAGACAATATAAAAAAACACTTTAACTAAAGTAGATGATTTACAACACTAAATTAGGGTATTTTAATTAACACAAAAAAATATCACTAGTGAACGACTAAATTAATTAAAAATGGGCACCTTTCGGTAGCCCACCAATGTTGTAGATTTGTTTTACAAAGAACCAATCCCAACATGAGCAAAAATACGGAGATAAAATTAGTCGGTCAGCCGATTTTAAGTCA
>CAMCMP010000029.1 GCA_945876095.1 Chitinophaga pinensis
AATTGAGCAGATTTAACCAGTGCAGCAATAACAATCATGCCTGCAATAAAAATCCCGTACCAGTTATGCTCTAAAAGGTGTTCTGCTACTAGTTTTGAATCTGTCAACTTTATGAAAGTGATATTCTCATGCCAAAGATGGTGGCTCATCCACATTGCCAATAGTAAACATACATCTCCTACCCGGTAAACTGAGATTGTTTTCAAAGCATTTTTGATGGGCAAATATCGGTCTCTATAAAAGGCAATGAGTAAAAATGAACAAACCCCCAAAATTTCCCAACCAATAAAAAGGGTTTCAAAATTTCCTGAAAAAATGAGGATATTATATCCTAAAAAAAAGAGGAGTAGCGTACTGAAGAAACGTTTGAACCCCTCTTCTCGATGAAGGTAGAAACGGCTAAAGATGCTCACCAACAAAGTTAGCGACGCACCTGTAATAGCGTAAACAGCTGTGGAATCATCAAAGAAAAAATCTATAAAAATCTCGATAGTAGATTTATTAAACAATACCCAGTGCTTATCATCTAAAATTGGGTGCTGGTGAATTGTCCAATAGATAGTAAAAATTATTAGACCAAGGAGTTGAACAGCAGATATAAAAATTGCTAGGTTGGCAATCCAGTTTTCTTTTTTCTTTGAGAGTAATGTGCTTGCAAAGAATCCTAGAAGTGGTAGTAATAAAAAAAATTGAAGCAGCTGATTCATAAAATAATTTAATTTAAAATGAAAACGGGTAAATTTTCTTTGGTAGCATCTACAATATAGTTGGACTCCATTTTTCCAGCATTTTCAATGAGCGATTGGGTATCTTTTACTACATCCACGGAGCTGGTTAAAGGTTGGTAGGAACTGAAGCTGCCATTTTTAAAATAAAAGAATTCCTTTGTTTCGGGGTTTACCACCATCAAGTGTATCCATTCATTGATATACCACTCATACATTTCAGGGGCAGACTGGATGGTTTTTAAAACCACTTCAGGGAAATGCTCTACAATCACGAGCAGCCTAACAGGGTCGTGCACTTCAATCATTTGGAGTGGAAGGCCTGGGCGCAAATCTCCATCACTGCTATTAGCAACGCCAATTAGTCCCATTACATTATGGGGTAATTTGGTGCCAGCACCTAATTTGTAATTATCCACTCTGGAAAAATAATATTCCAGGTTAATACCACCGCATACTGGCCCGATAGGACGCATAATTCCAGTTAAGAGTTTACCTTTAGGATCTGAACTGTGATCATAGGAGTTTAAAAATGCACGCCGATCTAAAAACAGCCCTTTGGTTAAATTCCTATTACCAATTACGCAAAGGGTGTTAGTACCATGACCTAATTCGGGTCTTGGTTCAAACATGGAAACAGATCTTTTTTGAATTTCTTTTCGTACTTTTTGCA
Source organism: Chitinophaga pinensis (assembly GCA_945876095.1). Taxonomy (GTDB): domain Bacteria; phylum Bacteroidota; class Bacteroidia; order Chitinophagales; family Chitinophagaceae; genus Ferruginibacter; species Ferruginibacter pinensis_E. The sequence continues at coordinate 1,399 of CAMCMP010000029.1, forward strand.
AGCCCATCTTGGAATTGATGGAGGCAAATCTTCTGGATCTTTCAAGTGCATTCAAATCTAAAGCCTTTTCAAAAGAGCTGATATTGTTAGAATGAAATTCGACATTTTTGCCACATAGAATTTGTTCGTCGTAATAAGAGATCTGATCGGCTGCAGTGTCATGCAATCCGCCTACAAACTGGGTTTCAATTGGAATGGCAACTCCTTTATTTAGTAAAAGCTGCCTAACCTTAGGGTGATTGGCCATAAAGGACAACACCCGTGCATTTACAGATCCCGGCCTTCCACTACAAGCACCACAGTCATGGGCGCCATGGTGCGGATTGTTTGCGCTGCTGCTACCGTGTGCCATAACATATACGATTGGAGCGAAGTTTTTTGTAAGCCCAATCCCCCTTAAAACCCCTTCTACCCTTGTTGCCATTTCTTCAATGGTGAAACCTATTTGCAATCCATTCTCCCTGTCTTCAATATGGCTGTTTTCAATGGTCAGCTGTGATTCTTTGTTCATGTGCGCAAAGGCATTAGAGATGGCAGGACTCATTACCGGTCGGAAGATATTTTGCAATAATCTTACGGCCGCCCATACTCCAAAACCGATGGCAGCCAATATGCCCCCAAAGAAGGTGTGTGTGTGAGGCGTATAAAAATGATCATGTTTTCTTTTTTCAGTCACCCCAAATTCCTTGATTAGATACTTAGGTGTTACCGGAGCTGGACAAAGTTTATCATAGAAATTTCCGTTTTCGGGTTGAAGGTAAAATTCTACGCCAAAAAATCCAGGAGTTCCCAGTGTTTCGCAATGAGGGTCGATATTTTCGATATGCCGTCTTAGCGAACATTCTCTTTCATCAATACAAAAGAGGGCTTGAAAACTAGGTATTGTTTCTTTTTTTTCAGGGCTTTTGCCAAGCTTTAATCCAGCAATCACTCCATCATAGTAGCTCCATTCAAAGGCGTCTTGGAAAAGCCTAAAAACTTCTTGCAATTCTGTGCTTGCTACTTCCTCAAACAAATTGAGGGGAGGGCTAGTTACAACTGTGCACAGCGGTTTCCAATGATTACCTAATGAAAAATCGAGTGCATCTATTTCAAGTAGCAGTTCAAAAATAATGAGTTCGCGCAAGGAAATTTTTCTACTGTCGAGCAAAGAGTTTGGAGCCTTTTCAATGGCACCCACCATTCCTGACCATCCTCGGTGGCTGAACTGCTGGTCAAACAAGTATTGTTCAAAATAGGCGGTATCACCTACCACCGTTTCTAGAAGATCTGTGAGGTGGAGCGGCTTGTTGAGCAACCATTCTTTTGCCCTGGAAGTTTTAAAAATACTGGTATAACTTTCTTTTTCAAGTTGCTGTAGCGAGGCAATAAAACCTCCATCTTGAATAGGAAATTTCCAGATGGAAACACCTTGGTCTAAATAACTACATAGTATCCTAAAAAGTAGCGGCTGTACCAAATTATCCAGATCTATTTCATGTTGCTTTTTCCAGTTGGCCCTTAGCAGGCCAATTCTTTCATTATTACAAGTATCATAGGGCTGGTTTAATAATTTATCTTTCCATAAGGTTACTGTTTCGGCCCCTTTACTTTCTGTAATAACCCTTTCCAGTACATCGTCTTTTATTCTACCTATTGAATATAGCTCCCTAAACTCTGATAGCTGCAGGGTAACCTGATAGCCAAATTTTTTAGAAGCTGTAAAAATGCCATCATAAAATTTCATGTGTTGATAGGCATGAAGTGAATTATGATGGATAAAATCCTTGAGGGGGGTTTGTGAGGGAAGATAATGCTTCAGGTGATCTAGCACCTTGCCCTCATCAAAAATTTCCATTTTCATTGGCTGATTATTTTAATGAACCGATTGAACATTCAACCGATTTTCAATTTGATACTTTTCGTGAAATCCTTCAAGGATGCAATTAATGTGCTTAAGGGGCGCCTTGATGTCCCTAAATTCCTTGATTAGCTCCAGAATGTCAAAATCAATATAGTCTGTATTGTTGGCATCAATCACTACAGTTGAATTTTCTGGAAGATGGTCGAGTGTTTCCCGAATGGCGGCTTTATTTAAAAAAGAGACTTCCTCTGCAAGGCGGATTTTTATAATATCTCCATCATGGTAAGTTTCTTTATGAAAAAAATAGGAATTTTTGAGGTTGCCATGCAGAATAGCGATGGCGGCTACAACCAATCCGGCAATAACGCCTACCAACAATCCTTCGCCTTTCAAGGGCGGGTACAATCCCAAAAGATCAATGCCCAAGATTACCCCTACGGTAATAAAAAACGGGAGGAATTGATATTTTCCATTTTTTGCCATCTGGGTGAAAACAGAAATTTTGCATAGTTTATACCCTGTCAGCAGCAGTATGGCTGCCAATGATGCCAATGGAATCAGGTTAAGCAATGTTGGAATGGCCACTACGCAAACTAGCAGCAAAAGGCCATGAAAGACAGCGGATATTTTAGACTTGGCACCTGCATTTACATTGGCACTGCTCCTTACAATTACGCTAGTAATGGGTAGCCCACCAATGAGGCCTGATACGGCATTTCCGATACCTTGTGCCATCAATTCCCTGTTGGTATTGGTGACATTTTTTTCAGGATCAAGGTTGTCTACTGCTTCAATGCTTAGCAAGGTTTCCAGTGTGGCGATAATAGCAATCATCACCCCTGTAACGATGACCTTGCTGTTTAAAAAACCATTGAAGTCGGGGAAGGTGAAAAAGCTGAAAAATTCGCCGGGGCTGGAGGCCGCCTTGATTTGAACCAGAAATTTATCTGTGACTGCAAGGGGGCTTTGAGCAGCTTTAAACAATTCATTGATTGCTATAGAAAAAAGAACTGCTACCAATGCACCGGGTATGAATTTTATCCTTTTTTTGATGAAGGGCTTATCCCAAACCAGCATGATCACGATGGAGAGGGCGCAAATGATTATCACCCCTGCATTCATGTGCTGTAGTATTGAAAATCTTTCTCCATCTCCTAAGGAAAGCAACTCTCCCAGGCTGCCTTTTTCGGCAACATTATATCCCAACGCATGCGGTATTTGCTTGGCGATAATCAATACACCGATGCTGGTGAGCATGCCCTTGATTACACTGGAGGGAAAATAGTTAGCAATCCCCCCTAAGCGGGCCAGACCCATTAAAAGCTGCAAAATGCCGGCGATCAACACGGCGCAAAGAAATAGGTCAAAGGACCCGATATTGGTGATGGCAGCTAGCACCAATGCAGCGAGGCCAGCAGCCGGTCCGCTCACACTCAGCTTGGATCCGCTCAAGGAACCAACCACTACTCCACCAACAATACCCGATATTAACCCGCTAAAAAAGGGAGCTCCTGATGCCAGCGATATGCCTAGACAAAGTGGTAATGCCACTAAAAAAACGACCAAACCCGCCGGCAGGTCGGTAACCAAGTTCTTTGTATTCAATTTCATAGAAGCCATTATTTTTTATTTTTTATTTTTTTGTCCACCAGGTAATATTTCGGTAATTCAGAGTTATTGTCCACCGAAGCATCCAAGTCGTTTAAAATCCCATTTTTGAGGTCGTACACCAATCCGTGTACTGCCAATTTTTTCTTATTGAGCCAGGCATTTTGAACAATGGAGGTTTTGGTAAGGTCAAATACCTGTTCTATCACATTGAGCTCCACTAGTCGGTTGCCCCTTAGCTCATCATTTTTGATGGCATCCAGCTCGCGTTGGTGGAGCCGGTATACATCCTTGATGTGGCGAAGCCAATTTTCTACAATACCCAATGGTTTGCTGTCCATTGCGGCAATTACGCCGCCACAACCATAATGGCCGCAGACGATGATGTCGGTTACCTCCAGCACATTCACTGCATAATCCAACACGCTCAACATGCTCATGTCGGTATGTATCACCATATTGGCAATATTGCGGTGCACAAAGATCTCTCCCGGCAAGGTGCCTGTGATTTCGTTGGCCGGTACTCGGCTGTCGCTGCAGCCAATCCAAAGTACCGGCGGTTTTTGGCCCTTTGACAATTTTTCAAAAAATCCAGGGTCTCTTTCCAAGGTGTCGCTTACCCATTTTCTGTTACCTTCAAATAACTTTTCGTATGTTGATTTCATTCTTATATTTTTAATCTTATTGATAAAGATGGTTGTCTACACATTTATTTTGGTGTTAAATAATCATGGCTAATTGTAATTCATTATTTTTCAATGCGCTATACATTAATGAACAAATGATTGAAGAGATAGCGAAAATGAATATTCCAATTGATCGTACCTATCCATTCCCTGCTTTGAATTAGAAAAGATGCGTATGAAAAATTTACAGTGAAAATAGCTTATGCTGCTTTGGGAGGCTGCTGCTTTTGATCGTGAAAGGGATGGAGATTAAGTTGTGTGCTAAAAAAGATGAATTTTTCTTTATCTGATAATTCAAAGCACTTAGTTAAAACAAAATGGTTTCTAGAAAAATACTTTTCCTCTTCTAACTGGTCTTTTGTCTTCGTTTCTTTTTCAGTATTTTCTTCATCCGAAGGGGAGTTGGAAAACGGGGTGTTTTCTTTATGGAGTAGGCACCCATAATCAATCAATGACTCAAGGATATTTAAATGATTGAAGCAAATGACAGCAAAAAGAAATATAGTAACTAACTTTTTCAATTCATGAAGATAAGGAGAATGATTAAAAAGGCTCGTTATTTTTTTGTTATTTTCTTTAAATTTTTTGATCAATTTCATTACACAAGGCATTGAAAATATCTTCAACAGTTCCTTCTCCTTTTATGGTAACCACTTTGTTAAATTGACTGTAATAATCAGCAACTGCGGCTGTTTTATTGTGATATTCCACAATTCTTGCTTTTACTACCTCTTCATTGGTGTCGTCGCTTCTTCCACTCGTTTCGCCACGCTTTAATAGACGGCTCATCAATTCTTTTTCTCCTACTTCCATGGCTAGCATCATTTTGATAGAGGTATTTTTTAACTCCATCAACTGATCTAATGCAGCAGCCTGGGCAGAGGTTCTAGGAAAACCGTCAAATAAAAAGCCTTTTACAGCTGGATTATTTTCTATCGCAGAGCGAATCATACCAATCACTACTGCATCTGGGACTAATTGCCCTTTGTCCATAAAGTTTTTTGCTTCCATTCCTAGCTGAGTTTGTTGGGCTATTTCTGAACGCAGTAAATCACCAGTGCTAAGGTGCTTTAAACCATATTTTACAATCAATTTTTCACTTTGAGTTCCTTTTCCGCTGCCTGGAGGACCGAAGAGTATTAGGTTTAACATACGTAATTGCTGGTGTTGGTAAAAAACAAAGATAAACGATGAGCCTTATAAACTATTTAACATTTATACTAATTTAGCTTAATTTTTTATCAACTTTGTATTATTTATTCAATAACGATTAAATCATTTCAGTAAAAATGTTGATTAAATGATTCTTTATTCAACTTTTTACAAGGCAAACTGTTAACTTACAAGTGCCCTAATCAAAGAAGAAAAGCATATGAAAAATTCAATTTATATTTTAACAGCAATTATATTCCTTGTAATAGGATGTAACTGCACATTCAACAATAAAATAGCCCCTACCGTGGATAACTACTTACCAACCAATGAACAGCATTCCGATTCGGATACTACTAAACTCCCCTTAAACAATGAGGAATGGAGAAAAATTTTGCCAGCAGATGTTTATGCCATTGCTAGAGAAAAGGGTACTGAAAGGGCTTTCACTGGTAAGTATTATGAGCACAAAGAAGTAGGTACTTATTACTGTGCAGCTTGTGGCAATCCTCTATTCAATAGCAATGGAAAGTTTGAAAGCAATTGCGGCTGGCCAAGCTTTTTTGAGCCTATCACAAAAGGAAGCATTATTTATGCGCCAGACAACACCTATGGAATGAAACGTACAGAAGTAATGTGTGGCAGGTGTAAATCGCACCTTGGTCATGTTTTTGATGATGGACCTCCCCCAACAGGTCTAAGGTATTGTATTAATTCTGTGATATTAGATTTTAGCGCGGCAAAAAAAGCTGAAAAAAATTTTAACAAATAAAACTAGTATAATTTAAAGATTACTTACTGGGCTTTTAGTTTGGTCAGTTTCTCTATATTAAGCAACTTCATATTCTAAAAATACCTTCATGAGAAAGTCGATTATAATCATAGCATTACTAATTAATGCCAATTTTTTACCTGCGCAGAAAATCACAACTAGTCAATTTGCCAACTTAAAGGCGAGAAGTATTGGTCCAGCTGGAATGAGCGGTAGAGTTACTTCTATTGACGCGTTGCATAGTAATCCGGACATAATTTATTTGGGTACCGCATCGGGGGGCGTATGGAAAACCGAAAATGGTGGAAGTAATTGGCTCCCAATTTTTGATGACCAACCTATTTTAAATATTGGAGCAGTGGCTATTCAGCAGTCCAATCCTTCTGTGTTGTGGGTTGGTACCGGCGAAGGAAATCCTAGAAACTCTTTGAACCTAGGTGGTGGAATTTATAAAAGTTTAGATGGAGGAAAAACTTGGCAATTAAAAGGGCTAGAAAAAACTAGTAATATTCACAGAGTAATCATTGATCCTACTGAGCCCAACACAGTTTATGCAGCAGCGATAGGAAATCCTTATGCAGAACATCCGCAGAGAGGGGTTTATAAAACTACTGATGGTGGAAATAGTTGGAAATTAATTTTGCATACCAATGATACCAGTGGCTGCGCCGAATTGGTAATGGATCCAAGCAATCCGAATAAGTTGATCGCAAATATGTGGCAGCATCGTCGCACCCCGTATAGTTTTAAAAGTGGTGGTCCGGGAAGTGGTTTATATATGACCTATGATGGAGGAAAGACTTGGGAGAAGTTAGGTAAAAAACAAGGTCTACCAGAGGGGGATTATGGCAGAATAGGAATTACGATTTCTACCAATCAGCCTAAGCGAATATATGCTTTAGTGGAGGCTACTAAAAATGGATTGTATAAAACAGATGATGGAGGATTTAAATGGGAATTGGTTAATAGCAATGCTGTTGACGTTACCAATCGACCATTTTATTTTCAAGATATTCGGGTGGATCCTTTAAATGAAAATCGTTTGTATAATATCAATCAAATGATCAGCATGAGTGAAGATGGAGGTAAGACTTTTCAAAATGTGATTCCTTATTCGGGCATTCATCCAGATCACCATGCATTTTGGATTCATCCTACTAATCCCAATTTTATTATTGATGGCAATGACGGTGGAATTGGTGTGAGCCATGATCGTGGTCGCACTTGGAAATTTGATGAGCAACTACCTATTGGCCAGTTTTATCATATTAATGTGGACAATGAATTGCCTTACCATTTAATGGGTGGTATGCAAGACAATGGAAGCTGGCGTGGTCCTGCTTACACATGGATAGAAGGAGGGATTAAAAATTTCTTTTGGGATAATATTTGGAGTGGAGATGGTTTTGATATGTCGCCAGATCCTCAAGATGCTAATTGGGTATATGCGATGTCGCAAATGGGTGGATTGGGAAGGTACAATGTAGCAACTGGAGAGCAAACTAGTCTTCAACCACCGGGGCTAGACGCTAAAAAGAGACTACGTTTTAATTGGAATGCAGCCTTTGCTCAGGCTCCAGATGATGCAGCGACTATCTATTACGGAAGTCAGTTTGTACACAAAAGCACCAACAAAGGAAATACCTGGCAAATAATTTCTCCAGATTTAACCACCAACAATCCGGCGCAACAAAAGCAGGATGAAAATGGAGGACTCTCGTTAGATATTACTGGAGCGGAAAATTACAATACTATTTTATGTATTGAACCTTCTACTAAAGATAAAAATATTATTTGGGTGGGTACAGATGATGGTAATCTACAGTTAACAAAAGATGGTGGAAAAACCTGGACTAACTTTCGTGGTAAAATTCCAGGAATGCCGGAAGGATCGTGGATTCCTCAAATAAGGGCTAGTCGATATCTAGAAGGTGAGGCAATGGTAGTGTGCAACGATTATAGAAGGGGAGATTTTAAGCCATATATTTTTAGGACTACTAATTTCGGCCAATCGTGGGAACAAATATTAGCAAGCACTAACGTACAAGGATATGCGCTTTGTGTTTTGCAAGATCCGGTTCAGCCTAATTTGATTTTTGTTGGAACCGAAAAAGGTCTTTGGGTAAGCTTTGATAAAGGAACGAGTTTTGAACAGTGGAAAAATGGGTATCCTTCTGTTTCTACCTATGACTTGGTGATTCAAGAAAGGGAGGCAGATCTTTGTATTGCCACTTTTGGAAGAGCGATCTATGTAATGGATGACATTCGACCTTTGAGAAAATTTGCTGCAAATGGTGGTGGAACTCCTAAAAAGAAGCTAGTAGTATTTGAGTCTCCTACTGCGTATGAAGTTCAGTTTAAAAATAAACAGGGATATGATTATAGCACTTGGGGATTGTATGATGGTAAAAATAGGAGCCGAGGAGCTTCTTATTCTTTTTACATTCAACCTTCCGCTAAAAAAGATACTGCTAAATCTGCAAAGTCAGATTCAGTTTGGGTAAAAATCTATAACTCACAAAATGAGGTTATAAGAACGATGCAAATAAAAGCAGATACAGGATTTAATAGAAATTATTGGGGTTTTGAAATGAAGGGCCTTCGAAGACTAGGTTCTCCAAAACCAACGGCTACTTCTGTAGAGCCACTGGGTGACATGTCAGTTTTTCCAGGTAGCTATAAAATGGTTATCTCATTAGGAAAAGAAGTAGACTCCACGATGATAGTGGTAAAATCGGCTCCTGGACAAACGATATCCCAACAGGTATATGATTCAAAAGTAGTGGCATTAAACAGGCTTGAAAAAAGCACGAGCAAGGTGGTAGAAATTGCTGATCGTTTAACGGAGGCAGATGAAATCATTGCAAAACTGGAAGCTCAATTAAAGAATGTTGAAGGTGCTGAAGCAGATAGCTTACTAAAATTTGGAAAGGCAATGACCGATTCTATAAAAAAGATTCGCAATTTTATTTTTGGCACTCCTCATGAAAAGCAGGGCTATGGCGCGCCTTACGAAATTACGGTCTATGCTCGCCTGTATGAAGCCAAGGGGGAAGTGCTTGCTAAAAATAAAGTGCCAGATGCTCAGGAATTTACTTTAATAGAAATGGCAGAGCAAGTGGTGATGGAAGCAGTACAAAAAGCTAATTTATTTTTTAATGGCAAATGGAAGATGTATCGACAACAAGCAGATAATACACCGATGAAAGTTTTTAAAGATTTTAAAGAGCTATAGTAAAAATTCAGCAATTACAGACTAGCTTAAATTTTAAAAGAAGGGTCTAATTTTTGCAACTCAAAAATATGAACGGCTTCAATGTGTCATTTCGAAGTGTATTGCGAAGCGTTAGTGGGTTATGAATTACTTTGTATTTATTAAGGTCAAGTACTTCATGAGCAATTACTAGGTTATTGAGTCGCTCTGTAGTCTGTAGTATTTCGTGCAACCAGTCCACCGTTTCTTCAATTGCTTGGGGGCTTAGCAGTTCTTGCTTAAACAATACTAATAAATCTCTATTTGTTTTGTTCATTAAAAATTTTTTTAACTGCTATTATTTAAAATTTAATATCCTACAAGCCCTCTTTTACTTGGACAGCCGCATTTGCTATTTTTTTTAAACACCATGCAGGAGGACATCAAAAGTGAAACAATTAAAATACCGAAAAAAACAAGGCTACAATAATGTTTCATATTCCTAATTTATCAAATTAAACTATTTTCACCAATATTTATTGTGTTAGTAGCATGAATGATAAGCAAGATAGCAAATTTTTAAAAAAAAATAACATTTTAGTTGTTCCGCTCGATTGGGGATTAGGTCATGCTACCCGTTGCATTCCCATTATTGAATCCCTATTGGAAAATAATTGCCAGGTATATATTGCTGCAGAAAATGCTACAAGAACATTATTAGAGAATGAGTTTCCACAATGTAACTTTCTTTCATTGAAGGGTTATCGAATTCGATATAGCAGGCAAAAATTTTTGCTTCCAATTAAAATGGCAATTCAATTGCCTCGCATTCTATTTCGCAGCGTTCAAGAACATCGTTGGTTAAAAAAAGTAGTGAATCAATTTTCTATCGATGCAGTGATTGCTGACAATCGATTTGGATTGTTTCATTCTACTATTCCTTCTGTTTATATCACCCATCAGTTGCTTATCAAAACAGGCAATCAGTTTTCTGAAAAAATACTGCAAAAAGTACATGGCTGGATAATTAAAAAATATACGCATTGTTGGGTTCCCGATTTTGAGGGTAAGGAAAATATTGCAGGCGAATTATCTCATCCAATCAACCTACCCTCTAATGTTCAATATCTAGGTTGTTTATCGAGACTTTCATTTAATCTACCGCCAATAAAAAAGTATGACCTGTTGTTACTCTTGTCAGGCCCAGAGCCACAGCGAACTATTTTTGAAAAAATATTATTGTCACAATTAAAAGATTTTGATGGCAAGGTAATGTTGGTGAGGGGTCTTCCTCAAAATTTCGAAGAGAAAAAAAATGAAGAGCAGCGTTCTAAAAAATCTGCTTTGTTAACGATTGAAAATCATCTTTTAGCAGCGCAGTTAAATGAAGTTATTTTACAATCAGAGTTGGTGATATGTAGAAGCGGTTATACCACCATTATGGATCTTATTAAAATTAGAAAAAAAGCAATACTAGTGCCTACTCCAGGACAAACAGAGCAAGAATATCTTGCGGACCATTTAATGAAAAAACAATACTTTTATTCTACTACACAGCATGATTTTGATTTAACTAATTCATTGAAGTTGGCTGCTGATTTCAAATTTGAAATACCCAACTTTGGTATGGATCAATATAAAAAAATAGTAAATCAATTTGTGCAATCATTTTAAAGTCGCAACTTTACATTACAATTTTTGATGTGCAATTAAAAACGAAAGCGCATTTAGGTTTACTAAGTGCTAATATTTTCTTCTCTATTAATCTGAGTGCAGTAAAATACCTCACTACGAATCACTTTGTGCAAAGTTTTGGTATTAACCTAATTAGGGTGGCAGTATCAACTATATTATTTTGGATTCTATATTTAGGGAAGCCAGTAAAAAGTAAGATTGATCGTGCAGATCTTCCGAGGTTTATTATATGTGCATTCACGGGAATTGCTTTTAATCAGATGCTATTTTTAAAAGGGCTTTCCCTCACCTACTCCATTCATGCTGTGTTATTGATATTGTCTGCACCTATTTTCATCACCATATTTGCAGCCCTATTTTTAAAGGAACGTATTACAGCTATTCAGATGGTTGGTTTGGGGCTTGGAATTTGCGGGGCAGTTTTATTGATTTCTATGGGAAAAAATTCCGGTAGTGGAGACAATGTATTATTGGGCGACACCTTAATATTAATAAATGCTTTATCCTATACTATTTATTTCATTATGGTAAAACCATTGATGTTAAAATACAATCCGGTGCAGGTAACGCGCATGATTTTTACCATTGGTTTTTTTGTGGTTCTACCTTTTGGATGGAATGAATTTACGGTAATTAACTGGACTGTTTTTGGATGGGTGGAATATGGTTGTTTGGGACTGATAGTGGTGGGCGGCACATTTTTAGCTTATCTTTTAAATTTATATGGAATTAAAATATTGGGGGCATCCATTACAGGAGCCTATATTTATTTGCAGCCGATATTTGCAGCAATTATTGCGATGATATTTTTAAACGAAAGTTTAGGATGGTACAAAGTCGTGGCGGGGATTTTGATTTTTACGGGGGTTTATCTTTCCAATAAAAAAATTGCCCATGAGTAGTTTTAGTATAGCCACTTCAGCAAGCGATTATGCAGCTGCGCAGGAAATGTTTAGAGCCTATGCTACAGCCATCAATATTAATTTAGATTTCCAACATTTTGAGGAGGAGTTGTCCGACTTGCCAAAAATGTATTCGCCACCGCATGGAGGAATAATATTAGCAAGCGATCAAGAGTTGGTGTTTGGATGTGTAGCCATTCGAAGAATTAACGAAAGAGACGGCGAGTTGAAAAGAATGTATGTAGCACCTGAATATCAAAACAAGGGCTTTGGAAAAATCTTGTTGCAAAAGGCATTGTTATTAGCAAGGGAATGTAATTATGAAAAGGTAAAATTAGACACGCTTAATTACATGGCGTCTGCCATTCATTTATATCAACAGGCAGGGTTTTATGAAATACCACCCTATTATTCCAATCCAATTAGCACGGCGGTTTATTTTGAGATAGACTTAGCTTCTTTTTTTCGAAGTTGATATCTTTCACCAAAGAGGTGATTTCCTAAGTTTAGGTTGAGTTTAGCGATTAATAAAATTGGTATATTTGGGAATAATACAAGTCAATTATCTTATTTCGAATTGCAATCAATTGGTTTTTAACTGAAGTTAAATTCTCTTTGAAAAATGTAAATTGAAATAGCCAACACTCCTAATGAAATATCTTGTTAAAATATTTATTCTTTTTGTTTTGGTTTTTATCTATCAGCCTAAACAACTAGCTGCTCAAAAATCAGGGATTTCTATTTACTGTCCTGATTTTTCTCCTACTTATCAAAATGGATGGCAACTAAATAATGATGCGGTTTTTATTAGTCCCAATGTAATGAGGTTGACACCTAATATTAACGAACAAAAAGGAAGTGCATTCTGGAAACAGAAAGTAGCATTGAAAGCTGACTTTTCATTTAGTTTTTTCTTTTCTTTTAAAATAACTAATGTAGGTGCAGATGGCCTTACATTTTGCATACAACAAGCATCAAATACAGCGGGTAGTTCTGGGGGTGGAGTTGGTTATGAATTTCTTTCGGGCAAGTCCTTGGCGATCGAATATGACACTTGGCCAAATCAAAATGAAAATAATGACCATATTGCTTTAGACTATAATGGGTTTTTGCATAATACAGGTAATGGATATCCTTTTCAAAATGGATCTCCTAATGTTAATTCAACTCTTTTAGATGGAAATACAGGTGCTTCGTTAACGTTACGAGATGGCAATTTAAAATATTCTTGGATTGATTATAATGGCGTTACTGGTACATTAGAAGTAAGAATTTCTAACACCGCTACAAGACCTGCCGCCACAGCATTGAGTATTCCTAATTTAAATTTATCTAGTAATTTCTCTAATTCCGACGTCTTCTTTGGATTTACTGCAGCAACTGGGAGCTTCAATGAAAATCATTTTATTTATTCAGCTTATGCAAACAGCAGGTATGACCCAATAAGTGATACAACAGTATTTAAACAAGGAACCGCTTTTATTACACTTGCCTCTAGTAATAACATTGATAATTGTGTAAGTCCTACTAGTACCATCTCGCTTTTAGCAACTGATCAAAATAATAATCCGATTATCAATACACCGCTTAATATATCCTTAGATTCTGGCACCGCTACATTTTCTACTAATGTGGTTACCACGGATAACAATGGGCGAGCTACTTTTATATTGAAAAATGTTTCTACTGCAAATATCAAAGTAAGGGTAACCGACCCTTCGGTAGGAGCTTATGGAACAGTTAGTGTGTCTGCAATTAATGTGAATGATCCTGTAAATTTTTCAATTGTAACTAACCCTGCTGACACAACGATTTGCAATGGGACAGCTGTTACCTTAACTGTTAATGGGGCTGGTGCAGGAACTAATTTGATTTGGAATACTTCAGAAACTGCTACGACTATTACTAAATCTCCTGGCACTACCACTACCTATTCGGTAACTGTTTCTGATGCCACCAGCGGATGTACTGCTACTAAGACTAAAACAATCATCGTAAAGCCACTGCCAAATATTGTAATATCAGAATCAGATAATAGTGGAAGTGCACCTAATGATTCAAAGCTTTGTATTGGAGGTGCTGTTACTTTAACGGCGAGTGGGGGAACTAATTATTCATGGGTTACAGGAGAGTCAACTGTGTCTATTACAAAATATCCATCTATCACTACCATTTATTCTGTAGTAGGAATGGATGCAACTAATTGTATCAGTACGGTCAATTATACCGTTACTGTCAGCACACTACCGGTTATAAGCATTACCAAGACTGACAACAGTGGCACTACAAATAATGATGGAATTATTTGTATAGGATCTATTGCTACTCTAACAGCTAGTGGAGCTACCAGCTATTTATGGAATAGTTCTGAAACCACCGCCTCCATTAACATATCACCTCTCACCACTACAACTTATACAGTAAGTGCAACAGATGGATTGGGATGTGCGGCTACTCAAAATGCTACCATAACAATTAATTCATTACCAACAGTCTCTCTAGGAAATACTAATTTTTGTACTGGAGCCACCGCTACACTAAATGCTACTGCATCTCCTGCTGGAAGCTATACGTATAATTGGACTGTTCCAGCTGGGGCAACCCCTCCAGGTAATGTAGCAAGTTTTTCAACATCTACCGCAGGTAACTATAAAGTATTTATTACGAGTACTGCTACCAATTGTCAGAGTACAGAAGTTACTGGAGTAGTGAATACGATATTGCCGATTTCGGGGACCACCTCTGTTTGTGTTGGATCTCAGACACAACTAACTGGATCGGGTACGCCTATAACCAATAACCCATGGGTAAGCTCTAGCATTGCCAAAGCCACTGTTAGCAATACAGGCTTGGTAACAGGGATTTCGCCGGGCACCACTAATATTACTTATTCCAATACGCTAGGATGTTCTACAACATCTGTGGTTACTGTAAATGCGCTTCCTATTATTTCCGGCACAACCATTGTTTGTACTGGATTTCAAACCCAATTAACAGGGACAGGAACTGCCGCGACTAGTAATGCTTGGACGAGTTCTAATACCGCAATAGCATCGGTTAGTAGTACTGGATTAGTAACAGGCATTGTAGCCGGGACAACAACTATTACCTATACCAATTCAAATGGTTGTACTGTTAGTGTTGGACTTACTGTAAATGTATTTCCTTCCATTTCGGGAGTGCTTTCAGTTTGTAATGGATTTCAAACCCAATTAACCGGTTCAGGTACGCCAGCCAATAGCAATGCATGGATAAGTGCTAGTACATCCAAAGCAATTGTTAGCAATACCGGTTTGGTTACAGGAATTTCAGCCGGAATATCTACCATTACTTATACCAATTCGGTAGGATGTGCTACTACCGCAGTGATTACCGTGAATGCAATTCCTACTATTTCAGGATTGCTATCTGTTTGCATTGAATCTCAAATACAACTAACTGGCTCAGGAACTGCGGCTACTAATAATCCTTGGGTTAGCGATAATACAGCAATAGCAAGGATTAGTAATACCGGTTTGGTAACAGGAATTTCTAACGGAACAAGTACGATTACTTATACCAATTCTTTTGGTTGTTCTCAAAGTGCGATCATTACCGTAAATGCACTTCCAACTATTTCAGGAGTCCTGTCTGTTTGTAAGGCTTCTCAAACACAATTGACTGGATCACCTGCTGCGGCAACTTTAAATCCATGGACAAGCTCCAGTTTAGCAACGGCTACAGTTAGTAATACAGGTTTGGTGACAGGGATTTTAACTGGATCATCTACCATCACTTATACCAATTCTTTAGGTTGTTCTCAAAGTGTAGCTATTACGGTGAAACCGCTTCCTGAAATTGCCAATGTTGCCATCAGCACTTGTACGGGTAGTTTATTTAATTACAATCCAGCCAATGGATTAAATGGAGATGTAGTACCAACAGGCACCACCTATAGCTGGGTAAATCCCACAGTAACTAGTGTTGTAACAGGCGGTTCAGCTGGCACCAATTCTTCAACTATTGACGGCAGCTTATTTAATACAAGCAATTTATCTCAAATTGCTATTTATACTGTCACGCCAACGGCAGCTGGTTGTGTTGGAAATAATTTTAGATTGACTGTAACAGTGAATCCAATTCCTACAACACCCGTTATTATTGCTTCAGGATTTACCACCTTTTGTATTGGAGGGAGCGTAGATTTCACCAGCAGTTATGCAAGCGGAAATCAGTGGTTTAAAAATGGAGTAGCGATTAATTCAGCAACGGCTTCAAAGATAACAGTTACAGACTCTGGAGCTTATACGGTTGCAGTTACTTCGAATGGATGCACTAGTGCGCCTAGTGTTGCAAAAGTTGTTACCGTTAATTTGTTGCCAGTTATTTCAATTACTAGCAATCCAGACAGCGCAGCATTGTGTGCAGGGTTTTCTGCTACCCTTACCGCATCAGGAGCAGCAGTATATTTTTGGAGTGGGGGGATTGTTAATGCCGTTCCTTTTGTACCCATTCAAACTACCACCTATACTGTAAATGGAATGGATGTAAACGGATGTTCCGGTTCTAAAACGGTAACTATAACGGTGTACCCAATACCAGCCAAACCATTGGTTAGTAACAATGTTTATTGTCAAAATGATTTTTCAAGTCCATTGCAGGCAACATCTGTTAATTCAAATGTGATCAGTTGGTATCATCAAGCATCCGGAGGGTTTGCTATAGCAAGGCCAACTCCGAGTACCTCATTAGCAGGTAAAGACACATTCTATGTTACTCAAAAAACTATTTATGGATGCGAAAGTCCAAGAGCATCGTTGATGGTAACTGTTAATCCTTTGCCGATAGATTCTATTTTACCTCCTCCACAAAATTTTATTTGTGATGGAACTACGATGATTTTAAATGCTACCAATAGTTATACCTATCAATGGTTAAACAATGGATTGCCAATTACAGGCGCAATAGCTAATAATTATTCTGCAATATTAGGAGGCACTTATTCATTTATGATGACCAATCAATTTGGTTGTTTAAATAAATCAAGCAATACAAAAACTATTCAGTTAATAGAAAAGCCTATTCCTAATTTTACTTTTGATAGTAGGTGTCAATTCACGCCTATAAAGTTTATCAATACAAGTAATTTTGCAAATTCTGGCACCGTATTATGGAAGTGGTATTTTGGTAACGGTGATATTGCTACAATAAAAGAGGGTCAATATGCTTATAAGGTTTCTGGAAATTATACAGTTACTCTTTCTGCTACACCTTCTAATTGTCCGCAATTAGCAGACACAGCCAAAAAAGTCCTTACTATCGAAGCGCCGACAAAGGGAATTAATTATGGTATCGTAGATGCAAAATCGAAAGTACCTTTTTCATTGAAAGCAAGAGATATTGGAAACATTTATTTTTGGAGTCCATCAACAGGAATTAGTAGTACAAGTATTCCTAATCCAACTACTACATTAACGAGTCAGCAATTTTATACTATTCGTATTACGAATGCTGCAGGTTGCGTTACGAATGATTCTATTCAGGTTAGAGTGTTTAATGAATATACAGTTTTTGTTCCCTCTGGGTTTTCACCGGATGGGGATGGAATGAATGATAAATTGAATCCGTTATTAGCGGGTATTAAGGAGCTGAAAAATTTTAAAGTTTATAATCGTTGGGGACAATTACTATATCAATCCAGTGATAAAAATGCAGGTTGGAATGGAACTTTTAATGGAAAGCTTCAAGTTTCTGAAACCTATGTATGGGTAGTAGAAGCAATCGATCAAGATGGAAAAACTATTCTTAAAACAGGAAAGACCACTTTGATCCGCTAATTTATATTATGAAAAGCAATGTATTCATATTGATTCTTTGTGTATGCTTTCAGGGCCAAGTTAGCTATGGCCAGCAATATTTATATTCCCAATATTTTGCCAATCCGTTATCTATCAATCCCGCGCTGACAGGTCATTTTGGAGGAAGCTATCGCTTTTCTTCTATCAGTAGAAATCAGTGGGCAGAGGATGGCAATCCTTATAAATCTTTAGGAGTTTCTATTGAAAAGGCGTTGTTAGAAAGTTCATCTACCGGAAAGCTGGGTGTTGGTTTACTCGTTAGTTCTGATAATTCAAATATGGATGCTTTTTCAGTAAAGAGAGCAGCCCTTTCAGCCGCTTATAATATGGAATTAGATGGTGAAGGAAATGTAGAATTGGGTGCAGGGTTTCAAGGACAGTATAATCAAAGAAGAATTAATCCATACAATTTAACTTTCGAAAGTCAATTTGGTTCAGGTGGATTCAATACAGGTATTGCTACCCCTGAAATGTCTAAAGCCTTCACGATGTCTTACACTTCTTTTAATGCAGGGTTATTGTTAAATGTAAAGTCTTTGGAGGGCAGGCAGGTGGTGTATTTTGGTTTAGCAGCTTATAATGCAAATCAACCCAAATCAAATTTTTTGGATGCTAGTTTTATTGAACCGATTCGGTGGAATGTACAATCTGGTGGTACCATTCCAATGAATCAAAGCACCAATTTACATTTAAGCAGTATTGTTAGTTTGCAACAGGGTGCAAGCGAAATATTATTTGGAGCAGTAGCCAGTTTTGATTTAATAGAAAATGGTGGCGGTAAAAAATTATTAGTGGGAAGTTGGGCAAGGATTAAAGATGCCTTGATACCTTACATTGGTTTGCAATGGAATGGTGTTCAAGCTGCATTTAGTTATGACATTAATACATCGTCGATCAAAACAGGAGCTTACAATAAAAACAGCATGGAATTTTCTTTAGGTTATCAGCCTTGGGGAAGTCTTCTTAAAAAAGAAGTGATTCCTTGTCCCTTCTTTTAAAGTCTTTTTTCATTAATTGGTTATCAAGATCAGACTCTTGAAAAAACATTTTCTCTAAAGTAACATATAGTTTGAAAGCGGTACAGCTGAAATTTTCAAAAAATAAAAAGAAAGGAGTTAAAACTCCCCTCTTTTATAATCTTAGTCAAACCATCATTAGAAAAAAGTTATTTCTTTGAAGCGGCTGGATTTGTAGCTATTTGATCCGTAGCATTTATTGCTGCTAATACAAAAAGGCATAATAAATTTTTTCAAATAGTTTTAAAATAAAGGTATCATTTTGATACAAAAAATATTAATAAAATGTTTAACATTATATATACTCGAAATATCAGGGGTATTAAAGCTGATATTTATTAACTTTGCTATTATGCCAAAAGAAGTAGCCCAAAATATTGATTTTAGATCTATTTGCCCTGTAGCAACTAGCTTAGATTTAATAGGCGATAAGTGGACCTTATTAATTTTAAGGGACATGTTTTTTGGTCATAAATCAATGTTTAATGAGTTTAAAGAGTCTATTGAAGAAATACCCAGTAAAATGCTTTCCAATAGACTAAAGAAGCTAGAAAGCCTGGGCTTTATTTCTAAAAATAAAGGCACAAAGAATTTTAAAAATATTTATTACTTTTTAGAGCCAAAAGGAATAGACACTTTTCCAATAATGGTTGAGTTGGCAATATTTTCAACCAAGTATTTTCTTGATCATCTTGGTACTACTTATACCAAAGACTCAAAAACTAGAATGGTTACAGACAAAGTTGCTTATACAAAAGAAATGATAAAAAATTATAAGCGTTTTGTAAAAAACACTTCAATTTAATGAGTAGTCTTATATCATTAAAATACTTTTAAGAATTTACGAGCACCTTTTTCCCTGGTTTACTACAAGTAGTATTCACTCAAAATTTAAATTACCATACTGGATTTTAATATCTATCCCTTAATACCTTTCATTCAAAAATGGGTTATTCTGCGACCGTCGATTGATGTAATGATTTTCACTTTTTATTGTATTTTTTGACTCTTCCACTTAATACGCTAAATTTATTAAAAGTATCCAGTCAGTGGGTAAAAAATTATATTGATAATATTCGTTCGTATATCAACTTTATTAAACTTAACTTTTGTTTATGCTATCAATTTTGAAAATATTGTTTTGCTGCATGACAGCATTCTTGTTAACTGTTAACGACTTTTCAAAAAATCCGAGAAGACTAGAAATTCTTTTTTTAGGTCATGTTGGTACCCATCATAATTCTGATCAGTTGGTAGATATTATGGCGAAGGAGTATTTTAAGTCGGGTATAAATATTACCTATACAACTCGTGTTGATGACTTAAATGAAAAAACCTTGAAGCAATATGACGGATTGGTATTGTACGCTAATTATGATTCTATTGCTGGTTCTCAAGCAAAAGCGTTGCTAAGTTTTGTAAAAGAAGGAAAAGGTTTTATTCCTATTCATTGTGCTTCTTGGTGTTTTCGAAATTCAAAGGAAGTGGTTGAATTAATTGGTGGACAATTTCTTCGTCATGGATACGATTCTTTTCCTGCAATGATTGTACAAAAAAATCATCCGGTAATGAAAGGAATTGAAGATGGATTTTTAACAAAGGATGAAACCTATATTCATAGTAAGCTAGGTAAAAAAATACGAGTTCTTTCTGAACGTCAGGAGGGCAATCGAAGGGAGCCTTATACTTGGGTGCAGGAGTTTGGTAAGGGTAGAGTTTTTTATACTGCTTATGGTCATGATGAAATCACTTTTAATAATTCTCAATTTTTAAACTTGGTTAAAAATGGGATTCTTTGGGCAGTAGGAGATAAAGCGGCAGAGGATTTAGGTGCTTTAACTTTAGCGGATCCGTCTTATACTGATGCAAAAATACCTAACTATGAAAAGAGAGATCCTACACCAAAATTACAGGCGCCCCTCTCTCCTGCTGAATCTATGTCTCAAATACAAATTCCTGCTGGATTTGAATTGAAGTTGTTTGCGTCTGAACCGGATATCATTAATCCAATCTATATGAATTGGGATGAACGAGGTCGTTTATGGGTAATAGAAACAATTGATTATCCTAATACCGTAAGAGATGATAAAGAACAGGGAGATGATCGTATCCGTATTTTGGAAGATACAGATGGTGATGGCAAGGCAGATAAATTTACCTTATTTGCAGACAAGTTAAATATACCTACCAGCTTTACTTTTTCAAATGGAGGAATTATTGTTTCTCAAGCACCTTATTTTCTTTTTCTAAAAGATGAAAATGGAGATGATCGTGCGGATGTAAAAGATACAATCATGAACGGTTGGGGAACAAGCGATACGCATGCAGGACCCTCTAATCTTAGATATGGATTAGATAATAATATTTGGGGAACCGTAGGCTATTCAGGATTTTCTGGAAGTATAGGTAACGAAACAAAAAAATTTAGTCAAGGTATTTATCATTTTAAATCGAATACAAAAAAAGTAAATCAATTTGAGTTTTTAGGAGGTACTAGTAACAATACTTGGGGGCTAGGTTTTTCAGAAGAGTTTGATGTATTTGCTTCCACGGCCAATAATACGCACAGTGTATTTTTTGGAGTTCCTAAAAGATTATTGAGTAAAGTAAATAAGGATGATCCTGGAACAGAGAAAATAGATTCGCATTACCCAATGCATGTGGTAACAAAAAATTTACGGCAAGTAGATGTGTTTGGAGGATTTACTGCAGCTGCGGGTCACAGTTTATATACTGCCCGTCAATACCCCTCTTCTTTTTGGAACAAGACAGCTTTTGTTACTGAGCCAACAGGCCGGTTGATTCATACAGTTAACTTGAAACAAAGTGGTGCTGGGCTCAAAGAAATAGGAGATGGAAGAAATTTGTTGGCTAGTGCTGATGAATGGTGTGCACCTATTCAGGCAGAAGTGGGACCAGATGGAAATGTATGGGTAACCGATTGGTATGATTTTATTATTCAGCACAATCCAACACCGACTGGTTATGAAACTGGAAAAGGAAATGCGCATGTTAATCCTTTGAGAGATCATGAGCGGGGAAGAATTTATAGAATCGTATATAAAAATGCGGCGCCTGCAAAAAAAATGTCGCTGAATAAAAATGATAAAGCTGGTTTGATTGCCGCCTTATCAAGTAACAATATGTTTTGGCGTACCACGGCACAGCGCTTATTGGTTGAATTGGGTGATGTATCCATTGCATCACAATTGTATCCAATAGTTAGCAATCAAAAATTAGATGAAGTTGGTATTAATGCTCCTGCAATTCATGCGCTTTGGACTTTGCATGGACTAGGACTTTTGGATGGTAGCAATACTGAAGCTACCAAGGTTGCGGAGAAAGCGCTTACCCATTCTGCTTCAGGAGTAAGGCGCGCTGCAGTTGAGGTGTTGAAAAATAATATCAATGCTTTGGAGTTGTACAAAAAAGCAAAAGTTTTAAATGATAAAGATCTTCGTGTTAGATTAGCGGTTGTTATTGCAATTTCAGACAGTAAAGCTTCTTCAGAAGGAATGGCTGCTTTAATACAAATGAATAGTAAGCAAGAAAACAAACAAGATCATTGGATTAGCAAAGCATTGAATGCTGCGATTGGTATAACAACGACTGTACCTAAAGAAGATAAAATTAATAATAGCACAAAAGCAGATCAGATAATTAATCTAAGTGTAGTAAAAGAGCAGATGAAATATAGTATGCAGCAGTTTACAGTAAAGGCTGGAACTATTGTACGACTTACATTGACTAATCCAGATTTTATGCAACACAATTTATTGATTCTTCAACCCGGAAGTACAGACAGAGTAGGAGCTGCTGCTGATAAATTAGCTACAGAAAAAAATGGTGCAGACCTTCAGTACATTCCAAAAATGGGGCAAGTGCTTTTCTCAATGCCATTAGTGAATCCACAAAAAAGTTATACCATTACATTTAAGGTGCCAGCGATAGCAGGTGACTATCCATATATATGTACTTTTCCAGGTCATTGGCGAATCATGAATGGTGTGATGAAAGTAGTTTCTAAATAAATTTAAATTATTGATGGCAATGAATATTCAATATGGTGTGAGTACTTGGTTATGGACCTCACCATTTAAAACGGATTCAATTGAGAGTCTATTTAAAAAAGTAGCTGACTTAGGTTTTACAGCAATTGAGATTGCGGTGGAAGATCCTTCTATAATTGATAATGCAGCTGTAAAAAAAGGATTAGAAAAATATCATTTAACGCCCATCGTATGTGCGGCTTTTGGAAGTACGCGCGATCTTACCCATGAGGATCCTGCGGTTCATGAGCATTGCCTTCGTTACATAGAAGCCTGTTTGCAATGTTGCAAAGCTTGGGGTGCCGAATTTGTTGCTGGTCCGATGTATTCTGCTGTAGGTAAAACGAGAATGTTGCCACCTGAAAAAAGAAAAGCAGAATGGGAGCTAGCGGTTAAGAATCTGCGTAAAGCTTGCGAAATGGCAGCGCAGTATGAATGTTATCTTGCTTTAGAACCCTTGAATCGTTTCGAATCTGACTTAGTTAATACAGCAAAAGATGTTTGTAGAATGGTGGACGATATTGATCATCCAGCAGCAAGGATAATGCTCGATAGTTTTCACATGAATATTGAAGAGGTTAATCCTTATCAAGCAATTGTAGATGCAGGAGATCGATTAATTCACTTTCAAATTTCTGAAAATCATCGCGGTATTCCTGGTTCAGGTACTACACCGTGGGTAGACTATCGGAGAGGGTTAAACGCAATTAATTATAAGGGGGTAATTAGCATAGAGAGTTTTACACCTAATAATCAAGAGCTGGCTGAAGCTGTTTGCATCTGGCGTCCTTTCGCTGATAGCCAGGATGAGTTTGCAAGCAGTGGACTTAAATTCATGCAGCATTTATTTACGAATGAGTAAATAATTTATTGCGGATCAATAAAATCAACTATTAGTTTAAAAAAATATTTAACCCACCCTAAAAAGTCGGGTTAGGTAATTTGACATAATATTTGTTTGAACGCCCTTGAATAAAAAGTGCTAGAAATTTGAAACATCAGCCGTTAAAAAATCAAGGCTGTCTGAGCCGGTATAAAGATTGAGGTATTCTACTCTACCGGCGAGTTCCTTGATTTTAGGCTGATGTTTCAAATTTCAGCCTTTTTATTCGCAGGCTTGATTTTTTTTGTTACTTTTTTGCATCAAGGCAAAAAAGTAAAAGCACTCTATTCCAAAGGAATTTCAGTCATAAATAGTTAACTTTATTTTGAATAAAAGCGTTACCGAATGAGCGCTTATAACTTTTCGAGAGTCGAATAATTATAGTAATAAAAAAAATAAATCGTACATGAAACCATTTAATGTAGCCATCATTGGTCTTGGATTTGGGGCAGAATTTATTCCAATTTATCAGCGTCACCCTTTGGCAAATATGTATGCCATTTGTCAACGCAATGAAGAAAAATTGCAATTGGTTGCGGATGCCTTTAAAATTGAAAAGAGGTATACCGATTACGATGAATTATTGAAAGATCCTGCAATCGATGTGGTACATATCAACACGCCGATTCAAAATCATGCGGAGCAATCATTGAAAGCTTTGCGTGCTGGTAAGCATGTAGCTTGTACGGTTCCGATGGCTACTTCGGTGGAAGATTGTCGTTTGATAGTAGAAGCAGAAAAGGAAAGCGGATGTATGTATATGATGATGGAAACAGTAGTGTATAGTCGTGAGTTTCTTTTTGTAAAGGAAATGTATGAGCGAGGCGAAATGGGGAGACTTCAATTTTTGCGCGCTTCTCATCAGCAGGAAATGGCTGGCTGGCCTGGATATTGGGAAGGGTTGCCTCCCATGCATTATGCTACACACTGCGTAGGTCCTGTGGTTGCGCTTGCCGGTAAAGATGCGGGATCCGTTTCATGTGTTGGCTCTGGTAGAATTGGTGAGCACTTAATACCTAAATATGGTTCTCCTTTTGCGATAGAAAGTTGTCATATACAGTTTCGTGATTCCGATTTGTCAGCAGAGGTGACGCGTTCTTTATTTAATACGGCAAGACAGTATAGAGAAAGTTTTGATGTATATGGTTCTAAAAAAAGTTTTGAATGGACATTGGTAGAGCATGAACAATCGGTTGTTCATTCGGGGGAAGTTCCTGAGAGAGTGACCATTCCTGACTATGCTCATTTGTTACCAGAGTCTATCCAATCTTTTACTACAGGAGGTGTTTATGATGGTGATAATAATCAGCATTTATCATTTATACAGGGCTCGGGTCATGGAGGTTCACATCCGCATTTGGTGCATGAATTTTTAAGTGCGTTAGCAGAAAAAAGACAACCTTTTCCTAATGCAAAACAATCTGCTAATATAACCTGTGTAGGAATTTTAGCTCATGAGTCTGCGCTTAATGGAGGGGTTAAAATGGCGATGCCTGAATTTACTTTTTCTGATTAGCAGATTAATTGGTCGACTTTTAAAATGTTTTAAGCTGATATTCGATAAAGCGTTTGGTAAAAATGACTAAATAATTTATGATTGAAATTCCTTTCGGAATAGAATGCTTTTACTTTTTTGCCTTGATGCAAAAAAGTAACAAAAAAAATCAAGGCTGCGAAAAAAAAGCTAAAAATTGATTGAATAGCTAAAATGAAATTAGTTCGAACATTTGAATATAGCCCGGCTTTGGTGCGACTTACGAGCTAAGTAAATATCCCAGCTGTGGTAACATGATTTCATTTTTTAACGCTATACAATCAATTTTCTTAACGCATTTTTTTCGAGGCCGAACTACTGAGGTAAAGTTTTTTTAATTTGAGGTTATTTTTTTGTCTTGATGCAAAAATGAAACAAAAAAGTTCAAACCGCCTCGGCGGATTGAACTTTTAATGGCTGATAATTTATGTTTCTAGCACTTTTTATTTGAGGGCGTTCAAACTACTATTATTTCAAATTGCTTAACTCGACTTTTTGAGGGTTAATAAACTACGCTCCTACTTTCGTTGATTGAAGTATAATTATAGGGAGATGATTTAAAGATAATTTTTTGGGAGTTTAATTTTAGTGTTCGTTAAAATAAAAATGTCATGGTGTTAGCCATGACATTTTTATTAAGCGAGATTATTTTAAAATTAGTTGAAGATGTATCTAACACCCAACTGCATTTGCCAGCGAGAACCAATACCTGTGCTGTTTGCAAAGCTGTTTACTAAAGGTAATTGGGCAGCAGCATCTTGATAAGTGAAAGAGAATGCAGGCGTTCTTCCATCTGCAGCTAGTCCTTCATATCTCAAGAAGTTATTTGCAACAGTTGATTTAACTATACCCCATTGTTTATTCAATAAATTACCCACATTCAAAATATCTATTGTTAAACGAAGGGTATGTCTATCTTTTCCAGTTTTCACAGAAATGTCTTGAGTAACATTTAGATCCATTTTTTTGAAGAAAGGCAATACAACTGAATTGGCAACCGCTACATCTCCTCTATTGGCAGCAAGATATTTATCTTGGTTGATAAAGTTGTTTAATTGTGACCAAATTTGAGCAGGTGTGCGAGGGTCAGAACTACCACCAGCACCAGTTCCTAATCCACCTGAGCCAGATTTAACTAATAAAATTTCTTTAGCAGCTCTTGGAATATAGATAAGATCGTTACTAGTATTTCCATCATTGTTTAAGTCGCCATTGTAAACATAAGAAGTAACGCCAACGGGTGCCGCTTCGTAGTAGATACCAATGCTAGTAGAATAATGTTTTCCATAATCAAATTTATAAGAAGCAAATCCTACAATTCTGTGTGGCTGAAACCATGATGCATTAGCAATATTAGCAGTGTTAGGATCTCCTTGTACAGGCCTTCCACTCCATAATCCACCAGCAGTACTTCCACCTTCTGCTGCATTTTGAGATTTCGAATAAGTGTAAGCAGCACTCATAAATAAATTTCCAACTGTTTTTTGAATTCTTCCTGTGGCAGTATATGAAAATCCAAGATTGGTATTTTTCATCAAAATTGCATTGTTAATATTTGGGTTGCTTGCAGATGCTCCCCCTGCTCCAGAATAAATTTTATTATTGCTACCAGAAGTTGCAGCATAACGTACTCTATCTTTCCACATGATCAAATCAATAGCTTGAGTTCCATTTTGATTCAAGTTAATATTGGAATAGTAAACTGCATTTATATCTTTTGTATAAGTTCCTTCCAAAGTAACTACTAGATCATTTTCGAATTTTTTATCCAATGCCAAGCCAGATTTAATTACACTTGGATATTTGAAATCGTTATCAGAAACTGCAATTCCATAAGCTGTATTGGCTGAACCCGAAGTTGGTTTGTAAGCGTCAGGGTTAGTATTGAAAGGTTTAGCAGTAGTACCAGAAAAAATAATAGATCCAAATTGAACCCCATTGTTACTAGCTTGATTGCTGATCCAAACAAAAGGAGGAGGACCAGAGAAAATACCAGCACCACCACGTAATTGAATAGATTTATCTCCTTTTACATCCCAGTTAAAACCTAATCTAGGTGATACCAGTGGAATACTCTTAGGTTTTTTACCTACATCATACTTTGCGCCTCCAGCAAAAGGTAAGGCAGCAAAATTTGGATTCTGATCAAAGGTTCCAGTGTAAGCAGAATAATCAATTCTTAAGCCATATGTAAAAGTGAAGTTATTAGTAACCCTCCATTTGTCCTGTCCATACAATCCTAATTCGTTCACACCTGCCTTAGCATAAGGGAATGAACCATCTGCTAAAGCAGAGTATTGAACCGCATAGTTTCTAGCATTAGCACCACTTACTCCATTTGCACTATTGTAAAAATCAGTTAAGCTATTAAATTGAAATAATCCTTGGTAAGCAGGAGCAAAACCATTTAAATATTTTCTAAAATAGTTTTGTGTTCCAACAGTAATTTCATGACTTCCTTTGTACAAGGTTAGGTTATCAGAAAATTGAAAAACATCTGAATTTAATTTGTTGTTATAGGTAAAAGGCTCATATCCAAAAGAAGTATAAATATTATTATTAAATAAAATATCAACCAATGGCATATTTGTATTTCCTAGTGGAGTACGGAAGTCTTTTAACTGGGTAAAACCAACTTGCAATTTATTGTTTGATTTATTGCTGATACGAGTGTTTAATTCAGCTATAAAAATATTGAAGTTGTTGTTGATAACATAGCCACTATTTTGAAAAGGCATCGCTAAGTTACCTGGCTGCTGACCATTTATAAAACCAGTAAATCCATTTCTACTAGTACTAGGAAACTGGTCTGTAGCAGATTTAAGGTAATTGTATTTAAGGGTAATGGTATTTTTTTCATTGATATTCCAATCAATTTTAGCGGTGATTTTATCACTTTGTGTTTTTTGATTGTAACCTTGGAATTCTCCGGTAGAGTAACCGTATTTAGATTGTAAAAAGTCGGATAATTTTCTTAAAGTATCTGCATTTGCTATTGATACAATTCCAGGAGTTATTGGATTACTTGCATCAGAAGCGATGAAGCTTGTTGCCGGTAATTCTTGACGAACTTGTTCACCACTTACAAAAAAGAAAATTTTATTTTTAACGATTGCTCCACCAAGTGAAAAACCTCTTAAATTATATATGATAGGAATTTTAGTTACTACAGCATTTGCAACTTTGTAGCCTTGCGTGTTTTCATCTTTTGAATAAGAATAAACCGATGCTTTCAGTTGATTTGTACCACTCTTAGTAACAGTATTAATACCTGCACCTGTAAAACCACCTTGACGAACATCATATGGAGAAACGTTTACTTGAATTTGCTCGATAGCGTCTAAGCTAATAGGCTCAGATCTTGTCTGACCGCCAAGGGTACCTGCAAGACCGAATGAGTTATTAAAATTTGCACCATCTACCGTAACGTTGTTATATTGGCTACTACGTCCACCAAAGCTAAGGCCGTTAGAAGTTGGTTCCAATTTTGTAAAATCTTGTAAACTACGATTGATAGTTGGAAGTCTCTCAATTTGAGAACGGGTAATGATTTCTTGCTGACCAGTACGACCATTATTGAAAACTTTATTTTGTCTGGTTGCACTCAATACTACGTTGGCTAGCTCGGTAGTAACGGAGGTGGTAACAAAATCAGCTTTGAATACGATACCCAATGAAAGTGTAACATTGTCTATTTGTTGTTTGGTAAAACCTACATAATTTTCAGTAATTACATATGGACCGCCAATGCGAAGGTTAGCTAAGTTGTAGCGACCATCATTTCTACTGGTGGTAGTGTACTTAGTTCCCGTTGGAGTATGCTCGGCAACAATTGTAGCCCCTGCTAGTGGAGCCCCTTTACTGTCTGTAACAATACCCTGTATTTCGGAAGTTGTTTCCTGGGACTTACCCAATAGGGTTAATAACAGAAAAAAAACTGTTATTAAATTAAACTTTTTAATCATATAAAATTGGTTTTGGTGTTAATTGACTTAAGAGCAAAGTTTTTGAAATAAATGTTTAATAAATGTGTTTTTAATATTACTAAATTGTTAAATGATTTTAGTACTGGTAAATATTTGGAGACAATCAGTTATTTTATAGCTTGTTATGCAAGTATCTAAAAATTTATTATTTTAATATTTTTAGGATAATCAAAGAATATGAATTCTTTATCTGCCGATTTAAAATCTGCCCATTTTTTTGTTTGTACCCTAATACCAAAAATGCCACAGGTGGGCATATCGTCTATTTGAAATTGCTCCGAAAGCGTGTTTACAAAATAAGTGATTCCTGGGTTGTGTGAAAAAATAGCTACTGTTTCAAAACGATCATCGAGCTGTTCTGCTGCCGAATAAAAATCATCTATCCCAGCATGGTACAATGAAGCAATAAATTCAATTGATTCGATTGGTTGCTTATATTGTTCACAAAAAAGCTCTGCTGTTTTTTTTGCTCTCTTAGCAGGACTCGAAACAAATGCATCGATTTTTATTTTTTTATCGAGTAATCTTTTAGCCATCATAGGAGCATCTTTTTTACCCCTATCATTTAGCGGTCGCTCAAAGTCGCTCAACGTGCCTAATTCCCAACTGCTTTTTGCATGACGAACGACCAGCAAAATTTTGCTTTCTTTTATATCGATGGAATTATTTTTATTAAAAGGCATATTTTCAATCAAAAAAGCTGCATATCATCCCACCATTTTTCAAAAATAAATTTACTACCCTAAAGATTAGGACTAATAGCCTCTCACATTTTTTCCTTCCATATAATTCATGAAGGCTTTGTTGCAAACACGGTTTCCGCCTGGGGTGGGATAGTTGCCAGTAAAATACCAATCACCTGTGTTCGTAGGGCAGGCAAGGTGAAGTGTTTCAATGGTTTGATAGATCACGCTTACCGGTATGGTTATTTCTTTTGGTGTAATGAGTTGTGCAATTTTATCTGAGACTTGCTCTACCGTGAAAGGTTTGTATAATTTCCGTACCACATTTTCGGTGTGTAATTGCCCTTGTTTCTCCAACTCTTTGCATTCCATTAGCAGTGCACCCAATAAGCTTTCCTGTTTGGTTTCGTAAATCAGATCGATGGCGGCTCTAAAGGCAATAAAATCCCCCATTTTACTCATGTCAATGCCATAGCAATCGGGATAGCGGATTTGTGGGGCAGAAGAAACAACGATAATTTTTTTTGGTGCTAGTCTAGCCAACATTCGAATAATACTTTGTTTCAAGGTGGTACCTCTAACAATGGAATCATCAATGACCACTAGGGTATCAATGTCTTTTCTAACCGTTCCATAAGTGATGTCGTACACATGCTGTACCATTTCGTTTCTACTGGTATCTTCGGTAATAAAAGTGCGAAGTTTTACATCTTTGATTGCAATTTTTTCGAATCTGATTTTACGGCTAATCATTTCTGTTAGTTTAGCTTCATCAAAATCATTTCCCCAACTTAAAATTCTTTCAACTTTTATTTTTTTGAGATAGTCGTCTGCACCTTTTACTAGACCATAAAATGCGGTCTCGGCAGTATTAGGGATGAAAGAGAAGATGGTGTTCCTTAGATCGTAGTCAACCGCTTTTAAAACTGGTTCACTTAGGTAGCGTCCTAGTGCTTTTCTTTCTTTATAAATTTTTTCATCACTACCGCGACTAAAATAAATACGTTCGAAGCTACAGGCTTTTCTTTCCTTCGCTTCCATTATTTGTTCGATTTTGTAATTGCCTTCAGCATCTATTAGTAATCCAGAACCAGGCATTAATTCCTTCACTTCATTTTCACCGACATTGAAAGCGGTTCTGATAGCGGCCCTTTCGCTAGCTGCAACGATTACATCTTCATTAATATAATAGTAGGAAGGACGAATACCATGTGCATCTCTCACCACGAAAGCGCTTCCGTTACCTACCAGACCGCAGAAATTAAATCCTCCATCAAACAATGGCACTGCTTTTTGCAATACCTTGGTTATATCTAGGTTGCCAGGAAAAGCCTCATCCGCTTTAACCATAAAATGGTGGATTACTTCCATCATGGCAGCAAGGTCACTTTGTTTTTGAAATAAGCCGGGTTCCATTCCAATATGGCCGAATAATTCTTCGGTGTTGACTAAATTGAAATTGCCTGCTAGGGCTAAGTTTCTGGAAGGAATGGTATCTCTTTTAATGAAGGGGTGGCAAAACTCCACATTGTTTTTACCTTGGGTACCATATCTAAGATGGCCTAATAATAATTCGCCCAAGTAATTGATATGACCTTTCATCAGGCCAGGATGATTTTTTATATCGGGCTGATATTTTTCTATCTCTTCTATTTCTTGACCGATGCGAGAAAAAAGATCAGCAATGGGTTGGTTGGCACTGCTTCTTAGACGATGTAAAAATGGGTATCCAGGTTCTACATTTAGTTTTACTGTAGCAACACCAGCGCCATCTTGGCCACGATTGTGTTGCTTTTCCATCAATAAGTATAGCTTATTAAGTCCATACATTACCGATCCATATTTTTGTTGGTAATAACTAAAAGGTTTGCGAAGTCGAATGAAAGCAAGGCCACATTCGTGTTTAATTTCGTCGCTCATGGAGTATAATAAGTGTCAAAGTTAAAGTATTGTAAACTAAAAATCCCGGCTAATGGCCGGGATTAAATATTTATATTTTTATTATTAGAGTCCGCTAATACAAAGTCCAATCTGGTAAGGTCTAAAAGAGGCTCCTGCATAGTCTTTAAGTAGGGATGTAATTGAATAAGTTCCAAAGACAGAGAAGTTGCCTAATCCAACTCTTGCAGTAGCTGCTAGTCGGGTACTATTAAAAAATGAAGTTTTACTTTCCTTTTCAGTATAAGAGTTTAAAGTGCCATTCGTTTTGCTTAAGAGCGTTTTTCCTTTCGTATGCGCATTGACCATCGTACCTATTTTAACACCTAGTGCAAATTTCCAGCTTCTTTTTTCATTCACTGGATCAGCGGTATAGCGAATTTCTATTGGTGCTTCAACAAAAGTGGTGGCTAATTTGTATTTTTTAAAATGGTTAGCAGAGTCAAGATTGGTAAAGGGTAAAAGGGTAGCCGATGATCTTAAGGCTACATCGGTGTTCTTAAAAAATATACTACTATGGCTAATTCCTACTCCAAAAGCCAAACTTAAACGTGCATCGCTTTTGAAAGGCTTATTGAGCATGAAGGCAATGTTAAGTCCGCGCGAAAAACCACCCATACGATTGTTAATACTATCTGGTGCACCAGACCATCCATCCTTACTGATAGATATCATAAAATGATCACCGGCACCAGAGACGGCTACTTTACTCCAGTCTTTTTTTGTTTGGCCAAAGGCAGCACTTATTAAAGTAGCTGCTATTATTAGTAACAATGTTTGTTTCATAAATAAACTTGAAGCTGCAAAATAACGTCAAATAAATTTAATGAAGCGTTAAATTGATCGTCTTTGAGTATATTTGCATCCTTAATCTTCAAAATAATTGAAGAAAGGGCCTATAGCTCAGTTGGTTAGAGCACCTGACTCATAATCAGGTGGTCCCTGGTTCGAGCCCAGGTGGGCCCACTTGAATATCAACCACTTATGATTCGTTTCATAGGTGGTTTTTTCTTTTGGGCCAAGTTTGGGCCAGGTTTTGAGTTTTTAGACGGAAAAGAGGGGTGAATGGGGGTGAAGGGGTGGAATTATCGGAACCTGATTAAATGTTACAGCCTACTAATATTTTAGGAAGGATCAGCATTAAAATAAATAAAAAACCATCCTCAGATTTGAGGATGGTTTTGAATGAAATTTTATTTTAGATAATTATAACTGGGTGTCTTTTATACCCTATAAAATTTGTCCGCTTCGTTAACTTTTTAAATAGTTAAATGGTTGAATAGTTAAAAAGCCCTAATGGCGCGAACAAAGCCTAAGGCGTTCTTAAGGCTGGTGGCCTGAGCGCCATTGGCGAAATTCTGGTACCACGCGTGGAATTTGTAAGAATTGGTAGCATCAAATTCTGAAGAACTCCAATAGCCACCAGTCGCAAAATTGCCAATGGCTATTCTACCTATGTACAATTTATTTAATTCATTTTTGTTTGGTAAGTACCAATCAGAATAATTTCCTCCTCGATGTGCCTTGGCAATTGCTGCCGCAGTAGTAGTTGGACTAGGATTATATTTAATAATACTATCTGTATTTGATATTCCTTGCAATAAATTAACCCCTAAGGCATTGCAAACAACAGTATTATTTGTACTAGCGCTAGACCATGGGCTACCCTGTCCTATATCTGAAATTGAAGCAATTAAACCATGCTGTACATTTGCATTATAAGTGGTATCTCCAGGCTGCATTAAATAAGCAACTTTGCCTCCTCCATAAGTATCTCCAATTGCTAGTAATTTTTTTGTAGTAAACTTATAATCCCATCTTAATGAATCACTCGACAATCCGAATCCGCTTGAATTCTTTGCATAGGATGCGATTGAATACCAAGTTCCTGCTGTCAAGCCAGTGATTTTTGCACGGAAGCCACCACCTCCTCTTAAAGTACCAATGCTAATCTGAGAAGTAGTATTAATAGATGTAATGAGACGTGTAGTGTCTGTAGCATAATAAAAACCAGCATCTAGGATTGGCGCATAACCAGTATCAGAAATATACCCGCCAATAACTACTGAAGTTTCTGTTACAGAATCTACAAAACTTATTACAACTTTTGGTTTCACTGGAGTAGGGGCTGGTGACCCATCTTTATTACAACTATATAAAAAAAGAATTGCTATTAGCAGTTTGAAAATGTTCTGAAATTTAAACGGTCTGGACATGGTTGGATTATTAATAAATGAATAATCCAACGAAGTGAAGCAATATAATTAAGGGCATTGATCAATTGAGGGCGAAGCAGCCAAAAAAGGGGCTGAACAGGCAATTTTTTTGAAGATTGGCTATTATTTTTTATTGGAAACCCATTTTATAAAATGCGCCGCCTTTTCTTTACTGATGTAAATTTCGTTTCTATAAGGGATGTTTAATTTTACATGTAGCCGCCTATTACTTATCCTTTTGATATTGCCAATGGCAGTACGATTGATTAAAAATTGTCGATTGGCTCTGAAAAAAATATTGGGTTGCAATGACTCTAAATATTGGATAGATTTATTAATATCTAATTTTTCTCCTTTGAAACTAATCAGATAAATTCCAGATTTTTCTAAACAAAATAATGCAATTTCAGATAAAAGAACAGGTAAAATATCCTCCTTAAGATGAACTAACATAGTTTGTTCAATATTGATATTATTATTTTTTACAAAATTAACCGCCATTTCTTTTTGAAGCTGCAACTCAAATTTTACCAATGATTGTTCTAACTCTTCTAATCCAAATGGCTTTGTTAAATAACCAATTGCATTTGATTGCAAAGCCTCTTTTGCATAATTATTGAAAGCGGTGATATAAATAATGGGGGATTTAATTTCAACTTGTGAAAATATGTTAAAACTTGGTCCATCAATTAATTCTATATCACAAAATATCAAATCTGTTGTTTTGTTGGTTTGAAAATACAATACTGCAGATGATATAGAATTTAAGACAGTTTTGACTTTAAAATGGGGCCTTACTTTTTGAATACAACGAATTAAATTTTTGGCAGCTAATTGCTCATCTTCAATAATAACAATATTCATATTAATTTAGTAATGGGTAATTGAAAGGTGAGCATAAAATAGCAGAAATTCTAGATTTAATTTTGATTATCAACTGTTTTAATTTTAACCATAAAAAAATCAAGTTCATCAAATATTTCAATGTAATT
Organism: Chitinophaga pinensis; assembly: GCA_945876095.1. Taxonomy (GTDB): domain Bacteria; phylum Bacteroidota; class Bacteroidia; order Chitinophagales; family Chitinophagaceae; genus Ferruginibacter; species Ferruginibacter pinensis_E. The sequence goes on from CAMCMP010000029.1 coordinate 36,384, forward strand.
GCCGGTTAAAAATTTACATCGATTATTTAAATTTTCAAGTCCACTATTATTCGAAGATATCGCCTGCTTAAGCTTTTTATCGTTTTTTACAAATAAATAATCATCTTCCATATAAATTGAAATAGCAAGCGGTTCCATTTCACTAATGATATTATGCTTAAAAACATTTTCTAATAAAGTAATGATGGTAAAAAAGGGAATTTTTTTACCCATTTGATTCATTGGGATATCAATGTTGATATTGAATCCTTTCGGAAACCTAACCTGTTGAATCTGTAAAAAGTCATTGGTTAATGCTAGCTCTTCTTTGATTGATAAAAAATTACCCTCAATTTGGTGTATATTTCTAAGCAAAGTAGCTAAATTCAAAATCGTTTTTTGAGCACTTAGGGGATCAGAAACAACCTGTTCATTAATCGAATTCAATGTATTAAATAAAAAATGGTGGTTGACCTGACCCTTTTCCAAAAGATATTTGGCTTCCAATTGCAGATAGGTTAAATCTTTTATTTCAGTATATAATTTTAGTTGGATGAACTTTTTTAGTATCAATTCAAAAAAATGAAAGACCATTAAGTTGATAATTATCACATTTATTATTCTTAGAATAATTTGATTGTTGCCATAATTGTACTGCGTATAAAAATGAGGGTTAAAGGCAAATGGCAAAATCATGTTTAGACAAAATGGGATGGTAGCTCTTCTCCATGTTTCAGCCCATTTTTTATTGATTCTACGAAATAGTTGATAATGCAGCAACCATAAAGTATTGATTAAAATAAAAAAGGCTAAGAATATTTTTAAACAAGCAATGGTTAAGGCAGTATTTTCTTTTTTAAACGACCAAAAGTCTGGAAAGGAGAAAGCGAAAAAAGGGATTACAGCCACAATCGCATAGCAAAATGCTGTAATAATAGAGGAGGCGGCTACTTGATTTCTAAATTGTTTGGAAAGCATTACCATAATAAAGGCTGAATTGAATTATATATAATTTCAAATCGTGTTAATTTAGTCAATATAATACAAACCGATTAACTCCCGGCCA
>CAMCMP010000030.1 GCA_945876095.1 Chitinophaga pinensis
AGGAATGTTGTATGATAAAGAAAATGGGACAGTTCGAACCACCAAAGTCAATTGCTTTTTCAAGCAGATTGCAATAGAGACGAGGGTTTCAGAGGAAACAAAAAAAGGCAATCTTTTGCAAGATTGCCTTTTAGGTAGTAGTGTCGGGAAGACAAGATTCGAACTTGCGACCCCTAGACCCCCAGCCTAGTGCGCTACCGGGCTGCGCTACTTCCCGAGATACCTAGTTTGATTTAATTTTTGATACAACATAGAGTATATAATTAATATATATAAATGCCTCTACAATAATACTCGCAAAAGTAAATTAAAATTTCAATTCTAAAAACAACAACAAATTGTAACTTAGCGCAACTTTTCAATTCATGAGCGTTTTAATCAAGCAGGCCACCATCATAAGCAAGGGTTCTCCTCTTAATGGAAAGCGGAAAGATATTTTGATCCAAAATGGAATCATTACATCTATAGCCGACTCAATTAAACAATCTGCAGAAAGAGTGATTGAAGAAGAAGGATTGCACATCAGTATAGGATGGATGGATTCATTCGCTCAGTTTTGTGACCCAGGATTTGAATACCGCGAAACCATTGAAACTGGAACAAAAGCTGCCGCATCGGGCGGATTTACAGATATCTTAATTATACCCAATACCAATCCAGTAGTTTCTACTAAATCTCAAATAGAATATATCATTCAAAAATCAATTGCTACTGGTGTAAAAGTTTACCCTATTGGTGCCATTACAAAAAATGCAGAGGGAAAAGAACTAGCTGAAATGTATGATATGTCTAATTCTGGAGCTATTGCTTTCAGCGATGGACTCAATTCTATTCAAGATGGAAGCTTGTTACTCAAAGCACTTCAATACGTTAAAACAATTGATGGAACGGTCATTCAGTTGCCCGATGACAAAACGATTGGTACCAATGGACTCATTAACGAAGGCATTATTTCTACCCAGCTAGGTCTTCCAGGAAAACCATCCATGGCAGAAGAAATTATGGTTGCCCGAGATATTGAACTTACAAATTATACTTCTAGTAAATTACATATTACTGGTATCTCTTCTTCCAAAAGCATCGAACATATTAAAAATGCAAAAAGTGCCGGAGTAAAAGTATCTTGTTCCGTTACACCTTATCATTTATTTTTCTCTGATGATGACTTGCAGCAATATGATACCAATTTAAAAGTAAATCCTCCCATCAGAACAAAAAAAGACCGACAAGATTTAATTGAAGGTTTATTAGATGGAACGATTGATTTCATTGCTTCTCATCATTTACCTCAAAACTATGATGCCAAAGTTTGTGAATTTGAATATGCAAAAAATGGAATGATCGGACTGGAAAGTTTGTTTGGTGCAGTATGGTCAGTAGTAAAACAAAAATGGTCGATTGAAGAATTGATTGATCGATTAAGCGTATCGCCTAGAAAAACTTTTGGTCTTTCAATACCTGAAATGAAAGAAGGTGAAATAGCAAGTCTTACTCTATTTAACCCGACATCAAGCTATACATTTGGAGAAAATAATATTCATTCAAATTGTACTAATTCTGCATTTATAGGAAAGGAGCTTGTAGGTAAAGTAGTTGGGATTATTAATGGTTCCCATATCCATATCAACTAAGATGAAGCAAACCACCCCTACACAAAAAGGATTGATAACAGGTGCGTTGATGATTATTGCCTCTCTATTTTCATATTACATTTTAAAAAATCCTGTTGAAAGCTATTTTCAATTTATCATTTACTCTTTATTTACTGGTGGCATAGTGTGGAGTTTGATTGCTCATTCCAAAAAATATGGAAACACTATTTCCTTCAAAGATTATTTTTCTGTTGGATTTAAAACTTTCATCGTCGTTACCCTGCTAATGGCTGGGTTTGCTTACATTTACTTTAGTTTTCATACTGAATTTAGAGACAATAAAATTGCAGAAAATAGCAAAATGTTATTAATGCAAGGAGATCATTTACCAAAAGAAATTGAAGAGAATGCAAATCAGTTAAAAAAAATGTTTTTGCCATTGATGATCTCTTCAGCTGTTTTTAGATACCTGATTTTGGGAGCACTCATTACTGCAATTTCAGGAGGATATTTAAGTAAAAAATACATCACTAAATAGTTTTAATTCGAAGGAGGCGTAAATATTATGGATATATCAATTATAGTTCCACTCTTTAACGAAGATGAATCATTACCTGAACTAACTTCTTGGATAGAGCGTGTAATGAATGACAACCAATTTAGTTATGAAGTAATCATGGTAGATGATGGTAGCAATGACCGTTCATGGGAAGTGATAGAAACACTTCACAACCAAAATAATAATATCAAAGGAATAAAATTCCAACGGAATTATGGTAAAAGCGCCGCTCTAAATGAAGGTTTTAAAGCTTCCAAAGGTAATGTAGTTATTACAATGGATGCAGACCTTCAGGATAGTCCCGATGAAATTCCAGAACTATACAAAATGATTATGGACGATGGATTTGACATGATCAGTGGATGGAAAAAGAAACGATATGACAACAAGCTAACTAAAAATTTACCTTCCAAATTATTTAATCTAGCAGCTAGTAAATCCAGTGGTATAAAATTGCATGATTTTAATTGTGGTCTTAAGGCTTATCGAAATAAACTTGTTAAATCTATTGAGGTTTATGGTGAAATGCATCGTTATATTCCTGTGTTAGCAAAATGGGCAGGCTTTAGAAAAATTGGAGAAAAAGTTGTAGAACATCGCGCAAGAAAATATGGTGTTACTAAATTTGGATGGAGTCGGTTTGTAAATGGATTTCTCGATTTGGCTTCTATCATGTTTATGGGTAAGTTTGGAAAAAAGCCCATGCATATTTTTGGCTTATGGGGAAGTATTGTATTTTTTATAGGAACTATTATTTGGATTTATTTGTTTTGGGAAAAAATATTTTATTCTCAATTTAATATGACCGACCGTCCATTATTTTATGTAGGAATAATCTCAATTGTAATTGGAACACAATTATTTTTAGCAGGTTTCTTAGGTGAACTTATCGCACGTAATTCTAGCGACCGAAATCACTATTTGATAGAACAAAAATCAGGTATTAACTAGCTCATGGATATTACCAGAAATGCAATGAAAGGTAATGCAAGTAAAAAAATTATTATACTGGGCTCTGCACATCCACTCAGAGGCGGCGGCATAGCAACTTTTAATGAACGGCTTGCCAAAGCTTTTATGCAGGAAGGCCATGAAGTTCAAATCTTTAGTTTCGCTTTACAATATCCCAATTTTCTATTTCCGGGCACATCACAATTCACTTCTGAACCCGCTCCAGCTGATTTAAGCATTCACAGCTGCATTAACTCCATCAATCCGTTTAACTGGTTTAAGGTAGGCAAACAAATCAAAAAAATTCAACCTGATTTAGTGGTCGTTCGATATTGGATACCCTTTATGGGTCCTTGTTTAGGAACAATTTTACGAAGAATTAAAAAAAATAAAACTACCCAAATAGTTTGCATTGCAGATAACATTATACCTCATGAATCAAAACCAGGCGATCAAATATTTACAAAATATTTTGTAAAGCCAGTAGATTCATTTATCACCATGAGTGAAAAAGTAAAAGAAGATCTTTTACTTTTCGCTCCTAATAAACCAACGGTATTTATTCCACATCCGTTGTATGACAATTTTGGTGAAAAAATAAGTAAAGACCTTGCTAGAAAGTATTTAAATATTGAATTAGGTGCAAAAATTATTTTATTTTTTGGATTTATTAGAAAGTATAAGGGATTGGATATTTTATTAGATTCAATTAAAATATTGCAGCGCTCTAATCCTTCTATTAAACTACTAATTGCAGGAGAATTTTACGAAGATGAAAAATTGTACAAAGAGCAAATAGAAAAATTAGGAATTGAGCAACAAGTTATTTTACGAACCAATTTCATATCTGACAATGAAGTAAAATATTATTTATGTGCTTCAGATGTAATTGTTCAACCCTATCGATCCGCTACCCAAAGTGGTGTTACCCCCCTAGCCTACCATTTTGAAATACCAATGATTGTAACCAATGTGGGTGGATTACCTGCGTTGGTTCCAGACAATAAGGTTGGCTTGATTGCAGAACCAACTGCAGCCTCTATTGCTGAAAAAATTATTCAATTTTTTACAACCGGTGAGCAGCATTATCTCCCTTATTTAGTAGAAGAAAAGAAAAAATATAGTTGGAGTAAAATGGTAGAGGCAATTATATCTTTGTCTAAATTATAAGTGGTCATTTAAATAATTTAAATCCAATACTTAACGCTTTAAAATAAGATTTAATTTATTGATACAATAATTTGGATTTGCCTTTAACTTAAGCTTTAGTTAATTTTAAATATTGAAATTTTATTATTCATGTTATTCATTTAATTTCAATAAATGAAGCCAATATTATTATTTACACTTTTAGTATTCAGCACCTTCAATATTGATGCACAACGTGCTTTGAAAACTGAAAGAATATCCTTAAAAAAATGGGAAGATTCTTTAAAACAATACTCTAATCAAATTATTGATGGAAAAAATCCTTCTGATCGTTTTTCAGCAGATAGTATTTTTACTAAAATATTAGTAAGAGCTTTGGTAAACAAAAACTCTTTTTACTACCCTTTTAACTCACTAGAAAATATTTCTAAATTATTTTCACCAGATAGTAGTTTTAAAATATTTACCTGGCAAATGGTAATCAATGAAAATATGATTCGCCAACATGGAGCCATTCAAATGAAAACTGAAGATGGATCCTTACAATTATTACCCTTGATTGATAAATCAGACATTATTATCAATCAGACAGATACTGTAACTAACAACAGAAGTTGGATGGGCGCTATTTATTATAAAATAATTCCGACTAAAAATGGCAACAAGCGTTTTTATACACTTATTGGCTATGATGAAAATAATATTAGAAGTACCAAAAAAATAATCGAAACACTAGAATTTACTAATGGAGAACCCATTTTCGGTTCTCACCTTTTTAGTTTTTCTGAAGATTCTAAAAACCTTCCACCCCTTAGTAGATTTATTCTAGAATTTAAAAAAAATACTGGAGCGAGAGTTAACTATGATGATCAACTTGGGTTAATTATTTTTGAACACCTTGAATCTGAAACTAATGAGCCTTCAAAAAAATGGACTTTTATACCCGATGGAGATTATGAGGGGTTTAAATGGAAAAACGGAAAATGGCTACATATCAATAAGGTATTTAACCAAATTACTCCCGAGGGAAAAGAACCCGTTCCTAATCCAATTAAAGACGTGAATGGGAAAATAATCGAACCAAACTTAAAGAATAATCAACCGATCGAACAACTACTCTAAAAAAAGTAACTTCAAGTTCTTTTAATCTTATAAAAAATTAAAATGAAAATATGCCTTTTAATACTAACAATGTTAATCTCAAACAAAATCTTTTGCCAGAAAGTATTTTCTGTACAATATTCCAATCAAGCGGATGTGAAAGTTTACGTAGTGAAATATGAGAACCAAGCTGATCTAAAAGTGTTTAAAGTAAAATACAATAATCAAGCTGGAGATAATAATGGCAAATGGTTTTTTACAGATTATGCTAATCAAGCATCCAAAAAAATATTTTTTGTTGATTATGAAAATCAAGCAACCCTTAAAATATTTTTTGTATCCTATGAAAATCAAGCAGGCTGGAAAAACTCAAGTAAGAAACACTTACTGTTTTAATACTTTTAAAAGTTAGTATCAAAATAGATTATAAGAATGAAACAAACATTCATCTATTTCTAAATTTCCATATCAAATTATAAACGAGCTAGAAACAAGAAGCTACATAATTATTCAAGCAGCTAGCTTAGTCATTCAATTTCAAAACTGCTAAAAAAGCTTCCTGAGGCACTTCCACATTACCTATCTGTTTCATTCGCTTCTTTCCCTCTTTTTGTTTTTCTAAAAGTTTACGTTTACGACTAATATCACCACCATAACATTTGGCAGTAACATCCTTGCGCATTGCACTGATATTTTCCCTAGCCACTACTTTGGCTCCAATGGCAGCTTGTATGGCAATTTGAAACTGTTGACGAGGAAGTAATTCCTTTAATTTCTCACATAGTTTACGTCCAAATTCATGAGACCTAGCCCGATGAATCAATGCGCTCAAAGCATCTACTTTTTCACCATTTAGTAAAATATCCATTTTCACAATATCACTGATTCTATATTCTATTGGGTGGTAATCAAAAGAAGCATAGCCCCTTGTCATACTTTTTAATTTATCATAAAAATCGAAAACAATTTCAGTAAGCGGCATATCGAAAGATAATTCAACTCTAGAAGGAGTTAAATAACCTTGATTAACTAAAACACCTCTCTTACTAATACACAAGGTCATAATATTTCCAATATACTCTGGCTTGCTAATCATTTGTGCCCGAATAAAAGGTTCTTCAATTTTCTCAATTCTAGTAGGGTCAGGCATTTCTGTAGGATTATTGACAGTAATCACTTCACCTCTAGAAGTAGTAGCAATAAAACTAACGTTAGGAACAGTAGTAATGACAGTTTGATTAAACTCTCTTTCCAATCTTTCTTGAATAATTTCCATGTGAAGCATTCCAAGAAATCCACAACGAAATCCGAAACCCAATGCTTTGGATGTTTCCAATTCAAAAGTGAGTGAGGCATCATTCAATTGTAATTTATCCATACAATCACGTAGCTCTTCAAATGCGTCTGTTTCTACAGGAAAGATGCCAGCAAATACCATTGGCTTAACATCCTGAAAACCTTTGATAGATTCATTAGATCCATTTACAGTAGTAGTAATAGTATCTCCAACTTTTACTTCTCTAGCATTTTTAATCCCAGTAATAATGTAGCCTACGTCACCAGCACGAACTTCATTTTTGGGAGACAATCCCATTTTTAAAATTCCCACTTCATCTGCACCATATTCAAGACCCGTATTACTGAATTTAATTTTATCATTTTTCTTTAACGTACCATTAAATACTCGATAATAAACAATAATTCCACGGAAACTATTGTAAACACTATCAAATATTAACGCCTGGAGTGGGGCATCAACATCACCCTTTGGAGCAGGAATACGTTCAATAATAGCAGTTAAAATTTCTTCAATACCAATACCACTTTTACCACTGGCTAATAAAATTTCTTCAGGCTTACAACCGATTAATTCCACAATTTGATCGGTTACTTCTGGTATCATCGCTCCTTCCATATCAATCTTATTGATCACTGGAATGATCTCTAGATTGTTTTCAATGGCTAAATAAAGATTACTAATGGTTTGCGCTTGAATACCTTGAGATGCATCTACCAATAACAAAGCTCCTTCACAAGCAGCTAATGCCCTACTTACCTCATAACTAAAATCAACGTGGCCAGGTGTGTCAATCAAATTGAATACATATTCAACGCCTTTCCAAGTATAATTAATTTGAATGGCATGGCTTTTAATAGTAATACCCTTTTCCCTTTCAAGGTCCATATCATCGAGTACTTGAGCTTGCATATCGCGTTCCCCAATAGTATGGGTAAATTCTAATAAACGATCCGCCAAAGTGCTCTTACCATGATCAATATGGGCAATTATGCAAAAATTTCTAATATTCTTCATCCCTTCTAAAATACTTTTAAGTGCTGCAAAACTAACTGATTTTCTGTGGATTGGTGGTTTTGTTTGAATGATTTTAAGAAAAGAAACTTTACTTAAAAATATATACAAAACAATTTGTAAAAAGATTAATGATAGAAGGATCTATAATATACATATTAAATAATATATTAAGCCGTTGATCTAAAACAACTAAGATAAAGACCTACTTAAAATCAATATCCGTATAAACTCCCTCCCTTTTCAAATAAATAATTTATTTTACTATTGGTTATTGGATCTACCACCACTGGTGGAGCATGGTGTGGTTTACTTCGAGCATCAATTACAAGTGGTCCATTACAACCCCAATGTTTATTATTATAAAAAGTTCCTATACCCTGAATATCATGGGATGGATTACTTCTTGTAAAAGTGGTCCATAAAAAATTATTGATATTTTCACTCACAAAATTAGCATCGTCACAAATAACAATAAATGGAATACCTTCCAAACTGGTTAGATTACTATTTAACTGTCCATCCAACTTAGTAAATTCAACTTTTGCTTCTGTATAATTAATGAACGCAGGTGCCTGAAGGGCTATTACCCCTGGCAAAACTAACTGAGGATTTTGAAATCCATGAAGATCATTTAGACATTTTGGTACAGAAGTAGCCAATTCTCTGCGAACAGCCCCATAGGCCGCTATCACCACCTTACTCCCACTGTTGATAGAAGTGCCTGAATAATCAAGCGTATCGATGGTGGTATTGGTATAAAAATGAATATCGCGACTTAGATCAATTCTTTGTAAAATATATTCAAAATAACCTTTTATATTTTGTGTACTGAGTTCATTGGTTTCATCAGCAGTGATGAATAAAAATTTTGCAAGACTCAACTGACCAGTGCCCAGAACATGGTTAGCGATAGTGAGAATTTCGGCAGGTTGTTGAGCTGGGGCATAAGGTGTGTAGCGCTCACTTCCAATAGCCAATAATAAAGGGTGAACACCAGCAGCATCCACCGCATGCACTTCCTTCAAACCTGGAATCTCAGCTTGCAAAGCAGATCCAGTCATTTCATGAATTAAATGCCCAAAGCTTGTATCTTCTTGTGGCGGCCTTCCAACTACAGTAAATGGCCAGATGGCATTTTTTTTAGCAAATACTTTGTGCACTTTTAATACAGGAAAATTATGCTGAAGACTATAATATCCAAGATGATCACCAAAAGGGCCCTCTGGTTTATTGTCTTCTGGATAAACATCTCCAGTAATTACAAAATCAGCATCGGTACTAATACAATATCCATCAACATAAGTGTACCTGAATCTTCGATTTCCCAATACCCCTGCAAAGGTCATTTCACTTATCCCTTCAGGTAATGGCATCACTGCACTTACACTATGCGAAGGTGGTCCACCAACGAAAATACTAACCTTTAAGGGTAGACCTTTTTTATTGGCCTTAGTTTGGTGCACCCCAATGCCTCTGTGAAGTTGATAATGTAATCCAATTTCTTCATTGAGCACATACTCATTTCCTGTCAATTGTATACGATACATTCCAAGATTGGATTTCATAATACCTGGCTGATCGATATCTTCAGTATATACTTGAGGAAGAGTCACAAAAGCTCCCCCATCCATTGGCCAATGATGAATAAGAGGGATGTCCTCAATTTTTATTTCTTGAAAAAGTGCAGGTTTTTTAAATGGATTTTTAAGAGGCAGCGATTTCAAAGCAGCTATCCCAGCGGTAAAATTTTTTATAGGATTTTTTAACGCCTTTACAGGATCGTTTTTTAATTCTATCAACTGTTGGACTAAATTCAGGGTATCTCTAAAAATAAATTTACTTCTCTCTAGCGTGCCAAATATATTAGAAGCAACTCTGAATTTAGAACCCTTCACATTTTCAAATAATAATGCAGGTCCGCCAGCAGCATAAACCCTCAAATGAATCGCTGACATTTCAAGATAAGGGTCAACTAGCTCTTTAATACGAATCAGTTGACCCTTACTTTCAAGATCTATTAAACTTTCTTCCAGCGTTGAATAGCCCATTCTTTAATTTTTCGATGCAAAGATAAAGCAGCTAAATAATAGAGTAATAGTAAATTTTAAAGTAAATAAAGCTTATTTAATCATTTTTAAATAGTCCATATTTATTTTCATGCTTTCTAATGGCGTAAAACTATACTCCTCCTGTTCAATAAAGAAGTACTTCAATCCAGATTGCTTACTATTGTCGAACATTTTTTGAATATCTAGTCCTCCCTTTCCAAATTCTGTACTATGCATTTTTACCAAATCCATATCCTTCAAATGCCAAAGAGGGAAACGACCTTTGTACTTTTTAAAATAAGCCAATGGATCATTTCCACTAGCCACTACCCAACCAAGATCAAGCTCCATATGAACTAAAGAAGGATCAGTATTATCCATTAAAATATCATACAAAGTAATTCCATTCTCTTTTTCAAATTCAAAATCATGGTTGTGATATCCAAATTTTATTCCTCTTTTTTTACAATCTGCTCCTGCTTGATTAAACTTTTCTGACACTTTTTTATAATTATCAATGGTTTGTCCGCGGGAAGGCAATGAAGAACAAATAAGATATTCCTGACCTGATAATTCTGCTTCATCCATCGTTTGGTTCCATTTATCATTCAATGACACATGGCCACTCCGGATAGTCATGCCAAGATCTGAACAGATTTTTTTCATTTCATCAGGCTTCAAACCAAAATAAGAACCCTTCTTGCTAGAAGAACATTCAATTTGCTTAATTCCAAGTGAAGCAATAATTTTCAAAGTGCCAACAGCATCTTCCATCATTTCCTTTCGAAAAGTATATAACTGAATACCTGGATTATTTGTCTTTTTACCATTAATATCAAAAGATGATAGAAAGGCAGCACCCAATGCTAATGAGCTACTGTTTTTTATAAACCTGCGTCTTGTATACATAATTTTATATTTTTAATAAAAGTAATGAATATATTGAAATAATATATAAATCTAATCCACTCAAATGAATTGATTAAGTTATGTAGGTTCGATCAAAAACCTACAAGAAGAAATAACTATCTTTATAATCTAAAAAATATTTTATGGAAAACGTGTTTATTCATCATGTGTATTTTTGGCTCAATAATCCAAGTAGCACAACTGACAGAGATAAGTTAATTGCAGGATTAAGAAAACTATCTTCTGTAAAGAGCATCCATCAGTGTCATATTGGAATTCCAGCTGATACCAACCGATCTGTTATTGACAGTACTTATGCTGTTTCGTTGTTATTAACCTTTAAAAACGATGCCGATCAGGCAAGTTATCAGATCGATCCTGATCACCTAGCATTTGTTGCTGAATGTAAATCATTATGGTCAAAAGTAATCGTTTATGATTCCGTTGATGCCTAATAATAAGTCCTGAACTAGATAACAACCTTATTAAATTGATGACGCCCTTTAACAAGTATTAGCTTACTTTTTATAGGGCGTCATCTTATTTATGAAACTTTTTAAAAAAAGTGAAATACTAACTCGCATTTCAAATTTGTAATTTACTATTTGGAAATCTATTAATACCTACTTTAAAGCTTCTCGACTTATTTTAAGTGAATGAACCAAACAAATTGAGGCTAAATTTTATTTTAAAGCCAGGAAACCACTTTGATAATTTAGAATTATCAATAACTTGTGAAAATATTCAAGAGTAATTATGAAAATCAATATACTCCAATAGTCAATGGACAAAAGTTTAAATAAATACATCAGTGAAACTGGATTTTGCTCTCGAAGGGAAGCAGATAAATATATTGAACAAGCAAGGGTTACCATTAATGACAATGTAGCAATTAAAGGAAACCGAGTAATGCCAGGCGATATAGTTGAGATTGACGGAGAACCAATTAAAAAAAAGGACAAAACAGTTTACCTTGTTTTTAACAAACCAGTTGGAATCACTTGTACTACAGATTTAAAAGATAAAAGCAACATCATTTCATTTATTAATTTTAAAAGTAGAATATTTCCAATCGGTAGACTAGACAAACCCTCAGAAGGATTAATTTTTTTAACAAATGACGGTGATATTGTAAATAAAATTTTAAGAGCAGGTAACAACCACGAGAAAGAATACGTTGTAACAGTAGATAAACCGATTTCAGGAGACTTCGTAAACAAAATGAGCAACGGAATTCGAATACTCGACACCGTAACAAAAAAATGCTTTGTAAAACAGGAAGGTAAAAATCGCTTTCGAATTATACTCACTCAGGGACTCAACCGTCAAATCAGAAGAATGTGCCTTGCACTAGGTTATAATGTAAATACCCTAAAAAGGGTTAGGATTATGAATATTACACTTGCCAATTTGCCTATTGGAAAATGGCGGAATTTCACAGATGCCGAAATTAAGACAATGGATCAATTGGTTGCAGACTCTAGTAAAACCGCCGATCATTCAAATTATTCAAATACAGATATGCAAGAATAACTACCATTCATTACAATAATCTTTGTTTCATCGCCTCATATAAAATTACACCAGTAGCAACAGATACATTGAGTGATTCAAAATCCCCAGTCATTGGAATTTGAAATTGTTCATCGCATATTTTCATGAGAGCAGGATAAACCCCATGTTCTTCTCCACCCATCACTAAAGCACAAGGCTCGGTAAGATTAAGTTCAAATAGCTTTTTCTTTGATGTCATTTCACTCGCAAAAACCTTGATGCCATTTAAATGGAGTTCATCAACTGTTTTCATCAAACTATTCACTCTACATACAGCTATTTTTTCTAGCGCTCCAGCAGAGGTTAATATAGCATCTTCGTTCAGGGCTCCTACTCCTTTATCAGGGATAATAATGGCATTTACACCAAAACAGAAAGCACTTCTTGCAATGGCTCCAATATTTCGAATATCTGTAATTCCGTCCAAGATCAAAAACAATGGAACTTCACCATTGTCCACAATAAATGAAATAATATTTTGAAGATCTTGGTATTGGATTTTGCTAATTATAGCAACGCAACCTTCATGATTACTGATGTTGAATCCGTTCAACTTTTCTACAGGCACCTTATTTATTGGAACTAAGTGTTGATCGGCTAATTTCCGTATTTCATCAATTGTTTCTCCATGAATGGTAGACTGCATATAAATACGTTCGAGTTGCTTGCCAGTTTGCATGGCTTCAATAATTGCCTTTCGGCCAATTACCAATGTATTTTTTTTTGGTCTTTGCTGTTGTTGTCTGAAATTTTTCACCTGTCAAAATTAATTGTTATTTAAGCAAAAAAGACCATAAGTTTTTCCAAACTTATGGTCTTTTAAAATTTCTTAAAGAAAAGGACTTCTAGTAGAAAAATTTATTTTAATCCGAAAAGCTTTTTAACATCTTTCACGGCATCTAATTTTTCCCAAGTAAAGAGTTCTACTTTTTTCTTAACTGATTTACCAGTTGGAGAAATGAAAGTTTTTACAACTACTTCATTTTTACGGCCCATATGGCCATAGGCTGCTGTTTCACTATAAATTGGATTACGCAATTTTAAACGTTGCTCAATAAAGTAAGGTCGCATGTCAAAACATTTCATTCCCATTACTTTCTTAGCTATTTCACCATCTGTTAATTTCACCTTTGCGGTACCGTAAGTAACTACATTGATACTGGTTGGCTGAGCAACACCAATCGCATAACTCACCTGAACCAATACTTCATCACATAAGCCAGCTGCAACCAAATTTTTAGCAATATGACGGGTAGCATAAGCTGCACTTCTATCTACTTTACTTGGATCCTTACCACTGAAAGCACCACCACCATGAGCTCCTTTACCACCATAGGTATCAACAATAATCTTACGACCAGTCAATCCTGTATCTCCATGAGGTCCACCAATAACAAATTTACCTGTAGGGTTAATATGATATTGAATCTTGTTATTAAATAAATGAGCATATTTAGGATACTTCTTAACTACTCTTGGAATCAATATATTGATGATATCCTTTTTAATTTTGGCTAGCATCGTTTCTTCTTTTCCAAAATCATCATGCTGAGTAGAAACAACGATTGCTACAATACGAACCGGATGATTTTTGTCATCGTATTCAAGGGTAACTTGACTCTTTGCATCAGGACGCAAGTATTTAATTTCTTTGTTTTCCCTGCGAATGGCTGCCAATTCAATTAATAAATAATGAGCCAAATCCAATGCTAGGGGCATATAATTAGCCGTTTCATTGGTTGCATAACCAAACATCATTCCTTGGTCTCCTGCTCCTTGCTCTTCTTTCTTCTTTTTATCAACCCCTTGATTAATATCAGGTGATTGCTCGTGAATAGCAGAAAGTATACCACATGAATTTGCTTCAAACATATACTCACTTTTAGTATATCCAATTTTACGGATAACACCACGGGCGATTTCTTGTACATCTAAATAGGCCTTACTCTTCACTTCCCCTGCAAGAACTACTTGGCCTGTAGTAACTAAGGTTTCGCAGGCAACTTTACTACTGGCATCAAATGCCAAGAAATTATCAATTAAAGCGTCACTAATCTGATCCGCTACTTTATCCGGGTGTCCTTCACTCACGGACTCTGAGGTAAACAAATAAGGCATAGATTTTAAATTTTAGATGCAAAGATAAGAATACGTTTTAATACAACAAATCCCCCTTTAAAATAAGGAGGAATTGATGAAATAATATTAAACAAACTAAATTTTTGAATAAACAATTCGCATACGAAGTCGGTATTTAGCATTGCTGCCATTGCCTATTTTAACCCTTCCATAGGCTATGTTGTTTTTATAGGTTAGCTTCATACCATAATATTTTATGTTATAGGGGGCAAATAACCTGAAATTATAATTAATACCCCCTTTGGTCACCAGACTCTGAACATAACGGGTTACATTAAAATTATAATAAGAACGAATTCCCGCCCCATCTTCTATTACTCGCTTAAATCCTCCAAAATAATTTTGATCAATGCCCTGTGCTGGAAAGAAAGAAATAAAATTGTCGGGATCGTAGCTTTGGGTATTGTTTAAATCATAGTAAATTGGTTTGTATTTTCTAGTATTTCCAGAATCAATTAAATCAAGGTAAAGATATTGTGGAGCAGAAAAAACGTCATTACCCGCACTTCCAGCTATCTGTTCAACAATGATTTCTGCACGATGAATAATCCGATTGGTCATTCCCGTTAGTCCTGGCACCTTCAGCCTAACGGCAGATTCACTAGGTGCTGACTGGATATATAATGCTGTAGGATCAGGTGAGCGGGGGAATTCAGAATTACTTGTATCTCTTCGCACATAGTTAGCATTTGCAGAGGCAGTGACATTAAAAGAATTGCCATTTGACAACCTAAAAGAAGAAAACGCCGTATCGAGTTTATTAGCATACCCTGCCACATAATGAACTTCAAGCCTAGTGGCAGAATCAGCCAAATTGATATAAAACAATCCATTGGCCGAATTTGTCCCATCGGCTACAATTGCAAATCCTCTGTAGGCCTTTTTAAAAATCGAATCGCTATTGAAAAAGTTAAAAGAGCTATTAGAAACCGTGTCACCCAACTGAATAACATTCAAAAATGAGGAATTAAGTTTGATACGAATCTGTCGAGAAATTGAGTCTTTTTTACTAGTTTTTAGATATACATAATTTTTAAGATCCGGTTGATATATAGTCGCCTCACCAATCAAATTAGTCAATGGTCTATTGGGCTGAAAACTCATGGGATGGGAAATAGTGTCAAAGAAATTAGTAGTCCCTTCATCCAACTGATAAACTTTAAAATGTTGTGGTTTGGAAGTATCTCCGAAAAAAGCCGAATAGGAAAGGCAAATAAAGGCAGAATCAAAATGGGTTTTGGAATTAAAAAAAGGATTGATTGTATCTCCAGGATTTCCGAAATAAAAAGGGAAAAAAGAGGGTTTTAACTGAACAAAAATATCAGCCTTTGTCTTTCCAAAAATAGGATCATTGTTGATATTGCCTAAAATATGGGGTTCAGAGCGATCAATATTAATTGTATCCACATCTAATGGTTCCCTAGAAGCATCAATTAAAAGGGTGTCAGCAAAAGTATACACATTATCTACTGCAGGGAGAATCTCTCCACCCAATTGAGTGGTGTCTATTTTAGTACAGTTTAAGCTAAATATAACAACGCAAGCCAGTCCGGCTAATAAAAAAAGAAATTTTCTTTGCACAAAATCGAAATTTAAGGAATTTGGGTTGGGTTTTAAATACTATTTGGCAAGATCGTCATATAATTGCAAATAGTCTGTTAAATCAGAATCAGCATTGAAGGGCAAAGTCTTTTTTCCCTTTATTTTACTAAATTCTTCCACCAGTTTTTTGTCTACAACAGCAGCCCCAAAGGAAATTGCATCTGCATAAGCAGCACCTCCTCTAAACATGGCTACATTATTGATATCCTTGAAAAAATCCAACTCTTTTTTAGTAACCTGCTCGTTAATAGTAGCAAGTTTTAGAAAATCAGCCCCAAGCTTTTCCTTAAAGGTATTTTCACCTATCGTATAAATAACTTTACAATTACTAAATACAGGTTCTTTTTTATAAGCTGTTTTTATAAACATAGGGATTAATCCAGTCATCCATCCACTACAATGGATAATATCTGGAGGCCAACCAAATTTCTTTACCGTTTCTAGGGCCCCCTTGCAAAATAAGGCCGTTCTTAGCCCATTGTCATCAAACCATTTTGAGTTCTCATCAGTAAAAATGGATTTCCTCTTGAAAAAATCTTCATTATCCAAAAAATAAACCTGCAACCTTGCGTTGGGCAAAGAAGCTACTTTTATTACCAAGGGATAATCATCACCCCCAATTGAAACATTGATACCTGATAATCGGACCACCTCATGCAACCGATGTCTTCGTTCATTAATAATGCCAAAACGAGGCATTATACAACGAACTTCCATTCCACTATCATTTGATTTTATGGCCAATTTATTTATGATCTCCGAAAACTCAGTAAGCTCTACGTAAGGAGACATTTCATTGGCAATAAATAAAATTCTTTTTTTTGTTGACATTTGTGCTAGATTAAAAAAGGATATCGTAGATTTCCTAAAGGCGGCAAAGTTACGACAAATTTCTTAAAATCAATATAGAACTACATTTGAAGCAAATTAACCTAAATGAATGATACTATTTAAGCATCGAAAGGACCTTAGCTCCTATCTACAAAATAGCTCAATTACTCCCAGTTCCATAGGCTTTGTACCCACTATGGGGGCACTTCATAATGGACATATTAGCCTAATTCAAGCTGCTCGACTAGAAAACACACTAGTGGTAGCCAGTATTTTTGTTAACCCAACTCAGTTTACAGAGCTCATCGATTTTGAAAAATACCCCTCCACTATCGAAGCTGATATATTAAAATTAGAAAAAGCGGGCTGTGATATACTTTTTTTACCTTCTATCGCTGATATTTACCCTAATGGTAGTTCCCCTAGTCAACAATACGATTTGGGGCAGTTAGATAGTATTTTAGAAGCAGAATTTCGTAAAGGACATTTTCAGGGAGTTTGCCAAATTGTCCACCTTCTTCTAGAAATAATAGCTCCAGGAAAATTATACCTAGGTCAAAAGGACTTTCAGCAGTGCTTAGTGATAAAAAAAATGATCTCACTAGTAGGAATTGATACTTCCGTAATTATTTGTCCTACCCAACGTGAACCCGATGGCCTTGCTATGAGTAGTCGAAATGTAAGATTGAGCCATTCAGAAAGGCAAAAAGCTGCCTATTTATTCAAGACACTTAGCTTCATAAAAGAAAATGTTCAACAAAAAGATCTTGAAAATTTAAAGCAAATAGCACAAAATAGTTTAACAGATCAGGGTTTTAAAGTTGACTATGTTGCAATTTCAAACGCACAAACACTTGAAACAATTCAAAATTGGAATGGTAAATCAACTCTGGTTGCCTTGGTAGCTGCCAATATAAATCATGTAAGATTAATTGACAATCTGGTCCTGAATTAAAATTAGCTATCTAAAAAACTACTTATTATCTACTTAAAATATACTGAATAATTTAATAATTAGCATTTATTAGCCTTTTTTATATGAATTGCTAATAGCTCTTTTCTCAACATTACTTCGTACTTTGGTAAGGATTATGAAAAATAAGTTGCTAACGATTTTAAAATACTTGTTCTTTTTAGGAATCGGTATTTTTTTGGTTTGGTGGAGCATTCATAAAATGGGTGATAAAAATTGGCAGGAATGTAAAACAGCATTAAAATCTGCAAAATTTATACTATTTATACCTGTATTTTTTATTTTGGTAGCAAGTCATATCAGCCGAGCAATTAGATGGAAAATATTAATGAAGCCAATGGGATATTCACCTAGATTGGTAAATACTTTTTTTGCAGTAATGATAGGTTATTTAGCCAATTTAGCTGTGCCAAGATTAGGCGAAGTGCTAAAATGTACCATCTTAGGAAAATATGAAAAAGTACCCGCAGACAAACTAGTTGGAACAATATTAATAGAAAGGGCAATTGACGTTATTTTACTGATGATTGTTTTTGCTATTGCTATTGCCAGCCAAGCAACCATCATTGGATCCTACGCGAAAGCTACCATTAAAAACAATTTCTTGACAGGTGATTTCAGGGCAATATTCATCAATTTTACTATACTGGTAACCGTACTCTTGATATCCTATTTTTTAATTAAATTTATTTTTAAAAAATACAGTGAGATTGGAATTATCAAAAAAATAAATACGCTATTTCAAGGTGTTGGAGCTGGATTAAGTTCTATTAAAAATTTAGAAAATAAATCTAATTTTATTTTTCATAGTATTTTTATATGGCTATGCTATGCAGCCGGAACCTACATTGGTTTTTTTGTAATTCCAGAAACCTCCAACCTACCGATAGCAGCAACTTTTCCAGTATTGGCATTTGCAAGCATTGGGATGATCATCACCCCAGGTGGTATAGGAAGCTACCAATGGTTTATTATGGGAGTAATGGCTTTATATGGTATCGATGAAGGTCATGGATACGCGAATGGATTACTTCAATGGATTGCTCAATTTTGTATTATTTTAGTTATTGGTTTTTTATCACTACTTGCATTACCGTATTATAACCGATCAAATGCTAAAAGTAATATTACTGCTACTTAAATACAACAAAAACTTAACCTAGGAGACAAACTTAAATTATTTGAACTCCTTAATTTTGAGAGACTTAAATAATAAATCCATTGATAAAACAGAAAGTGATTGTAAGAGATATCAGCTGGTTATCCTTTAATAGCAGGGTACTTCAAGAAGCGGCTGACGAAACTGTACCATTAAGAGAACGTATTCGTTTTTTGGGAATATTTTCAAACAATTTAGACGAATTCTTCCGAGTAAGAGTGGCTACACTTAAACGGATGATTGCCTTTGGCAATAAAGGCAATATGCATCTAGAAGTCTCACCAGAAATGATCTTAGAACAAATTCAAGAGAGAGTAATCGGACAGCAGAAAGAATTTGATAGAATTTGGAATGAGATAATTAGGGAATTAAAAAAGCAAAAGATATTCCTGATTAATGAGAAGCAGTTGAATAAAGTTCAGCAAAAGTTTATCACCTCTTTCTTCAATGATGAAATCAGAAGCAATATTGTACCGTTGATGATTGAAAGCATACAAGAATTCCCAACACTGAGTGACAAATCTATCTATTTGGCTTGTAAATTGTCAAAAAAAGATCAAAGTATTCCACAGCGATTTGCCCTTGTATCTGTTCCAGCAAGGCGATTGCCAAGATTTGTAATTCTTCCCTCCAAACAAAATGAAAAACATATTATTTTATTGGAAGACATTATTCGATTTTGCCTTCCTTATATTTTTTCATTTTTTGGTTATGATGTTTTTTCAGCACACATTATTAAAGTTACACGGGATGCTGAAATTGACATAGACAATGATGTTGCTACCTCTTTAATGGAAAAATTAGAGAAGGGAATTAAAAATAGAAAAAAGGGTAAACCTGTTCGCTTTATATTTGATAGAGAGATAGACCCTTCCCTACTCACCTATTTAGTAAAAAGATTAGGACTTTCTGAAAAAGATAACCTAATTCCAGGAGGAAGAATTCATAATTTTAAGGACTTCATTGATTTTCCAGAATCTGTATTCGAACAAAAAAACACCCGAAAAAAACCTTTTGTACACCCTATATTTTTAAATGCAACCCGTGTATCAGATATTGTATTAAAAAAAGATGTTTTACTGAGTTTTCCTTACCACTCTTATGATAGTGTTATTGATCTTCTAAGGGAAGCAGCTATTGATCCTCAAGTAGTTAGTATTAAGATCACCTGTTATCGTCTTGCTACAAGATCAAAAATTATTAATGCAATGACCAATGCGGTTAGAAATGGCAAACAGGTAACTGCAGTTATTGAACTAAGAGCAAGATTTGATGAAGAAGCTAACCTAGAATGGAAAGATGAACTCGAAGAGGCTGGGGTAAAAGTACTGATTGGAGTCCCCAACATGAAAGTCCATTGTAAAATTTGTTTAATAAAGAAAGTCGTGAATAATAAAACCATTCACTATGGATTTGTAAGTACTGGGAATTTGAATGAACGTACTGCGAAAATTTATGGAGACCATTGTCTTTTAACAGCTGATAAAAATATAATGGCTGATGTAAACAAAGTTTTTCATTTTTTAGAACAGCCAAAATCAAGGACTGGGCTTTTGAGGTCATGTAAAACACTTTTGGTGAGTCCAACCAACATGCGAAAAAATCTAATGCAACTTATTGCCAATGAAATAAAATCAGCCAAAGCTGGAAAACATGCAGCTATCCTGCTAAAAGTAAATTCACTGAGTGACGAATCATTAATTGAAAAATTGTATGAAGCAGCAAAAGTTGGTGTAGAAATTAAAATAGTAGTAAGGGGGATCTTTTGTATGCTCACTGAAAATAAACAATACCAAATTCCAGTACAAGCAATCAGTATCGTAGATGAATACCTAGAACATGCTAGGATCATGCTTTTTTATAATAATGGAAATGAAAAAGTTTTTATTTCTTCAGCAGATTGGATGGTTAGGAACATTGATCACCGCGTAGAAATAGCTTGCCCGATATTTAATAAATCGATTCAACAAGAATTAAAGGAAATATTGCACATTCAACTGTCAGATAATATCAAAGCCAGAAAATTAGATAACCAACTATCCAACCAGTATGTTAATCCAAGAAATACAAAGAAAATCCGCTCGCAGGTTGAAACGTACAATTTTTTGAACAAAAAAATGGTCAATTAATATTGTTGTTTACCCAAATTAATAAAAGTTAGATTTAACCAATTGTCCACATAATTTTATTTGGTAACAAAGCGACTTTAACAATACCTTTTTCACTCTTATCTTTGTTAAATATTTGAGATGACAAACCATCGTTTTTTTATTTAAATAAATATCTCAACCGATACATTCGAATTTTTGATCACTAATGCAGATTACAACATGAGGTTAGCAGCAATCGATATCGGGAGTAATGCATCAAGACTGTTAATAACAGAAATAACTTCAGATCAAAAAGGGGACACCTTTTTTAATAAATTAAATTTGGTTAGAGTTCCATTGAGGCTAGGATTTGATGTGTTTGAATTTGGTATTATTTCAAAGTCAAAGATTGGGATGATATTGCAGACCATGAAGGCATACAAGCATCTATGCAATGCTTACGATGTTGCTCATATCAAAGCCTGTGCAACTAGTGCTATGAGAGATGCAAAAAATTCAGCTGATATTATTCGCAAAGTAAAATTAGAAACTGAAATTGAAATTGAGGTTATTTCGGGTGACTTCGAAGCAGGTTTGATCTATGAAAACCATGTAGCTGAAAACATGGACAACGATCACAGCTACCTATACATTGACGTAGGTGGTGGTAGCACGGAGATATCCTTCTTTAGCAACGGAATTCTTATTTATAAAAAATCATTTAACATAGGCACTATTCGTTTACTGAAAGATTTGGTAAAAGAAAACGATTGGGATGAGATGAAAGATGTTTTACGAAATGTAGTAAAAGGGCAAAAAGAAGTAGTAGCAATAGGTAGCGGTGGAAATATCAACAAGGTTTTTTCAATGAGTAAACGAAAGGATGGCAAACCGCTTTCCCTTGAATTGTTGAGAGATTATCATAAGGAGCTAAGTAATGTTAGCTTACCAGAAAGAACTTTAAATTATAGCCTCAGAGCCGATAGAGCAGATGTAATTGTACCTGCCCTTTTAATTTATATCAATGTGATGAGATGGGCGGGGGCTGACCAAATATATGTGCCAAAGATTGGTTTAGCAGATGGACTTATAAAACATTTATGGGATGAAGTAAAAGATAATTAATTATATTATCATAACATTTATTCAATAGCCGTTCAAACTTTTAGCGTTATAGATAATAGGTGGTTAGTAGAAATAACTTTGCCATTAAAAGATAATTACTTTGTAAACAACATAAGGCTTAGTGTTCAAAAAAAAATTATTAGCAAAATTAAATGCATCAAAAATGTCTCATCCAGAATCAGCTTATAAGAAAGTAACGACTCACACTATCCAAAAAATGAAAATCGCTGGAGAAAAAATCTCCATGATTACTGCTTATGACTATTCGTTTGCAAAAATATTTGATGCAGCCGGAATGGATATTATTTTAGTGGGCGATAGTGCAAGTAATGTAATGGCTGGCCATGTCACTACCCTTCCGATTACATTAGACCAGATGATTTACCATGCGCAAAGTGTAGTTCGTGCACATCAAAGAAGCTTAATTGTCGTAGATATCCCTTTTGGATATTATCAATCTAATTCTGAAATAGCTTTAGCTTCTGCCATAAGAATAATGAAAGAAAGTGGAGCACATACTGTAAAATTGGAAGGAGGCGAAGAAGTAATTGATTCAATCAAAAAAATTGTTCGGGCGGGCGTTCCCGTTATGGGACACCTTGGTTTAACTCCCCAATCTATTAATAAATTTGGCACTTATACCGTAAGAGCAACTGTAGAAGCAGAAGCAGAAAAACTTCGAAATGATGCCCTTCTTTTACAAGAGGCAGGCTGTTTTGCCATTGTTTTAGAAAAAATACCTGCTAGTCTTGCCAAAACAGTAACTGAAAGCTTGTCAATTCCAACTATCGGAATTGGTGCAGGAGCAGATTGTGATGGACAAGTACTAGTAATGCACGATTTACTAGGAATCAATACTGATTTTACACCGCGTTTTTTAAGGAAATATTTAAACTTGGAAGAGCAAATCAATACCGCTGTTAAACAGTATATTCAAGATGTAAAAACAAAAAACTTTCCAAATGAAACGGAACAGTATTAGGGAGCTAAATATTATTGGGCCAAAAAATATAAATGGGCAATTTTAAATTGGTAAAATACTAGACTATTAAAACGGGTGTATTTCTAAATCCATACTCCAAAAAATTTATTTTTTTTCTTTATTAAAAATTTAAACGCTAAAGAATATTTTGGATTCTTAAATACCATAGTTTAGTATTTTTGCAGCTCCTTAAAAATATTCCATGAGATACCTTCTAATTTGTCTTTTATTTTTATTTTTTATAAATTCCTACGCACAAAATTCACTTGATCTTGACCCTATAACACTTACCACCTCTAGAGCGCCACAAAAATTAAGTGAAACAGGCAGGAGTATTACAGTGTTAGATGGTAGCTTATTCAAGCAATTACCTGTATTTTCAATCGATGAATTATTGAAATATGTACCAGGAGTAGAAGTTCAATCACGAGGTCCGATGGGGGCACAAAGTGATATTGTAATGAGAGGGGGAACCTTTCAACAAGTACTTGTTTTAGTGGATGGTAATAAATTAAATGATCCAATAACTGGTCACTTCTCATCCTACATTCCAATAGCACCCTCCGAAATTGAGCGTATCGAAATATTGCGTGGACCAGCTGCAGCTATCTACGGAGCAGAAGCAGTAGGCGGCGTTATCAATGTAATTACAAAAACTTTCAACCAATATAAAACAGAAAAAAATACTACTGCTAAAGTTGGCTTGGCACTAGGTGAATTTGGATTAATCAATACCAATGCAGGATTTAATACTACTGGACCAAAAATTAATTCCTCCATTGGCATATTGAGTAACAATAGTTCAGGGCAACTTTTAAGAGGACCCACTCGAGGGTATTTATACAACCAAACCTTGAGTGCTTCTGCCTCATTTTTATTGAAATACAACTGGCAATTATCACTCAGAAGTAGTTACGATAGTAGAGATTTTGCAGCACAAAATTTCTACACCACCTATAAATCTGATACTGCAACTGAAAAAGTAAACACCTGGTGGAACCAGGTACAATTGAAACAGCAAAAGGGAAAATATAAACAGCAAATTGATTTACTGTTCAAAGAAACCTTCGATCATTATTTATACAACCCTCGTTCTATTGCTAATGAAAATAAATCGAAGCTTTTAATGATACAATATCTGTATTCGCAAAAACTAAACAAACAGCTCAACCTAAGTTTAGGAGCTCAATTAGACAAAAGATTTATTATCTCCAATGACAGAGGTAACCATTCAACTCAACATGCAGCTGTATTTGGAAATATATTATTCAACCAAAATAACTGGAAAATAGCTCCAAGCATAAGATTAGATATGGATGAAAATTATGGCAGCGCATTACTGCCTCAATTGAATATTGCCTATCAACTGAATAAACTAACCTTACGCACCAATGCCGGCAAAGCTATACGCAGTGCAGATTTTACAGAAAGATACAACAACTACAATAAAGCAATCGTTTCAAGTGGTAGTATCGGTAATCCTAATCTTGATACTGAAAACTCTTGGAGTTATGAAACTGGATTAGATTTAATAATAAGCGATTTTTTAAAACTATCTACTACTGGTTTTTATAGGGACCAAAATAATGTTATCGACTTTGTTACTACCCCTTATGCCGCAATGCCAAGAAAAGATAACCTTGTAGTGGGGAGTAATTATGCCCTAGCAAAAAATATTCAAAAAGTAACTACAAAAGGAATAGAGTTTGAATTTGCTTACAAAACAAAAATAACAAGTAATGAAAATTTATTAATAAATACTGGTGTTACTTTTCTAAAATCAATAAGTTCAGAGGCTACTCCTTCTTTCTACATTATTTCGCATGCTAAAATATTATTTCAATCCAATTTGATCTATACCTGTAAAAAGTTGAGCCTTGCAACAAATTTTATTTATAAAAAAAGAGGTTATTTAAGCGCTTCTGCAATTGATGCATCTATTTCAAGTGATTACTTTTTATGGAATACCAAAGTCAATTATAAAATTGTGAAAAAAGTTGAAATTTTTATATCCGTTAATAATATTACCAATATAAGTTATAGTGATTTATTGGGAAGCAGAATGCCAGGCAGATGGTCAACAGCAGGTGTAAATTTCAATTGGTAATAGCCTCCGTCTGCTTCAATAATTGAATTAGGTAGCTATTGAGAACAAACTAGATATCAACAAATCAGACATCCGACATAAAAATCACATATCAAACATCATTTATTTTTTTTAACTTGCAACAAAAATATATTATCCATTTACATTCTACCATAGTAAATTTTCTCAGTAGTAATCTTGATTTACTGAATCATTAAGTAGTTAATACTAGCTGCAATCTTCCTTCCAGTTGGGGGCACCCCGTTTATACACTTTCAAAAGGTTTTATTAAATAAATAATAGTTCAATTGATTGTTTTCATCTAATTAAAATGTTTTTAATGAATTCTCCTATTTCCATAACAGAACAAGCACAATATTTCATCGATCTAGAACAAAAATTTGGAGCACACAATTATCATCCAATTCCTGTGGTACTCAATAGAGGCAAAGGTGTATTTGTTTGGGATGTGGATGATAAAAAATACTATGACTTTTTAAGTGGTTACTCTGCTGTAAATCAAGGCCATTGTCATCCTCGTATTATAAACGCATTAATTGAACAAGCACAAAAACTAACGTTAACGAGTAGGGCTTTTCACAGCAGTCTTTTAGGCGAATATGAGCAATTGATTAGTACCTATTTTGGATATGACAAAGTATTGCCTATGAACACGGGAGTTGAAGCAGGTGAAACAGCGATAAAATTGGCACGCAGATGGGGGTACAAAGTAAAAGGGATAGCGAGTAACCAAGCGAAGATTATTTTTGCGACAGGTAACTTTTGGGGAAGAACATTGGCTGCCATATCTTCCTCCACCGACCCTAGTTGTTATGAGAATTTTGGTCCATTTATGCCAGGTTTTGAACTCATTGCTTACAATGATCTGAATGCACTTGAATCAGCTTTACAGGATAAAAATGTAGCTGGCTTTATGTTTGAACCTATTCAAGGAGAAGCAGGTGTAGTGGTGCCTGACGAGGGATATTTATCAGGTATCAGAAATCTATGTACAAAATATAAGGTATTGATGATTGCAGACGAAATTCAGACAGGTTTAGCAAGGACAGGGAAAATGTTAGCTTGTGATCACGAAAACGTACGACCTGATATTTTAATTTTAGGCAAAGCATTGAGTGGCGGAATATTACCAATCAGTGCAGTATTAGCAGACGATGAAATTATGCTAACCATTCAGCCGGGTGAACATGGAAGTACTTACGGCGGCAATCCACTAGCATGCGCTGTTGCAATGACAGCTTTGCAGGTTTTAAAAGATGAAAAAATGGAAGACAATGCTGAATCAATGGGAATAATTTTTCGCGATGAAATTAAAAAACTCGATTCTCCTTTTATTGAACAGATAAGAGGGAAAGGTTTACTCAATGCAATAGTAATTAAACATAAAAATCCGGAAGCTTCTTGGGAGCTTTGTTTATCTTTAAAAGAAAATGGGTTATTAGCAAAGCCTACTCATGGTGATAAAATTCGCTTTGCTCCCCCTTTAATTATTAATCAGGAACAAATTTTAGAAGCTGTAGCAATTATTGGAAAAAGTTTAGCTACCCTATGACAAAATTCCAATTTAGTATAATATTGATCAGCATTAAATGATTATAATATTACCTTCGATATATCAAATAATTTTATGGATACTCACTTACACCACCCTCACGAAGAAAGGCATTTAGAAAGTACTGATTTTTTAAGAGACATCGTAATTGGTATGAGCGATGGCCTTACCGTTCCGTTTGCACTAGCAGCTGGATTAAGCGGAGCTGTTACCGATAGTGGTATTATTGTCATTGCTGGCATCGCAGAAATCTGTGCGGGTAGCATAGCGATGGGACTGGGTGGATACCTTTCTGGGAAAACAGAAGAGGACCATTACAAAAGTGAAATTCAACGTGAATATGAAGAAGTTGAAAATCTTAGAGAAGTTGAAATTAAAGAGACCAAGGAATTTTTTGCTAACATCGGATTAAGTGAGAGACTTCAACAAGAAGCTACCGAAGAGATATCCAAAGACAAGGACAGATGGGTAGATTTTATGATGAAATATGAATTAGGCCTTGAAAAACCAGACCCAAAAAGAGCTAGCAAAAGTGCATTAAATATCGGTTTATCTTATGTGGTGGGAGGCATCATTCCACTGAGCCCCTACTTTTTTATTAAAAGCTCTGCTGAGGCATTGCAAGTGTCTGTAATAGCTACATTAATTTGCTTATTTGTTTTTGGATACATTAAAAGTAAAATGACTGGCATCAATCCATGGCTAGGTGCAATGCGGGTTACATTGATTGGTGCAATGGCTGCTGCTGCTGCTTTTGGAGTAGCAAAACTTTTTGAAGGCTATGCATAAATTTCAATTTTCTATTTCGTTTATTACAATCGATGATTGTTATCCATTGATATATTCTTAATGGTCCATTCAATCTTTTTTTCAAAATTATGTTGGCGAACATCACAGATTTCTTTACTGCATAGTTTGCAACTAAAGTCACTACAACCATCGGAATGAACAAATAATTCCATGGAATCACCTAACTCTTTTTTTACAATATCTGACAAAGTATCAATCTCCAGATTAGCTTCATTTATATTTAAGTACCAAGGAATAGTCAAATGGCAATCAATGTGAAGAGTGCCCCCATATTTTATAATTCTTAGATTGTGGAGGTCTATCCAATTCTCCTTTCGATTTTTGTTCAACATCACCACCATCTGATTGATGAGCGTTGCATCTGCCTCATCCATTATTCCAGAAACAGAACTACGGATTATTTTATATCCTGTAAACATGATGATGAAAGCAAACAAGATGGCTACTGCACTATCAATCCACCATAATTTTAAAAAATACAATAATACCAAACCCATAATAATTCCAATGGTAGAATAAGTATCAGTCTGTAAATGTTTTCCACTAGCAATTAATACGAGTGAATTATTTTTTTTACCAGTTGAAATACAAATATATCCTGCAGCATAATTAATAACTCCAGTAATAGCCACCAATAATATTCCAGTATCTAATTTTTGAACTAGGTGAGGGTGAATTAAATTATTGAGTGCTTCATAAATTATAATAAAACCTGCAATGGTAATGAGGGTTCCTTCGACTGCTGCAGACAAAAATTCAGCCTTACCATGACCATATGGATGATCTTGATCTTTGGGTTTAGCACTTACATAAAGACTGTAAACACCAATCAGACCAGCAATGACATTTACGGTACTTTCCAATGCATCCGTCAATATGGCTATAGAACCTGTGAGATACCAGGCAATTACCTTTATTACAAAAAGTAGTATCCCAACACCAGTGATTATTTTTTGTAGCCGTAAATTTTGCTGAACAATTTGCAAAAGAGTAGTTTATGGAGCAAATATACTTTCATTAATGTCTGTTTACTATACAAAATTTTAAAATTGTCTCCTTAATCTAAAAGAATCTATTTACAGTTATTTTTCATTCCATAGCAACATCTTTGTATAAATTTTAATATTGAAAAAAAAACAATGATGATTCCCTTGAATTGCGATGTAATAAATGATAAGCCAATTCGTACATTTGCAGTAATTTAAAATTGAAACAATTGTTCAATAATGGAACTTTCAAAGAATTATATACCCAACGAAGTAGAAGCCAACTGGTACGAACATTGGATTACCAAAGGATATTTTAATAGCTTTCCTGATCAAAGGGAACCTTATACTATCGTAATTCCTCCTCCCAATGTAACCGGAGTATTGCACATGGGCCATTGTCTAAATAATACGATTCAGGATATATTAATCCGCTATGCAAGAATGCACGGAAAAAATGCCTGTTGGGTACCAGGTACTGACCATGCCTCTATTGCTACTGAAGCAAAAGTGGTAGGTATGTTAAGAGAAAGAGGTATTACCAAATCATCTTTAAGTAGAGATGAATTTTTAACTTATGCTTGGGAATGGAAAGAAAAATATGGTGGAATTATTTTACAGCAATTGAAAAAATTGGGCTGTAGCCTTGATTGGAATCGCACTTCATTCACAATGGATGCAGATTATTATCAAAGCGTATTAAAGGTATTTGTAAACCTTTATGAAAAAGGACTCATTTACCGTGGTAAAAGGATGGTCAATTGGGATCCCCAGAGCCAAACTGCATTGAGTGACGAAGAAGTTATATTCAAAGAAGTAGATTCTAAACTATTTTATGTTGTTTATAAGTTAGCCAATGATCCATCTAGTGATGGTATAACGGTGGCCACTACCCGACCAGAAACTATTTTGGGAGATATTGCCATCTGTGTAAATCCTAGCGATGAAAGATATCAACATCTCATAGGAAAAGAAGTGTTAGTACCTCTTATCAATCGAAAAATCCCCATCATTGCAGATGAATATGTAACGGCTGATTTTGGAACGGGCGCCCTAAAAGTAACTCCTGCACACGATAAAAATGATCACCTTCTTGGATTGAAACACCAACTTAAAGTAATCAATACATTAGACATAGAAGGCAAATTCACTACTGAAGATCTATTAGAAGAAAACCCTTCTGATCTAATTTTATCATATAAGGGGGTTGACCGTTTTACACTTAGAAAAAAAATTGTAGAAGATATCAATCAGCAAGGACTTATTGAAAAAATAGAAGCCTATAAAGGTCAGGTTGGAACTAGTGAAAGAACAGGTGCTGTAATTGAACATCGATTGTCATTGCAGTGGTTTATTGGTATGGAACAATTTTTGAAAAAAAATCCTCAATCTCTTTCTGCTGTAATGGACGATACCATTCAGTTTCATCCTGCTAAGTCAAAAAACACCTACAGTCATTGGCTTAGTAATATTAAAGATTGGTGTATCAGTCGCCAACTTTGGTGGGGACAACGTATTCCAGCATGGTACGACGAAAAAGGAAATGTATATGTTGCAGAAAGCTTGGAGCAATTGCACCAACGTTATCCAGAAACCATCCACTTAGTTCTTACCCAAGATGAAGATGTATTGGATACTTGGTTCTCTTCTTGGCTTTGGCCCATGGAAGTTTTCAAAGGTATTAGTCACCCTGGCAACGAGGAGGCCTCTTATTATTACCCCTCCACTACCTTGGTTACAGGACAAGATATTATTTTCTTTTGGGTGGCAAGGATGATTATGGCAGGCTACGAATTTGAAAATAAACCTCCTTTCAAAGATGTTTACTTCACTGGAATGGTTAGGGATAAGCAAGGAAGAAAAATGAGTAAGCAATTAGGTAACTCTCCAGATTTACTAGCGCTCATTGATCAATATGGTGCAGATGCAGTACGATTTGGAATAATGGTTTCCTCTCCCGCTGGTAACGACCTAATGTTTGATGAAGCTGCACTAGAGCAGGGTAGAAATTTTAATAATAAATTGTGGAATGCCCTCAAATTGATAAAAATGTGGGAATCAAGGGTAGGCAACACAGAAAATAATTCTCATTCCTTCGCTATTGATTGGTTTAACAATAGAATGAACCAAGTTAAATCAGAAGTAGATATTTTGTTAAAACAGTTCCGGCTAAGCGAAGCTTTAAAAACTATTTATTCTCTTATTTGGGATGATTTTTGTAGCTGGTATCTTGAATGGGTAAAGCCAGGTTTAGAACAACCAGTAGCATCAGAAGTTTATCAACGTACCGTTTCATTTTTTGAGGAGATGATGAAATTGTTACATCCCTTTATGCCATTTATTACTGAAGAGATTTACCATCTTTTAAAAACACAAACGATTGATCTTTGTATTACACAAGCAAGTTCTTTTCAAGAACCTAATCAAAAAATATTAGAACAAGGAGGCTTGTTAAAAAATGTAATTTCCTCATTAAGGGATGCACGAAACAAAAACCAGTTAAAGCCAAAAGAAAGCATTGTATTACATATACAAACTATTTCACCTGAGACCTACCAAGGGATTGAAAATATTTTAAGTAAGCAAATAAACGCTTCCAATATTCATTTTTCAAATGATTCGGTTACTAATTCTATCGTTGTAGCTGTTGAAAAAGACAAGTTTTACATTGAGTCAGAAAAACAACTTGATAGTGCCACCTTAAAAGAAGATTTACTAAAAGATTTGCAACACCAACAGGGATTTTTATTGAGTGTACAAAAGAAATTAAGCAACGAGCGTTTTGTTAATAACGCAAAGCCTGAGGTAATAGAGCTTGAAAGAAAAAAGCAGGCTGATGCGGAAGATAGAATTCGAACAATACAAGAAAGTTTAGCTGGACTTGGATAATTTTGTAAACATTTGACAGTCTAATACAAGTGCAAAAAAAATTTATATTTATTGATGAGTAGTGATTTTAGTTAAACACATTAAAAATACATTCAAATGCAAAGGAAATTTCTAATAATTTTTTGTGTAGGGATATTTTGCATTTTAAGTACTACTATTTTAACTGCCCAAAAAACTTCGCCTATAACAACTCCAATTCCACCACCCTTTAAGAGGCCGAATGTAAAAACCTATTGGGGTTCAACGGCAACTGGAACAATTGAATTGTCTGTAGAATCGGCATCTAAATTAATCAGCCAACCATTAAGAATTATTGATGATAAAAATGTAGGATATTTAATTTCTTCCTATCAATTTTCTTATAAAAGAATAGGAATAACAGAAGATGAAGTAACTGGAAAAATTTCTCCACAAAGTGAAATAGTTGCCAATCGATTTTATATTTCCACACTGCCACTAGTTTGGCAAAATAATATTAAAGAAGGATTACAAAAAGGGGAAGAATTGTATTTCTTCGATATTGTTGTAATAAGTAGTTCAGGCTTTCGTTTTTTTGCACCTGATTTAAAAATCACTCTCCTTTAAATTTCATCCTGATGGAAATTACAAAAGTTGGTATTGAATCAATTCCTTGCATTCAGCATATTGCCAAAATTACTTGGGCAATAGCCTATAAAGAAGTTATATCGAACGATCAGATTGATTATATGTTAGATAAAATGTATAGCTCCGAGTCAATAAAAAATCAAATTGAAGTTCAAGGACATCAATTTATTTTAGCCAATTTTGAAAACAAATCCGTAGGCTTTGCTTCTTTCAATATCAAACAATCCATTCCAGAAAAGATTGTTAAGCTCCACAAAATCTATATTGATCCAGATCAACAAGGAAAAGGAATTGGAAAATCAATGCTCCAATTTATAATGAATGAAATTTCTTTGAAAGGAGTAAACTATTTAGAACTCAATGTCAATCGAGAAAATAAAGCGATTGGCTTTTATAAAAAATTAGGATTTAATATCATAGCCGAAGAAGATATACCCATTGGTAATGGCTTTTTCATGAATGATTATGTAATGCAAATCTCCTGTTTATAATTTTTACAAAACAGCCTATCGTGTTTGATTTGGTATATACCTACTTTGCAAAACACCTTTTAGTCTCTTTATTTTATTTCGCTGATACTGGAAAAACCAATTGATGGGTTTGTTTGATTATACCAATTACAAATACACTTTGTACATGGCCCATATTTTCAATTTGACTAAGCTTATTTACATGGAAATCATAATATGCATTCATATCTTCAGAGACTACTTTAAGCATAAAATCAAATTCACCTGATATATTATAACATTCTATTACTTCATGGAGAGAATGAATTGTCTCAATAAACTTCACTCCTGCTTTTTTATTATGTTCTTTAAGTGATACATAACAGATTACCATCAATCCTTTTTTAACCTTGGTATGGTCTAATAAAGTAGCGTATTGCTTAATTACACCAGAGGCCTCCATTCGCTTAATCCGTTCATGAATGGGTGTGGTGCTTAAGTGCATCTGATCAGATATTTCCTTAACAGTGATTCGAGCGTTTTTTTGAAGTAATTGAAGTATCTCCAAATCCTTGGTATCCAATACCAATTGTTCAATAGATGAATCCTCTTTTTTGATCGACTTAGCCATCTTTAAAAAGTGTTTTATCCTGTAAATTTATAAAATTATATACTTTATACCTAAATTTTCATAAATGAATAGAATATTATTCTACAATTGTACTTTTGTAATTCAAATAAAAATTATATGTCAACAACAAAAAAATCAATCGATTTCAGTCTCAAAAACAAAGTAGCTGATATGAGCCTTGCAGAATGGGGCCGCAAAGAAATCCGTTTAGCAGAAGCCGAAATGCCCGGTCTAATGGCGTTAAGAGCTGAATACGGTCCATCTCAACCATTGAAAGGTGCACGTGTTGCAGGATGTCTTCACATGACCATTCAAACAGCTGTATTAATTGAAACCCTAGTTGCCCTAGGAGCTGAGGTTAAATGGAGTTCTTGTAATATATTTTCTACTCAAGATCAAGCTGCTGCTGCCATTGCTGCTGTAGGAATTGGAGTTTTTGCATGGAAGGGTCAAAGTCAAGAAGAAGCGGATTGGTGTATCGAGCAAACCTTATTTTTTGGTGGAGCTGACCGTCCTTTAAATATGATTTTAGATGATGGAGGTGATTTAACCAATATGGTATTTGACGTATACCCTGAGCTAGTTTCATCTATCAAAGGCTTATCTGAAGAAACTACTACCGGTGTTCACCGCTTGTATGAAAGAATGGAAAAAGGAACTTTACCTATTCCTGCTATCAACGTAAATGACTCTGTTACCAAATCTAAATTTGATAATAAATATGGTTGTAAGGAAAGTTTGGTAGATGCGATTCGCAGAGCTACTGACGTGATGATGGCTGGTAAAATAGCGGTAGTAGGTAGTTATGGTGATGTAGGCAAAGGTTCTGCAGCTTCTTTGCAAGGAGCAGGTTGCAGAGTAATTGTTACCGAAATAGATCCTATCTGTGCTTTACAAGCTGCAATGGACGGTTTTGAAGTTAAACCAATGATTGAGGCGGTAAAAGAAGCGGATATTGTTGTAACAGCATCTGGTTGTCGTGATCTAATTACGGAAAAACATTTCCGTAATATGAAAGACAAAGCAATCGTTTGTAATATCGGACATTTTGATATTGAAATTGACATGGCTTGGCTAAATGCAAATTATGGTGATACTAAAAATACGATTAAACCGCAGGTGGACATGTATACCATTGATGGAAAAGATATCATCATTTTAGCAGAAGGTCGTTTGGTAAATCTTGGTTGTGCAACTGGTCACCCATCTTTTGTAATGAGTGCCTCTTTCACTAACCAAACTTTGGCCCAGCTTGAGTTATGGAATAATACCGATAAATACGAGAACAAAGTATATGTATTACCTAAAGTATTAGATGAAAAAGTTGCTCGTTTACATTTGGCTAAAATCGGCGTTGTGTTGGATGAATTAAGTTCTACTCAAAGTGCTTATTTAGGTATTTCAAAAGAAGGTCCTTTCAAGGCTGAGCATTATCGTTACTAATAATTCCTTTGAATTAAAATATAACCCGCTTCTATTATGGAAGCGGGTTTTTTTTAGACATAAATTTATTTTTACTAACAGGATTACTAAAAAAATTTGGTCAACCATTACATTTCTTGCACCTTCGTCAATACAATATCAAAATTCTTTTACTAGTAAAAAAATAATGCCATGAAAAGATATTTCCTCGCGCTTGACCTTGTAGATGATGCTGAAAAAATTGCAGAATATGAAAGATGGCATAAAGCTGGCAATTTAATGCCTGGTATTAAAGAAAGTATTCTAGGTGCAGGAATTTTACAAATGGAAATATACAGAACTGGTAATAGGCTTGTCATGACAATGGATACAGATGACAGTTTCAGCTTTGAGAGAAAGGCAGCAATGGATCAGGCCAACCCTAGTGTGCAAGAATGGGAAAAACTAATGTGGAAATTCCAATCCCCTCTACCCTGGGCCAAGGACGGTGAAAAATGGGTATTCATGGATAAAATTTTTCAACTCAGTTAACGACTTATTTCGATTTGTAACTTTTATCATTTAACCAATTGATCTAAGATTTTGATGCAAACACTTACCTGTTCTACCCCTCATTTTTTGGAGTATATTAATTCCCCTATTCCAATTGCAGCAGCTGGTGAAACCTTACTCAAAATTAAACGCATCGGAATCTGTGGTACAGACTTACATGCCTATGAGGGTACGCAGCCTTTTTTAAATTACCCAAGAATATTAGGTCATGAATTATCTGCCGAAATAGTTACCACTGACGCAGCAGGTTTTATAGCAGGTGAAGCGGTAACTTTTATCCCCTATTTTAATTGTGGTAAATGTATTGCCTGCAGAATGAATAAGCCTAATTGCTGTGCAACCATTAATGTATGTGGCGTTCATAGTGATGGAGGAATGCGAGAATATTTAATCGTTCCCTCTTATTCATTGGTTCATGGAGAAGGACTAAGTTTCGATGAATTGGCATTAGTAGAACCATTGGCTATCGGGGCACATGGTGTGAGAAGGGCTGCCATCGCTGAAGGAGAATATGCTTTAGTAATTGGCGCTGGACCGATTGGATTGGGTACAATGGAGTTTGCAAGAATTGCTGGAGCTAAAGTAATAGCAATGGATATTAATGAAGACCGACTTAAATTTTGTAAAGAAAAATTGGCTGTTAACTATACTATTCATCCTAATAAAGAGAATGCTGTAGAAAAATTAAAAGAAATAACCCTGGGTGATATGCCCACCATCGTTATCGATGCTACGGGCAGTCAAGGAGCCATCAACAATGGATTTAAATATATCAGTCACGGTGGTCGATATGTGCTGATAGGCTTACAAAAAGGGGAAATCAATTTTAGTCATCCCGAGTTTCACAAGAGAGAATCCACCTTAATGAGTAGCAGAAATGCTACTAGAGTTGATTTTGAAAGAGTAATTGAATGCTTGAAAAAAGGATGGATTAATCCGTCTACTTATATTACTCACAGAGTAAAATTTAATGACGTAAAAGAAAATTTTGAAAGCTGGCTCAATCCAGCTACTGGTGTTATAAAAGCAATGATTGAAATATAGTTATTAAATAATTTGCAACTAAAAAATCTACTTGCAACTAGAATCAGACTTTACAAAATAAGATTTATACTTTTTAGATTTAGGATCCATGCAGCCCTGTAGGTTGAGTATTTTTATATTTCTAAAATCTACTGGCTGCCCTTCACTTTGCAATGCTATAAAACCATCCTTCAATAATTTTCCATCTTTCTTAATAGCAGGGTCATAATTAGCCACTACACCCCCACCTATCTGGGGCTTAGAATATTGTAATACAGTATCTCCATTAATAATATGCGTAATCAGTGAATCTCCCAGCACAATAATTTCTCCTTTTACCCATTGCTCACCAACATAAGTTTTAGAACTGGAAGATATACAGTGGCGAGGATCTATATGCCCTTGAAATACAACATCTGTGCCAGGCGAACACATATTACCGGTAGGTCTAGGTTGACCATCTCCCAAACCAGCCAATAACTGAAACTCAACAGAAATAGGCCAATTCTGATCACGTGGCATGGTATGTGGATCCTGGGAATGAAACATTACCCCACTATTTTTAAGCGTATATTCTGGAGCATCTTTACGCCATTCACCTACAATTCGGTATTCGAAAATGAGATGATAATAAGAATAAGGTTGTTTATAATAGAGATGACCAAACTGCTCATTGAAAACGTCGTATTGATCATATCTAATTTTTACAATACCATCTTCCACTCTAAAAGTATTGCCATAGTTCTCCCCTACTTCGTGGTGATTAATTTTAGCAATCCAGTCTTTGATATCCTTGCCATTAAAAATAGTTTTCCAATCCTTTTTGTCAGAATTTCGTTGAGAAAAAACAGTTATCGAGCTCAATAAAATAAAGATTAGCAAGCAAAATTTCAATCTAGCATTCAATTTTTTCATACATTTCATTTAAATCATCAAAACTATTAAACTTCTTATAATTTCTTTGTAAGTAAATATATTGAAAACTAACAAAGAGATCTTAAAAAAAATTTTAGCAACCAAACGAATAGTATAAAGATTTAGTGCTTAACTTGGTAAATATTTAAAAACAGTATTTAAAAAATATCACTAGTGAACGACTAAATTAATTAAAAATGGGCACCTTTCGGTAGCCCACCAATGTTGTAGATTTGTTTTACAAAGAACCAATCCCAACATGAGCAAAAATACGGAGATAAAATTAGTCGGTCAGCCGATTTTAAGTCA
>CAMCMP010000031.1 GCA_945876095.1 Chitinophaga pinensis
ATTCAAAAAATAAAATAACTCACGCACAGTATCAAAAAAAAATGATTATTTATTGTTTAAGACGAATTAGCAATTCATAGAACAAAATTTCTAATCCGGTTAAATCTAGCTTTCTCTTTGAATAAGATATTCAGTAAGTTCCATCAAAGGCTTTTTACGAGCTAATAACACGGCAGTTTCGTCTAAGTGTTGAAGGGCAATTTGGACGTATTTTTCTTTTAACTCTACTGCCCACTCATCCACCTTGCAATCTCTAAAAATTGTAAGTACTTTATTTATTTTTTCTGTAGGATCAATCGTAGAAGTCTCCATTAAATTCGCCAACTCTTCTTTTTGATTATCAGAAGCCACCTCCATTGCATGAATCATTAAAAATGTTTTCTTGTTGGCAAGAATATCTCCTCCTACTTGTTTGCCAAATTTATCAGGGTCACCAAATGCATCTAAAAAATCATCTTGGACTTGAAAAGCAATTCCTAAATTTTTTCCAAATTCATATAAATGCTGCTGATTACCTTGGCCGGCCCCTCCTAAAATAGCACCCAGCTGTAAACTTGCAGCTAACAGAACAGAAGTTTTCAATGTGATCATGTTTACATATTCCTCCAAACTCACTACGGCTCTTTTTTCAAAATCCATATCCAATTGCTGACCTTCACAAACTGCTTTGGCTGTATCATTAAAAACTTGAAAAATTTTTTGAGAATAGTCCCTTTTAATTTTGTTGAGGTATTCGTAGGCCTGCACCATCATGACATCTCCGGCGAGTAAAGCAGTAGATTCGCCATATTTTGTATGCACTGTTTCCATTCCACGGCGTAGGGGGGCTTTGTCCATTATATCATCATGGATCAAACTGAAATTATGAAACAATTCAATTGCAGTCGCTACTTCGTATGAGTCTGGATTTATTTCATCGAAAAGCTCATTGCCCATCAAAACACATACAGGTCTAATTCTTTTTCCGCCGAGTTGCAAAATATACTGTGCAGGCTCATACAGCGTTGGAGTATGAGTAGGAAAATGACGCTTATTAAATTTTTGTTCGAATAATTTCGATAATTCTAAAAAAGATTGCATAAACTAAACAGCTAAAATGCAAAATTGCTGAGTATTTTACAAACAACAACCTGCGTTGAACAATTATTTTTTCCTTTTTATTTTGACTTTTGATTTAGTAATATCGAGCACCGCAGACCCATCTTCCTGTACCCAATGGTAATCCAATTGTCGCTTTTCTAAATTGGCAGCCACCACTTTAATCTTTACCGCATCTCCCATTCTAAATTTTTTACCTGTACGCATACCTACCAAAGCATAATCAGCTTCATCAAGTTTGAAATCATCGAATTCATTCAAATCACGAACCGTTACCATGCCTTCGCATTTGTGCAAAACAGTTTCTACAAAAAAACCAAAACTAGCCACTCCACTAATAATTCCATCAAATTCTTCTCCAAGGTAGTCCTTCATATACTCCACCTGTTTGTATTTATTACCCGCGCGCTCTGCCTCCATTGCTTTTCGTTCCTTATCACTGCAATGCTTAGATTTCTCTTCCATTTTCTTATCCAACTTCAAATCCTTATCCAAACAATTTTGCAATACTCTGTGAACCATTACATCTGGGTAACGGCGAATAGGAGAGGTGAAATGACAATAATGTTCAAATCCCAAACCGTAATGTCCAATATTTTTAGAAGTGTATATCGCTTTCGCCATCGTACGAATACCCAATTGCTCTAAAACGTGCTGCTCAGGCTTTCCATTCACCTCCTTCAATAAATTATTAAATGATTTAGCTATAGCGGCCTCATCATGCAAATCGAAAGTATAACCGAATTTTTTTGCAAATGCTGCAAAAGGTTTTAATTTTTCATCAGAAGGAGTATCATGTATTCTATATGGAAAAGGAATCGGCTCTCCGTTACTCTTAATCCGAGAAATATATTCGGCTATCGTTCTATTGGCTAATAACATAAACTCCTCCACCAATTTATGAGCATCCTTACTTTCCTTAATAATAATACCAATAGGCTTGGCATTTTCATCAAGCGTAAAACGCACTTCTTGAGAAGAAAAATTAATAGCCCCATTATCAAATCGCTCCTTTCTGAAATGCTTTGCCAAATTGTCTAACAACAAAATTGCTTTATCATGAAGCCCCTCCTTAGTTTCAATTATTTGCTGAACATCTTCATAAGTAAACCGATGATTACTATGAGTAATCGTTCTACCTATCCATTTATGTTTAATTTCACCACGATTGGTTATTTGAAAAATAACTGAAAAGGTATATTTATCTTCATTGGGCCTTAGAGAGCAAAGTTCATTGCTAATTCTTTCAGGAAGCATTGGATTTACTCTGTCGGGCAAATAAACACTGGTGGCCCTTTCATAGGCTGATTTATCCAAAATACTATCTGGCTTTACAAAATGACTTACGTCAGCAATATGAACGCCAATCTCATAATTACCATTATCTAAATTTCTTATTGAAATAGCATCATCGAAATCTTTTGCATCTACCGGGTCTATCGTGAAGGTGAGTATATCTCGATAATCTTTTCTCTTTTTTAATTCTTCTCGGGTAATCGTTTCGGATAATTTCATTGCCTCCTCCATCACTGCCTTATCAAAGGCGAGTGGAAACCCTGTTTCAATAAGGATTTCTTTCATCGCCATATCATTCATATCCTCCGACTTTAAAATACTCACCACTTCACCCTCAGGCTTTTTATCTGATTTATTCCACTTAACAAGCCTTACTACTACTCTATCTCCATCGACTGCTCCATTAAGTTTTTCTACCGGGACATAAAAATCAGGAATTGGCTTTTCAGAAGCAGCTACAAAAAAAGCAACGTTTTTATTCACCTCAATATTGCCGATAAAAGTAGTTCTAAGACGTTCAATCACCTCAGTTACTTTACCTTCTGTTCGCCTTCCTCTTCCACTATCATCAGTAATTTGAACGCTAACTGAATCACCATGAAAAGCATGATTAAAATCATTTGGCCTTACCACTATATCCTTTTCCAAACCTTCTACAATAACATAGCCCATTCCACTTCTTGATATATCAAGCTTACCTTTAAGGGAATGAGTTGACACCGACTTTTTTCCAACTACTTTCTTCTCTTTTCTCATTTTATTTTTAATCATTTATAAATCATCTTTTATCGGTCATTTTCTTAAAAAATTTAACCAATAATTGATTGAAAATGGCTACTTAATTTAACCATTAATTTTATTAAAATTGCTAACATCAATTGATAGATATTACCTCTTACAAAAAATATTTTTGAAGGCCCTTACCCTAAATATGCTTACAATAAATTAAAGTCATATTTATCAGGCAGTTATATATTGATAATAATTACAATATAAAGAAGGATTCAATACATATCAAACTCAAGTGCAATGTACCAACTTATTGCTACATTCTATAAAACTGTAACAAAGCAAATGGCTTAAAACAAAGCTTTTTTTGGTATGCTTTGATCATTTGGCGATTTAATTATAATTTATAATATAACAACAAAAAACTTCGGATCAGCGGAATCGATTTTTAAACATTTCGTATGTTATTCATAAAGAATTACAATTTTGATGAACAAAATCGAAAAGTGAATAGCGAATGAATTACAGTAGATTTTAGTAGTACCTTTAGCAACCTATTTTAAAGGAATAAAAATTCTATTATTTATTTTAAAAAACTTAGAAAGCAATGGCCAACAAACTTGATAGAAGAAAATTTTTACAGCTTTCAGCACTTTCAACACCACTATTGATATCAAAGAAAGCCCTAGCAAAACAAATAACGTATTCTAATTCTCCGATTGTAATTTCTACTTGGGATTCGGGTATGGAAGTAAATGCAGCAGCTTGGAAAATATTATCCACTAAAGGGAGAGCTTTAGATGCAATAGAAGCAGGTGCTAACCAAATAGAAAATACGATCAACTGCTGTGTAGGTTTGGGAGGAAATCCAGACCGTGATGGGATTGTTACGCTAGATGCATGCATCATGGATGAGCATTTTAATTGCGGAGCAGTAGCAGGCTTGGAACAAATAAAACACCCAATTTCTGTAGCAAGAAAAGTAATGGAAAATACGCCCCATGTTTTATTAGTTGGAAACGGGGCGCAACAATTTGCAATAGAAAATGGATTCACTAAAGAATCTGCACAACTTTCAGAAAGCGCTGAAAATACCTATAAAGAATGGTTAAAGAAAACCGAATACAAGCAACAAATTAATATAGAAAGAAACGGCGGCAATGGACCTTTCGCACCTAATTTTTTTCAAGATGGAACGCCCAACCATGATACGATGGGATTATTAGCAAAAGACTATCAGGGAAATTTATCGGGTGGTGTAACAACAAGTGGAATGGCATTTAAACTCCATGGTCGTGTTGGAGATTCTGCTGGCATTGGTGCAGGATTATTTGTAGACAATGAAGTAGGAGCTGCAACTAGTAGTGGCGTAGGAGAAGAAGTTATTAGAACCTGCGGTACACACATAGTTGTAGAATTTATGCGCCAAGGTCTTAGTCCTGAGAAAGCCTGTAAAAAAGCGGTAGAAAGAATTATCAAGATTAATCCAGAGAGAGCAAAAACATTGCAGGTAGGATATTTAGCAATGAATAAAAATGGAGAATATGGTGCCTATGCCATTCAAAAAGGTTTTGTATTTTCTGTAAAAACGAATGACGAAAATAAAATACACGAATCAAAATTCATATTGGGTGCTTAGCCTTATTTCCAAAAAGTTTACCCTATGAAATTTAAACTAGAAGTAATTGGCTTTACAATTGAAAGCTGCCTAATAGCTCAGGCTGCAGGTGCACATCGTATTGAATTATGTGACAACGCTTCTGAAGGCGGTACCACGCCGTCTTATGGTTTTATAAAAACTGCTAGAGAAAATTTGTCCATTGAGCTCTACCCTATTATTCGTCCAAGGGGAGGTGATTTTTTGTACAGTGAAATTGAATTCGAAGTAATGAAAGCGGATATAGAAGTCTGCAAGAATCTTGGATGTGACGGAGTAGTGATTGGCATACTTCATGCAGATGGAACGGTCGATAAAAGAAGATGTACTCAACTAGTTGAAATTGCCTATCCAATGAAAGTAACTTTTCATAGAGCATTTGACAGAACGAACGACCCTTTCAAAGCGATGGAAGATATTATATCCATTGGTTGTGAAAGAATATTAACTAGTGGACAAAAAGATTTAGCCGTCGATGGTGAAGAGCTGCTGAATAAATTAGTAAAACAAGCAAATAATAGAATTATCATTATGCCTGGAAGTGGCGTAAGATCAGATAATATTGAAACATTGGTTAAAAATACCAACGCCACAGAATTTCATACCTCCGCAAGAACTTACACTAACAGCAAAATGGAATTCATCAATGAAAGTATGGATGAACAGCTGACTTGCGTAACAACGATGAGCAATGAGATTAAAAAAATTATCGAAATATTTACAAACTGTTAAGGTGTAAAAATCTTTAGTACAAGATTCTAACCTTAATAGTAGCCTTTA
Source organism: Chitinophaga pinensis (assembly GCA_945876095.1). GTDB lineage: Bacteria > Bacteroidota > Bacteroidia > Chitinophagales > Chitinophagaceae > Ferruginibacter > Ferruginibacter pinensis_E. The sequence continues at coordinate 5,561 of CAMCMP010000031.1, forward strand.
CCTTTTTCAATAATTCCATTGCACTTTTACTGAGCCCTTTATCTACATCCAATACAACATAACCGATTGTATCATTCGTTTTTAGATATTGCCCTAGTATATTTATTTTATTTTTTGATAAGGTGGTATTGATTTCACTCAACACACCAGGCACATTGTTGTGAATATGAAGAATTCTATGAGTTCCTTCCTGAGGTGGCAAACTAAGCGCAGGTATAGTGTGTGAGCCATAACTAATTCCTTTCTCGAGATAGTTAAATAATTTAGAACTTACATCATCACCAATATTATGTTGCGCCTCTTGAGTACTTCCGCCAATATGAGGAGATAGTAATACATTGTTTAATCCCTGTAAAGGAGAAGTAAATTTATCGCCATTTTTTTCGGGTTCCCATGGAAATACATCGATCGCTGCACCTCCTAAGTGACCATCAGATAAGGATTTAGCCAATGCATCGATATCTACTACTTCCCCCCTTGCATAGTTGATCAAAATACTTCCTTTCTTAAAGGATTTCAAAATGGTTTTATTAATCAAATTTTTTGTAGAAGGTAATTCAGGTACATGCAGAGAAATAATATCCGATTTGCTTACCAAATCTTTTAAAGTTTTAACATTCACTGCATTTCCCAAAGGAAGTTTAGTTTCAGCATCAAAATAAATCACTTTCATTCCTAAACCTTCTGCTAATACGCTTAGTTGGCTTCCGATATTTCCATAACCAATAATACCCAATGTTTTTCCACGCAATTCAAAACTACCGGTAGCATCTTTAAGCCAAATTCCTTCATGAGCAGCTTTGTTTTTATCCAAAATCTTCCGAATAAGGATAATAGACGCACCAATTACCAGCTCTGCTACACTTCTTGTATTGCTGTAAGGAGCATTAAAAACTGCCACCCCTTGTTTAGTAGCAGCTTTCAGGTCAACCTGATTAACTCCTATACAAAAACAGCCAATAGCCTGTAATTTCTCGGCAGCAGCTAAAACCTTAGCACTAAGATTAGTTTTACTTCTGATTCCAACTAGGTGAACATTTTTTATTTCTTTAATCAGTTGCTCTTCACTTAAAGCACCGTTTAATTTCCTAACATTCACGTAGCCAGCAGCATTGAAATACTTTACAGCCACATCACTTATGTTTTCCAAAAACAAAATATTAATTTTCTCTTTAGGATAACTGGTTATTTTTTTGTCTACCATGATTATAACTCCTTATTTTGCACAAATATATTCTATCTAAGTCTTAATACTAATATGAACCCATTTTTTTGTTCCTTATTCAATACTCAAAAATCGCTTTCCAAATATAAAATTGCTGTAACAAGATATATAATTATTTTTATATCTATTGCACTTGTGGCCTGCAATATATCCTCAAAGCAAGAGCCAGCTAAGAGTCAAATTGATTTACCCAATCCAGGTTCATTGAGCAAATTAGAGGGAGAACGCCTGCGGATTGCTTGTGAGAATTGGTATTTATCGGTATTAAAAGCAAAGGGCTTTAATGGTGGAATAGTCGTTGCAAAAAAAGGAAATATTATTTTTGAAGCATACAATGGAAGTAGTAACCTCAATGGACTAGATCCAATGAATGACAGTACTTCGCTTCATATTGCCTCTGTTTCCAAAACCTTTACGGCAATGGCCACGTTAAAACTTTGGCAGGATGGTAAATTAAATATTGATGATCAGTTGAGTAAATATTTCCCTTTATTTAACTATCCAGGAGTAACTATTCGTACTTTATTAAATCACCGAAGTGGACTCCCTAATTACGTTCACTTCATGGAAAATATGGGATGGAATAAAAGAATAAAAATTACCAATGAAGATGTTCTTACCTTTTTAATCAACCAAAAAAAATCAATAAAAAATGTAGGGAAACCAGACAGAGGATTTTCCTATTGCAATACCAATTATGCATTATTGGCATTGTTGATAGAAAAAATAAGTGGTAAAAAATACAGTGATTTTTTACAAGAAACTTTTTTTACTCCCCTACAAATGAAACACACATTTGTATATAACAACAATAGAGATTCAGGAAAAGTTACTATGAGCTATGATTACAGAGGGAAATTGATTCCGATTAATTTTTTAGATTATGTTTATGGAGATAAAAATATATACAGTACTCCCCGCGATTTACTGGTATGGGATAGAGCACTCACAGAAGGGGATTTATTTAACCAAAAAATATTAGAGGAGGCCTATACACCTTATAGCACTGAAAAGCCAGGCATAAGAAACTATGGTCTAGGGTGGAGAATGAATAATTTCCCTTCAGGAAAAAAAATGATTTACCACAATGGTTGGTGGCATGGCAATAATGCAGCATTCATTCGTTTAATACAGGACTCAGCAACCATTATAGTATTGGGTAACAAATACAACCGAGGCATCTATCATGCAAAAGATTTGGCTAGCTTATTTGGAAATTATTATGGTGCTGGTGAAGAGGATGAATTAGAGGCTAGCATTTTAAATGCACCTGATTCAATTATCGCTACTCCAAAAGTTTCTCCTAAAAAAATCACACACAGAAAAAAAATTAGTAAGAATAAACATCGAAAGGTATCTGTAAAAAAAATAGCTACTAAAAAGAAAATTAAATCAAAGAAAAAGAAACGCTAAATAATTTAAGATTTCATTTCACTAAACTAGCTTTAGAAGACAGAATCTTTTTGAAAATAAAATAGTTCCCCTCTTTCTATCCAAAGAAAATATAGCAAAGGGCAATGGAAGAAATAATACCAACCAAATCGGCCAGTAACATAGCTCCTACGGCATAGCGAGTATTCTTTACCGATACGGCTCCAAAATAAACTGCTATCACATAAAAAGTAGTATCAGAAGATCCTTGCAAAATACAGGATAGCCTGCCAGCAAATGAATCAGGTCCAAAGGTTTTCATACTATCCACCATCATTCCCCTAGCACCGCCGCCACTAAAGGGTTTAATTAAAGCGGTAGGTAGTCCATCTACAAAACGAGTATCGGATCCAAATAAGGTAAATATATTTTTGATTGCAGTAATTACATAATCAAAACTACCACTGGTTCGCAACATACTAATAGCAACGAGCATGCCTACTAAATAAGGAATAATTCTGATGGCCGTTTCAAATCCTCCCTTTGCCCCTTCTACAAATGCATCAAATAGGTCAATTTTTTTGTACAATGCACCACAGATAATCATTAAAAAAATAAGTAAAATCAAACCGCTGCTCAATGAACCTGAAAAAAATTGAAGGGCGTCTGAATTCAAAGAACGGATATAAACGACCAACAAAGCAATAACAGATGAAATTCCTAAAACCCATGTTAATATAATAGGCTGAAATAATTTTATCTTTTGCTTAAACCCAACAATCATCATAGCAGCAATGGTAGCAACAAATGTAGCAATCATGCAAGGAATGAAAATATCCATAGGATTAGCCGCTTTTGCAGCAGATCTCAATGCAATAATACTAACCGGAATTAAAGTAAGACCAGATGCATGCAAGCATAAAAACATGATTTGAGAATTGGAAGCAACCGATTTGTTGGGATTTATTTCTTGTAAGCTTTCCATCGCTTTAATTCCAAAAGGAGTAGCCGCATTGTCTAACCCAAGTAGATTGGCAGAAAAATTCATCACCATATGTCCCATGGCAGGATGGCCTTTAGGGATTTCAGGAAATATTTTTGAAAAGAAAGGGCCAATAATTCTAGATAAGAATCTAATGCCACCTGCCTTTTCAGCCATGGATAAACAACCCATGAACAAGGCCAAGAATCCAATTAACTTCAAACACAATGTCACAGCAGTCTGACAAGTTTCTATAATTCCATCAGCAGACTGAATGCGATAGACCATTTGTTGATTTTCTCCTACCCGAATTAACTTTTCTCCACTAGCTACTATTGATTTTGATTTCTCTTCTTTTGCCGAATCAATAAAAGCATCGGATATGGAGGTAGTTTTAATTTTAATAGTATCACCAGACTTTCCAGTTACCATGTTTGAAAAAATGGCTTTTTGGGAAGGTGAAAAAATTGCCAAAAGACCGGCTGATACAATCGCAATAATTATAAACGACGACCAAATTCGACTAAGTGTCATATTTATATTTTATAAAAATAATATTGGAAATTAGTTATAAAATACCAAAATACAGCTTTCCCTTTAATATCTATGGTCCATCCTACTATTCGCATGATACAAATACAGAATCTTCAAATTAACCCATTACCTTTGCACACGTTTAAAATCAATAAAGCAAATCAACAATGGCATTACAAGCAGGCATCGTAGGATTACCCAATGTAGGAAAATCAACTTTATTTAATGCAGTTAGCAGCAGCGCTAAAGCTCAGGCTAGCAATTACCGTTTTTGTACCATTGAACCCAATACAGGTTTAGTAAATGTCCCTGATCCAAGGATTGATAAATTAGTTGAATTAGTTCAGCCGATTCGGACAGTGCCCACTCAGATTGAAATTGTAGATATTGCTGGGCTAGTTCGTGGCGCTAGTAAAGGCGAAGGATTGGGTAATAAATTTTTAGCCAATATCCGTGAAGTAGATGCCATCATTCATGTAATTCGTTGTTTCGAAGATGAAAACATTCTTAGAGAAGAAGGTGCTATCAATCCAATCAGCGACAAAGAAATTATAGAAACAGAATTGCAATTGAAAGACCTAGATAGTGTGGAAAGAAAGTTATCTCGCATGGAAAAAATGTTGAAGACGGGAGATGCTAAGATGAAATTAGAATATGAAGTATTGCTTCAATGCAAAGAGCAGCTCAACAAAGGAAAAAGTATCCTTTCAATGAATTTAGGCAAAGAGGAAAAAGCAGCTATTGCTGAAAACTTTTTACTGAGCGAAAAACCGGTTTTATATGTAGCCAATGTGGACGAAGCTTCCATGCATACTGGTAATAAATATTCTGATGCATTAATAGAAGCTGCTAAAAATGAAGGTGCGCAGGTTATCGTGATGACCAATGCCATTGAGGCTCAAATTGCTGAGTTTGAAAATCCGGATGACAAGGCAATGTTTATGGAAGAATATAAAATGACAGAACCAGCATTAGATCGTTTAATTCATTCTACTTATAAATTACTTAACCTATCTACTTATTTCACCGCAGGTGTTCAAGAAGTAAGAGCTTGGACAATTCACCAAGGATGGAAAGCACCACAAGCGGCGAGTGTAATTCATACTGATTTTGAAAAAGGATTTATCAAAGCCGAAGTAATTTCCTACGAAGACTTTATCACCTACCAATCTGAAGCAGCTTGCCGTGAAAATGGTCGCTTAAGAATTGAAGGAAAGGAATACGTAGTAAACGATGGTGATGTGATGCACTTTAGGTTTAACGTATAATTCAATTTTTAATTTTCAGCCAAAATCTTTCAATGGGGTCGATTAATCGACCCCATTGGTATAAATGATAGCATAGTTTAAAATTCAGCATTACAATTAAACCAATCCATTACTTTACTCCTCTCTAAGTCTTTCTATAGTCATTTGGAATATATATTAAATTTTAATATTTAACTACTATTCCTCAAATTTTAATTTAAGGAGGTTTCCCTTCAATTCTATAACTTTAACGTTTATCATGTAATCCTTTTATTTAAATAAACTTCTTCAACATCATGAATCGCTCCATTGCTTGCTTTAAGGCTGTTGTTATTATTACAAGCCTTTTATTAATTTTTTCTTCTTGTTCCAAGCGTTCAAGTGATCCAAGAATATTGGTTTTCACTAAAACAACTGGATATCACCACGAATCAATTGCTGCTGGAATCGATGCGATTGGAAAATTGGGAAATCAAAATAAGTTTCTAGTAGATACCACCTCTGATGCGAGCTGGTTTACAGAAGACAGTCTAAAAAAATATTCTGCAGTTGTATTTCTAAGTACTACTGGAGATGTGTTGGACAATTATCAAGAAGCTGAATTTGAGCGTTATATACAAGCAGGTGGTGGATTTGTGGGAATTCACGCGGCAGCTGATTGCGAATATGATTGGGGTTGGTATGGCCGACTAGTAGGCGGATATTTTACAAGCCATCCAGGCATTACCGACACATTTAAAAATATTCAACCCGGTGTATTTAATGTTGTTGATGCAAACCATATTTCAACCAAGCAGCTTCCAAAGCAATGGAGTCGGACCGATGAATTTTATAGTTTTAAAAAAATAAATAAAGAGATTAAAGTATTGATCACTATTGATGAAAAATCATTTAATGGCGGCCAAAATGGCGATAACCATCCAATGGCTTGGTACCATGATTATGATGGAGGAAGAGCATTTTATACCAATCTAGGACATACTACAGAGAGTTTTTCTGAAGCGCCATATCTCACTCATATTTTAGGAGGAATTCAATATGCTATTGGAGATAACAATAACCTAAACTATTCAAGAGCTAACACCTTGAAGGTTCCGGAAGAAAATCGTTTCAATAAAATAAAAATGGTAAGCGGTCAATTTTACGAACCAATGGAGATGTCTATATTGCCAAATTTAGACATTTTGGTTGCTCAGCGTAGAGGAGAAATCATGTTATATAAAAACGGAGATTCCGTTATCAAGCAAGTAGGTTTTTTAAATGTCTATCACAAAACGGGCAATGGATCTAATGCGGAAGAAGGATTATTAGGAATTAAAATAGATCCTAATTTTAAAAAAAATCATTATGTATTTATTTTTTATAGCCCAATAGATACTTCGGTAAATAGGCTTTCACGTTTCACTTATACCAATGATAAAATTGATCTTACCTCTGAAAAAGTAGTATTACAATTTTACTCACAACGTGAAATTTGTTGTCACACTGGAGGGTCTATTGCCTTTGACAAAGACGGATTACTTTGTGTGTCTACGGGTGATAATTCAACTCCATTCAATGAAGCGAATCAGCCTTTTGTAAATAATGGGTATGCTCCAATAGATGACAGACCAGGTCACGAACAATATGATGCCAGACGTAGCTCGGGTAATGCCAATGACCTAAGAGGAAAAATTTTAAGGATCAAAGTAAAGTCTGATGGAACTTATGATATTCCAGAAGGAAATCTTTATCCAAAAGGAACTGCGGGTACTCGCCCTGAAATTTACGTTCAAGGAAATCGCAACCCTTTCCGCATTTCAATTGACCAAAAAAATAATTTCTTGTACTGGGGTGAAGTAGGTCCAGATGCGGGTAAAGATAGTTTTGACGTTCGTGGACCAAGAGGTTATGATGAAGTAAATCAAGCAAGAAAAGCTGGCTTTTTTGGATGGCCTCTTTTTGTAGGAAATAATTACGCCTATCATAAATACGATTATAGTATAGGTAAAACAGATTATTTATTTGATACTGCCAAACCTATCAATGACTCAAGAAATAATACCGGTATTAAAGAATTACCTCCAGCTCAACCCGCTTTTATTTGGTATCCTTATGCCAATTCAAAGGATTTCCCACAGGCAGGAAGTGGTGGACGAAATGCAATGGCAGGGCCTGTTTATTATACAGACATGTATCCTAAAGAAACTAGATTGCCAGATTATTTTAATAAAAAACTATTTATTTTTGATTGGATAAGAGGTTGGGTAAAACTAGTGACTATGAAACCCAATGGAGATTTTGATAAGATGGAACCTTTTATGGGAAGCACAAAATTCAGATCCTTGATTGATATGGAAGTGGGTCCTGATGGAAAATTATATATACTAGAATATGGTAATGGATGGTTTCAACAAAATCCAGATGCTGGACTTTCAAGAATAGAATTCAATCCAGGAAATCGTTCTCCAAAAGTTAATTCATTCACGCTAGATAAAACTTCAGGCAGCTTACCTTTCACTGTTCAAGCAACAGCTGAAGCAACTGATCCTGAAAAAGATGCGCTTCATTATGTTTGGAATTTAGGAAATGGTATTACTAAAGAAACCACTGAACCTACTCTAAAGTATACTTATGATAAACCAGGTGAATACACAATCACTGTCTCTGTAAATGATAATAAAGGGGCTTCTACTAAGAGTAAAGAAATTGCTGTGTATGCAGGAAATCAAGCTCCAGTGGTGAATTTTGTTGTCCCTGGAAATAAAACTTTCTATTTCCCCAATAAGCCAGTTGCCTATAGTTTACAAATTGAAGACAAGGAAGATCCTACTGCGATTAAAAGAGTTGAAAGTGTTTTTATTTCAGCAGATTATGTTCAAGGTTTAGACAAAGCTTCTGCTTCATTAGGTCATCAAGTAATGACAGAAGCATTGGTTGGTAAAAGCTTGATAGAATCGAGCGATTGTAATTCATGTCACAAACAGGCAGAAAAATCAGTAGGACCTTCATTTTTAGATGTAGCAAAACGTTATCAAAAAGATCCAGGTGCTGCAGCCTCTTTGGCTACTAAAATAATAAAGGGAGGCTCTGGCGTTTGGGGTGAAGTAGCAATGGCAGCACATCCTAATTTGAAAGAATCAGAAGCAAAACAAATCGTTGCTTGGATTCAAACATTGGCGAGTACTTCAGAGATTAAAAAATCACTTCCAGTCAATGGATCTATCAAAGATGCTACTTTAGGCAAACCTGTTAAACAAAATGGTGTATTGGTTCTTTCTGCAACCTACATTGATAAAGCAGCACCTGGTCTAAAACCACAAAGTGCATTTGGATCGGTTGCTTTAAGGAATCCATTATTAAATTTCAATAAAGCGAATAACTTATCTAAATACACCGCTTCAACAACCGACGATAATTTCTTATTGGTTGTTCCAAAAACTACCGGTTCATTAAGTCTTGATAATATCGATCTTACTGGTATTACTGCTGCAGAACTAAGCTTTGTATGGGAAAAAGCCCCTACTAGTAACTATCATTTTGAAATCAGACTAGATTCTCCAAGTGGAACAAAAGTAGGTGAGGCTAATTTAGAAGCAGGAAAAATCAAGATCGTTCAACTACCCAATAGCAAAACAGCAACAGCAGGTTTACTATTCAATCTGCAGCCTACTGCTGGTAATTTACACAATCTATTTATTGTTAGTAAAGCCGATAATTTAGCAGAACCTAACACATTAAAATTATCAACTATTTTATTTTCTTCTAAATGATGAATCACTCAGTTAATATTGATAAGCCAGGTAAAATTACCTGGCTTATTTTTTTCCATTCACTATCATTGATTATATTTGCTACCCGTTTCTAAATCACAGTTTAGGCAACGGTATTTTTAATATAAATTTAATAGCTGCTTAATAAAATACTTTTAAAAAAAAGATCGGTACAGACAACCTTTATACTATCTTTTGCGTTATTACCTTCCCAATGAATTAACCAACTAAATTAAGTGAAGAAGAAATTTTTCTTTTTTCCAAAGAAATAAATTTTAACAGAACAAAAATTAACAAATGAAAAAAATATTCTTATACCTACTTACGGTAATCTTTACTTTCAATGCATTTGCTCAACAGCCGTCAAAAATTTCGGGAAAAATTACCGATGCTTCTTCTAAAGCAATAGTAGGTGCAAGTGTTCGTTTATTAAACACATCAATTGGGTCAGTAACTGATCAGAATGGAGCTTTTACCCTTTCAAATGTAAACCCAGGTTCACTTACAATTCAAGTATCAGCCAATGGCTATGCAGACTTTAGCAGTTCAGTGAATACTTCTTCATCTAATGCTCCGTTAAATATTCAATTGCAATTATCGCCTAAAATGTTAGACAAAGTAGTAGTAACGGCACAAAAAACAGAAGAGCTTTTACAGGAAATTCCTGCCAGTATTACTGCGGTTTCATCTAAACAAGTAGAAGAATACAGACTGTGGAATAGCAAAGATCTTTCAGCAATTGTACCAAATTTGTATACTGCAGATCCAGGAGATAGAAGAAACGTTTCTTCTCTTAGAGGAATTGCTACTACCTCTTATGATCCAGCAGTTGCTACTTACATAGATGGAGTAAACCAGTTTAGTTTGGATACTTATATCGCTCAGTTATTTGATGTAGAACGCATAGAAATTTTAAGAGGTGCTCAAGGCACTTTATATGGAAGAAATGCTACCGCTGGCGTAATCAATATCATCACCAAGCAGCCAAGTAATAAGGCAAGTAGCTTTTTGGAAATTACTACTGGTAATGCTGGTTTACAGAGATATTCTGGAGGATTTCGTTTTCCATTGATCAAAGATAAACTGTACTTTGGAATGGCAGCTTTGTACGATAAATCAAATGGTTTTTATACCAATCAATTCAACAATACTGCATTTGACAAACAGAATAGCTTTACTGGAAATTATTATGTAAAATACTTGCCTACAGAAAAGTGGGCTATCACTTTAAATGTTAAACACAATAACAACCGCAACAATGGAGCTTTTCCGCTAGTATCTGGAATTGATGATGCATTAAAGAATCCTTTTCAATTGAGTCAGAACGCAGTATCTAATATGACTGACAATATTTTCAATGCCTCTTTATCAGCTAATCACTTTGGAAAAAATATTAGTTTTAGTTCACAAACTGCTTATCAATCTAATTACCGTTTTTACGATAAGCCAATGGATGCAGATTTTTCTCCAATAGATGGAATAACTCTTATTAATAATTATGGAAAAGATTGGAATAAGGTAAAAGTTTTTACGCAGGAATTTAAATTCTCCTCTCCTGCTGCTAACACATCAAAATTAAAGTGGACAGCGGGTGCTTATACTTTTTATCAAGACAATCCAACCAAGCAAGCCATTCACTTTGGAGAAGATGCAGCAATGGTTGGGTCTCCAGACAAGAATTTTTCACTCATCAATAGTGCAAAATCAATCAGTATGGGAATATCCTTATTTGCTCAAGGTACTTATGCCCTAACCAACAAATTAAATTTCACTGCAGGTCTTCGCTATGACAAGGAAAAGAAAAAACAATCTATTCTTGGACAGTATCAAATGGATCCTAACCCTACTCCTATTTTTGATTATAGAACAGATACTTCTGCTAGTGCATCTTTCAATTCGTTATCACCCAAACTTTCTCTTAGCTATTCTATAAGTGATAATAATTTACTATTTACTAATTATAGTAAGGGTTTCCGTGCGGGTGGACTTACGCCACTAGCTTCTGATCCATCTCAACCTGCCTTATTTGCATTTCAACCTGAATACAGTAATAACTTCGAAATTGGTATTAAAAACAATTTATTAAACAACCAATTACTGATCAATGTCACTGCATTTTATTCTGGAGTAACAGATGCACAAGTTCCAACACTTGTTTTACCAGACGCTGTTACCATTACTAAAAACACAGGTAAGTTAACTAGTAAGGGAGTAGAATTAGAAAGCCATGCGTTGTTTAATGGTTTTCAATTGGATTATAATTTAGGATACACCGATGCTAATTTTAAAGATCTTAAATTAGCACAATACGGATCAGTAGCTGACCTAGCAGGAAAAAAACAAATTTTTACTCCTGATGTAACTTCCCTATTTGCTGCGCAATACGGAGCTTCTATTTCAAAGAAAAATCAATTAAAAATAACCTTTAGAGGAGAGTGGAAATATATAGGAAAACAATATTTTGATTTAGGAAATACTTTATCACAAAATTCTTACAACCTACTCAACTCTAGCATAGGAATTAGTGCTCCTTCTTGGTCACTAAAATTATGGGGACGCAATCTTACCAACAAAAATTATGTAGGTTACGGATATGATTTTGGAGCAGTTAGATTAGGTGATCCAAAAACCTATGGTATTACCTTGGGTATAAAGATGTAATTCACTAAAAGCAGTTTTAAAAAAGAGGTTATCTCTCACAGTTTGAGATAACCTCTTTTTTTATAGGCCCTTTTCACTGGATTTGAAGTCATAATTGAGCCCATTATACCCTCCATCAACCACTTATATAAAAATACACCCAATTTAATTTTCAAGCTGTAATTTTGATAAATGCGAAAAACGCTCAACATACTTCAGAATTCTGTACGCCTTACCTTTCAGGAATTAAGGGTTAATAAATTAAGAACTGCGCTTAGCCTTACTGGGGTGGCCTTTGGTATCTTTTGTATTATTGGTGTATTGGCTACTGTAAATAGTTTAGAACGTAATATCCAAAATGAAGTGAGCAGTCTAGGAAGCAATACGATTTATATTGATAAATGGGAATACAGTGGCGGACCGGATAAGCCTTTTTGGAAATTCAGGGCTCGTCCAGTAATGAAATACGAAGAAATGGATCTCATTAAAGTTCGCTCTGAACTCATGGATGATATTAGTTTTTTAGTGAGGGCAAGTGGTAATATCTCTCACAATGACAATGTAATGCAAAATTCTTCAGTATATGGAATTGTAGAATCCCAAATGAAAATTCAACCTATCTCTTTTTACCAAGGTCGATTTATTTCTTCCGCTGAATTTGAGAGTGGTTCTGCTGTTGGATTAATTGGATATGACAATGCGGAAAAATTATTTGGTTCTGCTGATAGGGCGTTAGGTAAAAGTTTTGAAATAAAAGGAAAAAAAGTAAACATCATTGGTGTCATAAAAAAAGAAGGTAAAAATTTTATTGGATGGGATTATGATAACTGTGTGATGCTTCCTTACAAGTTTTGCAAACAAATTGTAAGAGTAGAATATGCAAATCCAGTATTGATTGCAAAAGGAAAAGATAAGATCACTCCTACTGCATTTATGGATGAGCTAAAAGGCATCATGAGGCAGATCCGCAGATTGAGTCCTACTCAGGAAGATAATTTTTCGCTCAATAGCGTAGAAGCATTCAGTAAAGCAATAACCGGATTATTTAGTACTGTAAATATTGTGGGTGGATTAATTGGTATCATTAGTTTGATTGTAGGGATGTTTGGTATTGCAAATATTATGTTTGTTACAGTAAAGGAAAGGACCAGTGTGATTGGATTAAAAAAAGCGATTGGAGCAAAAAGTGGAAGTATATTATTTGAGTTTTTATTAGAGGCCACCATCCTATGTTTAATGGGAGGAGCAATAGGTTTAACCATGGTTTATATACTTACACTCATTCTATCAGGCCCTCTAAATTTTCCAGTATATGTATCACTTCCCTTATTGATTAGTACAGTAATCATTTGCTTGGTGGTGGGTATTTTAGCTGGAATATTCCCTGCTTCTAGAGCTGCTAAAATGGATCCAGTAGTAGCGATTAGGAGTAAATAAATATTCCTCATTCAATACTAATAAATTATCCATATTTTTTTATTGGTATTTAAGATAATTGTTTAAAAAAATCTATTCAGTTATTTTTGTACAATGGATGGTAAAGCTCAAAATAGTAATGAAGTAATTTCCAAAAATATTGGATCAATGGGTGAGGTAACTATTTTAGCTATTGAATCTTCCTGCGATGATACTGCTGCAGCTGTTTGCAGCAATGGAAAAATATTATCTAACATCATTGCTAATCAAGCGGTACATGAAAAATATGGTGGCGTAGTTCCCGAATTAGCTAGTAGAGCACATTTGCAAAATATTGTTCCTGTAGTAACCGAGGCATTAAAAGTGGCAGACTGTAATCTGTCAACCATTGATGCCATAGCTTTTACACAAGCACCTGGATTAATAGGATCTTTATTGGTAGGTGCACAATTTGCAAAGTCATTGGCGCTTTCTTTAGACAAACCTTTGATTGCGGTTCATCATATGCAAGCCCATGTTTTGGCTAATTTAATTGCAGATGAAAAACCTTCTTTTCCTTTTTTATGTCTTACGGTGAGCGGAGGCCATACTCAAATAGTTCTTTGTGAAAGTCCATCGAAGATGAAAGTAATTGGAGAAACCATTGATGATGCGGCGGGTGAAGCCTTTGACAAGACTGCTAAATTATTAGGACTTCCCTACCCTGGTGGTCCATTAGTAGATAAATATGCTCAGCAAGGAAATCCCAACCGCTTTCAATTTCCAGAACCAAAAATACCAGGATTAAATTTTAGTTTCAGCGGACTCAAAACTTCTATTTTATATTTTTTAAATAATGCGGGAACTAGCAATGTATTTAAAGAAGAATTTAAAGTATCGGAAGAAGATAAAAAAATATTCATAGAACAAAATCTCGCAGATATCTGTGCATCTGTACAAGACAGAATTATTTCTATCCTAATCAATAAGTTAAAGAAGGCAGCAAAAGAATATAAGATCAATCAGATATGTATAGCGGGCGGAGTGAGTGCCAATAGTGGTTTAAGAAAGGCGCTAAAAGAAACGGGTGAAAAAATGGGTTGGGAGACCTTTATTCCTGCCTTTCAATACTGTACCGATAATGCAGCAATGATTGCTATTACAGCTCATTTTAAGTATTTGAACAATGATTTTTCTGATTTAAGTATTAGCCCAACACCCAGAGCTATTTGGTCATAATATTTATAGAATATTCAATCAGTAATTTTCTAATACAAAAAGTATCCTTTTAAAAAAAATATTTTTATTTATTATCTACTCACCCATTGGCCAACACCTACTTTCAATTTAAGCAATTTACTATCGATCAGCAAAACTGCGCTATGAAAGTATGTACAGATGCTTGTTTATTTGGAGCCATCATTGCAGATAAAATATATCGAGAAAAAAATAAGATAAGCAACCTATTAGATATTGGAACAGGTACCGGTTTATTAAGTTTACAAGTGGTACAAAAAAATAGCCTTTCAATTGATGCAGTAGAAATAGATCAAGATTGTTTTAAACAGGCCCAACAAAATTTTAGCAACTCTCCATGGAGTGAAAAATTGCGTATTTATAATACTGATATTTTAAATTTTGTTGCTGATAAAAAATATGATTGCATTATTTCAAATCCTCCCTTTTACGAAGGCGATTTAAAATCGGATAACTCAAAAAAAAATGCAGCCAAACATGATAGTACTTTAAAATTAGAACAGCTTTTACAAGTAATCGAAAAGCATTTATCGCCCACAGGTTATTTTGCGGTGCTACTCCCCTATCAAAGAGTAGACTATTTTATCACCTTAGCAGCTGACTTTAATTACAAAGTTCAAGAACAATGGATGATCAGACCAACTGACGCGCATCCTTTTTTTAGAGGAATTTTATTTTTCAGTCTTGCTCCAACAGAATTTGTAACCAAACAAATATCCATCAAAGACTCTAATGGAAACTACACAACAGAATTTGTGGATTTATTAAAAGATTATTATTTACAATTTTAGCTTAAAGCCATCAGAAAATTATCCACCTGAAACGCAAGTTTAAGCAATGAGCGGGTATATTTGTAATATGAATTATTTTGAATTATTTGGCCTTCCTATATCCCTCAAGGTAGATACTAGTTCACTAGCAAAAAAGTACTTTGAATTGCAAAGGGAATTTCATCCTGATTTTTACACGCAATCAGATGAAACAGAACAGCAAGAAGCACTAGAGAAATCGGCTGAAATTAATAAGGGGTTAAAAATATTACAAAACCCTGATGCGACGATTCAATATGTATTACAGTTAAAGAATTTGCTCACAGAAAACGAAAAGTATGAGTTGCCCCCTGAGTTTTTAATGGACATGATGGAGCTCAATGAGAAGTTGGTAGAGCAAGACCACGATTCCTTTTCTAAGGAGGTAGCGCAATTGGAAGAAAGTCTGTATGAAGAGGTAAAAGAGATAATAGAGCAGTACGACAATGAAAGCATCAGCGAGGAAAGTTTACAAAAACTAAAAGAATTTTATTTTAAGAAAAAATACTTGCAACGTATTTTGGACAGGATAGCCGATTAATGTAATATTGCAGTCCGTTAGAAGTTCTTCAAAAGTGAAGGTAACCTAACGAGAACAGGCCCATGTGGCGGAATTGGTAGACGCAGCAGACTCAAAATCTGCCATTCGCAAGGGTGTGAAGGTTCGATTCCTTTCGTGGGCACTCAACCAGCAGTAATGCTGGTTTTTTTATGCCTATACGTATTGATTTTCAATTACTTACGTTTTTACCACTTTTTAAAAATTGGTTAAAATACCCCTTGTTTCTCAATTTTTGCGACACTGTTGTTACATGAGAAAATATATAAACCCTTTTTAGGTTTTTCAAATCTGTGTTCAGGCGCAGGACTCCGGTCCTGTGCCTATTTGTTATTAATCTTTCGTGATCAAAAAATGTAACCAATTTCTTGAGAGTAAGATAATTAGGCAGTAGTAACAATGCAGACACAGGACGGAGTCCTGCGCCTGAAGGGGGCTTTTTTATTTCTGAGTGACGTGTGAGTGACGGTGGTTCTAGAATAAATTAAAAGTAAGTATTCACTGCAAACTCAAATTGACCAATGAATATTTTCTTAAATGAGTTAATATTAGTTTGTTCATAGAACAGTAACATTGATTTTTTGTATTCTATCGAATCAATTGTTCTAAATGAAATTGGACAATAATGATTATGCAACAAAATTGCATTACTTATAATTCTCGCAGTTCTTTTATTTCCATCAGCGAATGGCTGTATATAAGAAATTAATACCAATGCTAATAAAGCCTTCTCAAAAATATTATCTCTCAAATTTATGATGGTACACATTTCTAATAACGCCTCTTTGATCTGAAATTCATTTTCTAGCGGTTTATAATTGGTACCTGAAATGCCCACTCTGTTATGTCTAATATTTCTGGAAATTTCTAAATCCTTCGCTAAGAGGCTATGTATATCTTCAATACTTGAAATTGTTAAAGGATTTATATAATCTGGATGGCTAATTATAAAATCTAATGCATCTTTATGATTTAATAGCATAGTTGCCTCATCCTTAGTTTTACCTGCAGCTGTTTGTTTATCTTTTAAAAGCCTTTCTGTTTCTAATAAAGAATAGGTGTTCCCTTCTATTTGTGAAGATTTCCAACTTAAATCAATTGCTAAACGTTCTAACTCATTCTTAAATTCAGCTGTGCTCAACTTGGCTGAATTTTTGACAAACTTAGACTGTAAATCATTTAACAAATCAAATTCAAGGGGTGTAAATAAAGATATATTTTTAAGCGTAGTACTAAGTAATTGTTGATTAAAACCAGTTTGAATTATTCGATCGTCAATCTCTTTTTCAAAGTATTTATCTACATTAATTGGACGCATAACATCATAGGATTGACTAACAAAATACTTTCTACTTTTTAGTTCTCCAATTGCATCAATTAAACCAAGTGCACTGATTGCTACTAATTTCCTTCTAAGTGTAGCCTTGCTCACTTTAAGACCTAATCCATTCAATATTTCGTTAGAGGTGCACTTAGGATTATCCTTAATAAATTCTGTTATTTCAGCATCTTTTATAGCAGTTATTTTTGGCATACATTTAATTTATCAATCATAAATATATGCTTTATCAATCAAAAAATGACAAAATTGAGCATTAAATCAATTTTAAATGATTGATAAACGCTTAAAAAAGCGTAAATATAACATTGAAATAGATGTCAAAAACGTAATCCCAAACAAATGATTCAGGCGCAGAACTCCGGTCCTGTGTCTAATTGTTATTAATCTTTATTGATCAAAAAATGTAACCAATGTTTTGAGAGTATGCTAATACAGGCAGTAGTAACTATAAAGACACAGGAAGGAGCCTTGCGTCTGAGGGGGCAGTAGTACCTTCTTCGGTCATTGTTTCTGTCCAACGAGTTTTGTTTTGTTGTTGTCAAGTTTTTGTTTGATATACACTTTTAACTCTTCAAAAGTCATATTCTGTGTTTCAGAACTGATTTTGTCTCTGATTTCTCGCATCATTTTTACAGCGTCAAACTGTTTTTCTTTTTTAGTCGTTTCCATAATTTACCAAGTCTTTTGGGCTTCTTATTTCAAGTATTCATGCGCAGTACTCCGGTCCTGTGTCTATTTGTTATTAATCTTTCGTAATAAAAAATGTAACCAGAGTTTTGATATTAGGATAATCAATGCACTAGTAACTTCGCAGACACAGTACGAAGTCCTGCGCCTGAGGCGTGCAGGCAATCGAAACCCTGTGTTGCGCCTGCGGCAGGGTTATAGCGCTTGCACGCTGTTAGGTGCTGGCTGCTTTAATTTATTTTCTTCTGAAAGCAACTTATCTAAATAGGCTCGCTCTTCTTCAAAACTCATATTCATAATTTCGAGACTTAATTTATCTCGAATTTGACGCATAACTTTAATTGCATCAAATGTTTTTGTGTCTTTTCTATTCTTCGTTTCCATAATTGAAAATTTCTTTTGGAGTTCTTATTTCAATCATTTGATGACCATTTTGAAAATTAATTCCATTATAGCCTCTTATCCGATCTAAGTTAACAATATGTTTAAAATTCCAACTAACTAAAACATCTGCATGACAAAGTGTTGCAATTGCAATATGTTGACAATCTGCCCTACTTGTTTTCCCAACAACTTTCGCTTCAATATACTTATCGGCTAATTCTGAAGCATCTTTTGATAATCTAACTCTTTCTATGAACTCTTTTGGTAAACTATCCAATAGTTGTCTTACAAAGTCAGGAGCACCTAATAATTCAGCCTCAAGAACATCAGAAACTATGATCGTCATTTCTCCATTTCTAACTCTATTAAAGAATGGAATAGTATCTGTAGAAAATTCCTCATCGAAATTTCCACCAAATACTGATGTATCTATATAAATGCGCTCAATCATTGATGCTAAATTACTACTTTTCTGAGAATATGCAAGGTTAGAAGCGTGTCTATAGACGGCTTATATTATAATTATTGATTGTTTTAAATTAGGGTTTAGTGGAGCTTTAAATTTATTGGTTCTTTTAAATTCGGGTTTAGGCGAGTATTTTTAATCGTTTGTGATTTTAAACTCAGGTTTAGAGGTTTAGTATATTCACCATTCAACATTAGTAACAATGCAGACACAGGACCGGAGTCCTGCGCCTGAAGCGTATTATAATTCGAAATTATTTATTACTCAATATTTCAAAAAGTGATTTATTTACATAAAAACTTTCCCTACCCCACTTTTGCTTTTCTAAAAAACCATTTTTTACCAATTCTTCTAAATATCGAATAGCAGTACTTCTACTAACTGACAAATCGCGTTCAATAAATTCAATTTTTGTATAGGGGTATTTAAATAAATTATTTAGCAAGTCTTGACTATATAATTTTGGCAACTTTGCTTTTATTTCTTGTTTAAACTGTTGCATTGTTTTATGAATCGCATTGATTAAAACAACTCCTTCTTTTGCAGTATTTTCTACACCGTCTAAAATAAATAAAATCCAAGGTCCCCAATTTCCCGTTTCTCTTACTTGTTGAAGGTAGTGGTAATAGTCACTTTTCTTACTAATTATATATCTACTCAAGTAAAGTACAGGGAGATCTAACAATTTTTTATTAACTAAATATAAAATATTGATAATGCGCCCTGTGCGGCCATTTCCATCATAAAAAGGGTGAATCGTTTCAAATTGATAATGTATGATTGCCATTTTAATTAAAGGATCTAAATCAACCATCTCATCATTATTTATAAATTCCTCAAGGTTATGCATTAAAGTTTCAATCTCAACTGCATCCTGAGGGGGCATATACACTAGCTCACCTGTATTTTCATTTAACAATTTAGTACCAGGGACTTTTCTAAAACCAGCATCATTTTGTTCAATTACTGCTTGAATTTTTAAAATATGATTATTAGTAAGTAAGCCACTTGATTGAATTAAGGCGAATCCTTGTTTTAAGGCTTCAGCGTATAGATGAACCTCTTTCGCTTCTGGTGAAGCAAATAGGTTGGAAAAAACACTGCTTTGATATACCTCAGCAAACGTGCTTATAATATTTTCAATTGCAGAACTTTCCTTTGCCTCTCTTAATGTTAGCGTTTCTAGCAGAATATTTTGATTGGGAATACTGGTAATTACTCCTTTAAATTCTGCTAGACGCCGATGCGCGGCTGCTAATTTTTTTAAAACTGCCTTTGTTTCTACCTCAATTTGTAAAGGTAATAAGGGTATCATTTTGACTCATTTAAATCAAATATAAGTCAAAATAGTCGATTTTTGACTTATGTTGTAAAAATAGGTGTCAAATAGTATGAAATTTGAATCATATGCAGTTAATGCAAGATTTTATGCTTTCGGTCAAAATAGACCTAGGATCCTCAACGAATTCGTCCCAGGCGCAGGACTCCGTCCTGTGTCTATTTGTTATTAATCTTTCGTTATCAAAAAATGTAACCAATTTCTTGAGAGCTAGGCTAATGGAATCACTAGTAACCCCTTTTTCTCAATTTTTGTACCCTAATTGTTACATGAGGTGAATATAAAATCCTCTTAGGTTCTTCAAATCTTAATATGAGGCATTCAGGCGCAGAACTCCGTCCTGTGTCTTTTTGTTATTAATGTTTCGTGAACAAAAAATGTAACCAATGTTTTGAGATTAGGATAATCAACGCAGTAGTAACTTCGCAGACACAGGACGGAGTCCTGCGCCTGAGGGATTCGTATTTACAAGTGTCTTTTGTGCAGTTGTTTTAAAAACTGTAATGCTTAATAGGAATAAAATAATGATAAATTTATTTTTCATAATTATTAATAAACTTTTATACAACGAACAGCCAAACCTGAAGCTCTGGCCTCATCATTTCCGACATTATTATGAAAAGGAGAGGTAGTTGTATATATAATAAGGCAATTAGTTGTAGATCCTTGGACTCCAGCACCTCCAGCAGTCCAATAACGACCTGTTGTTGGAGTTTGTAAAACACCATCAGATCTTCTAAAAGGACTAGCTGTCAATTTCAATGAACCAAAGGGCCCTAGGCCAGTAGAGACCCAACTGGTAGCTTCAGCCTGTACTTCTTGTTTGGTTGGTACCCTAAATCCAACTGGGCATGGGTTATTTGTTCCATTTCCACTTGATCCGACCCACAAACCATCATTAGCAGTTGCCCTCCAATTTAAACCCTTATTAATTTCTGTTGTAATAAATAATCCTCCATTATTGGGCACATCCCCAGTGGACAGAGTAGGGGTTGTTCCTGACATTACAGGCCTGACAACTTGATGGCCATCTGATCCTCGTCCCCATTGATATAAAAAACCATAACCTGCTGCATCATCCTTATTTACCGGTATAGCAGTTGCACCTAAATTAACCATCAACCAAGTTTTTCCGGTAGCAGTAGTGATTATGGCATGTTGATATTCAATTACATTTCCATAAGTAATTCCAGCGCTATTTTTAGCATAAGCTAAAATATAATAAACCAGCCCAACAGATAAACTTCCTATAGTTTTCGAAAATGTTCCAACTGGAGCACTTAAATCTGTCACAATGGTACCATCAGTAGTGGCAGTATTATAGTCCTTTATACTCGTTCCCCATATAACACCAGTTTCTGTAACTGGTGTTTGACCATTATTTAAAATCTGTACACTTACATTTGCAGAACTAATATCGACCAATGTTGCACTTAATGTGAAAACTTGAGGGAAATCACTTTTGCCGAGAATCTTCGGCATTCCTGGAACTTGCCCATTTGCAAATTCAGATAGAAATAATAAAAATAAAATACTTAAATATTTGACTTTCATAATTTTATTGTGCTGAAACCATTGAATAATAGACCGTACCACCCATTACAACAAAAGTGTACACCGTATGTTTTCCTGAAACCGTTGCATAATTACCCAAAGAAACATAAGAAAATCCACCTCCACTTGGATTGAGCGTACCACTAGTCCCTCCTTGTACAGCTAATGTATACGTTCCACCATTTTTCATACCATTTAGTGTAAAAATACCTGCACTAGCTGAAGTATAAGCTAAATTACTTTGAGAAAAATCTATACTAGTTCCAGATGTTCCAGAGGCTGGTGCACCAGTAACTGCTTTTGAAAAATCCGCAGAAGTTCCTGAAAAGTTTCCTGTTGCAGTAACCGTACCAACACTAATATTACTCGTCCATGTTGGCGTTAACGTACCCCCCGAAACCAATATTTGTCCACTTGTACCCGCAGCAGTAAATCCAGTTGTATTTGGAGCCGTTTGATATGGTATTGCACCTGCTACACCGCCACTAAGAGATGAGGCACTATTAGAGGTAGACCAAGCAACAGTTCCATCAGTAGCTGAAGCGGTTAGCACAGCACCAACTGTAGTTGGCGCTCCGTTAGTTACTTTCAGCGTTCCTACTGTTGTGGTTCCACTGAATGTTTTACTTCCTGCAAAAGTTTGTATACCTGTTGTTACAACTCCTCTATTTGTAGCAGAAGCATCTGGTAGATTATAGGTATGGGTAGCTGTACCACCTGATGTACTACTTGTTATTGCAAAATCAGTCCCTGAATTGGATGTTGCAAAATTATGCGTGGTTGCACTTTGTCCATTTAAAGCATATACTCCATTACTTCCCCAGGTAGCATTTCCATTGGCATCGCTTATTAAAACAGAACCATTAGCTATTGTTCCTCCTGTTACTTTTAAAGCTCCTGTCGTTAAAGAAGTTGCAGTAATTGTTCCAACGTTAAGATTAGTTGACCAATTTGCTGATCCGTTTGCATCACCACTGCTAGTTAATACAGCACCGGCTGTCTGATAGCCCGCCGACTTTACTTTTAACCCTGATTCCGCTGTAACATATCCCGATGCAATTAGTGTTACAAAATTTGTCGTGCCACCAGTAAAAGTTTTATTACCTGCAATACTTTGCGTCCCAGTGGACAATAAACCTCTTTTAGTATTTCCAGTAGTTCCATCAGCATCTGGAAGGTTAAAGGTATGCGTAGCTGTACCACCTGATACACTACTTGTTATTGCAAAATCAATCCCTGAATTGGATGTTGCAAAATTATGCGTGGTTGCACTTTGTCCATTTAAGGAAAATAAACCATTACTACCCCAAGCAGGAACTCCTGCAATCGTTGTTACCAATACTTGACCAGTCGACCCAATAGACAATTTGCTTAATGTATTAGCATCACTAGCATAAAGTATATCACCTTTAGCATAAGTACTTTGTCCAGTGCCGCCATTAGCAAAACTCAATGGCGTTGTTAAAGTTAATGTTCCAGATAATGTTGCATTAGTTAATGTTGGATTATTTGAAAACACTAAAGATCCTGTCCCTACGTCATTTGTAACTGCAGTAGCTAAATTTGTACTTGTTGGTGAAGCTAAAAATGATGCAACACCTGTACCTAATGTTAAAGCATCTTGCTTTGAATTAAGTGCTGCATATTGTTCGTAACTTAATAAACCTGCTGTAGTTCCCGTTACACCTGCGTAAGGAATATTTAAAGTATGAATAGTTCCACTTGAAGTAAACGATGGTGAAGTACTTGATGGAGAGGTCGTCGTTGAAAATGTTTGTCCAGCTGCAGTAATGCCATTCAACGTATATAAACCATTACTGCTCCATACTGCATTTCCTGTTCCATCTGTTGTTAATACTGCATTAGTAGTTGTATAACTTCCTCCTGTAACTTTTAATGTATTAGTTACAACAGAAGTAGCTGTTAATGTTCCTGTATTGATCGAAGTGGATGTTATTGCGCCTGCAGCAAAATTACCACTGCCATCTCTTTTTACAATTGTGTTGGGTGTATTAACTGATGTTGCTGAGTTAACCGATGATGCTATTGAAGTAATCGTTGATGATAATACGCCTCCTACACTATTTACGGTAGGCAATGCTGCCGTACCTCCTAAATCATTGGTTAGTTGAACTATTCCCTTTGTAGTTGATGTTGCATCGGTTGCTGATATCGTTGCTGTTGTTGTTCCTGATACTATGTTTATACCTGCACCTGCTGTTAATGCGCCTTGTTTTCCACTAAGTTCCTGATATTGATTGTAACTTAACAAACCTGCTTCAGTTCCCGTTACACCTGCGTAAGGAATATTTAAAGTATGAACAGTTCCACTTGAAGTAAACGATGGTTTAGTACTTGTTAGATTGGTTGTTGTTGAAAATGTTTGTCCAGCTGCAGTAATACCATTTAATGTATATAATCCACTACTTCCCCAAGTTGCATTACCATTACCATCACTTGTTAAAACCGCACCCGTTGTGGTATAACTACCTGCAGTAACATTTAACGTATTTGTTGCAACAGAAGTAGCTGTTAATGTTCCTGTATTTATTGATGTAGATGTTATTGCGCCTGCAGCAAAATTACCACTACCATCTCTTCTAACAATTGTGTTGGGTGTATTAGTAGAAGTTGCAGAGAGTACATTTGATGCTACTGAAGTAATGGTCGATGATAACACTCCTCCTACACTATTCACTGTTGTTACACCTGTACTTGTTATTCCAACATCTCCTGTCACATATACGTCTTGAGCTGTATTTGAATAGTTTCCTACAATGATTTTATTAGTACCTAATGGTGCGCCAATTGCTGAAGCGCCTACAACAACTTCTTCAAGACTTGTTATTCTTCCTTTAGCATCTACCGTTATTTTTGGAATAACACTACTACTACCATAAGTGCCACTTGCAACTCCGCTGTTTGCTAAAGTAGTTGCTAAACTTAAATTTGCAGTACCGTCAAAATTTCCTGTAGAGGTTACATCTCCAGTAGTTGATATGGTTCTAGGAGTAGTTAATCCACTCGCTGTACCACTTAATGTACCAGTAAATAATGTTGATGTTACTGAACTAAGTCCTGTAACATTTGTATAGGTGCCTCCTAAACTCATCACTGTTGATCCAAGCGTAACTGAACTGTTAGCAAGCTGTTGATTGGTAATGCCTGCAGTAGTTGATAAATTACCAGATGTAATTCCAGTAGCTGATATCGTTCCTCCTGTTATAGATATACCTGACCCTGCAGTTAAGGCTCCTTGTTTTGCATTAAGTGCTGCATATTCTGAGTTACTTAACAAACCTGCTGTTGTTCCTGTTACTGTTGCGGATGGAATATTTAATGTATGAACCGTTCCACTTGATGTAAAAGATGGTGTCGTACTTGTTGCCGCAGTTGTTGTTGAAAATGTTTGCGCGGCTGCAGTAATTCCATTTAGTGTATATAAACCACTACTGTTCCATACTGCATTTCCTGTTCCATCTGTGGTTAATACCGCACCAGTTGCTGTATAACTACCACCTGTAACTTTTAATGTATTCGTTACAACAGCTGTAGCTGTTAAGGTTCCGGTAGTTAATGAAGTGGATGAGATATTTCCTGACGATACAACTGATGTAGCAGTTATTGCGCCTGCTGCAAATCCACCACTGCCATCTCTTTTTACAATTGTATTTGCAGTATTAGAGGATGTAGCAGAGAGTACATTTGATGCTACTGTAGTAATAGTGGATGAACTTACACCTCCTACACTATTTACGGTAGGCAATGCTGCAGTACCTCCTAAATCATTGGTTAGTTGAACAATTCCCTTTGCAGTTGAAGTTGCATCGGTAGCTGATATTGTACCGGATGCTATGGTTATACCAGCACCCGCTGTTAAGGCTCCTTGCTTCGCACTAAATGCTATATAATCTGAACTCGTTAATAACCCTGTAACTGTATTTGTTGCACTTGGGATATTAGTAGTAGTTGCACTTGTAATTCTTCCTTTACTATCTACTGTAATTGTTGGAACACTTGTAGATGTGTAAGTAGATGATCCATATGTATTTGCTGTTACTCCAGTATTTGTAAGTGTTCCTACACCAGTTACATTTACTGTCCCATTAAAACTAGTCGAATAAGTAATATCACCTGTAATGCCTATGGTTCGAGCCGTTGTTAATCCACTCGCTGTTCCACTTAAGGTTCCTGTAATGGTTCCTGTAGAAAAATCACCATTCACATCTCGCTTAACAATCGTGTTTGCAGTATTTAATGATGTGGCTGAAAGCACTGACGATGCTACCGTAGTGATAGTCGATGATGAAACACCTCCCACACTATTTACGGTAGGTAATGCTGCAGTGCCTCCCAAATCATTGGTTAGTTGTATAATTCCTTTAGTGCTTGATGTTGCATCTGATGCCCCAGAGCCACTTACCAATCTTGCAACGAAAGCAGTTGTTGCAATTTGTGTTGAATTTGATCCAGGTTCAGCCGTTATTGCTGTTGGTGTCCCTGTTAATGCAGGACTTGTAGATAATACCACCGATCCAGTTCCTGTTGATGTATATGTTCCAGTACCACCACTTGCAATAGCTAATGGATTAGTTAAAGTCAATGAAGTCGCTGTTATTGTTCCAGCTGTTAATGAAGTGGATGAGATATTTCCTGAGGAAACAACCGAAGTAGCTGTAATTGCTCCTGCAGCAAAATCACCATTACCATCTCTTTTTACAATCGTATTTGCAGTATTTGATGATGTAGCTGAGAGTACATTTGACGCAACAGTTGTAATAGTAGAGGATGAAACTCCTCCTACACTATTCACCGTTGCAGCAGCAGTCACGTCTGCTGATCCATTAAATGTTGGACTTGTATAAGATACATCTCCTGTTGTAGATATGGTTCTTCCCGTAGTTAACGTGTTTGCATTAGATGCAGTACCACTTAATGTTCCTGTAATAGTACCGGTTGAAAAATCTCCACTCCCATCTCTTTTTACAATCGTATTTGCAGTATTTGATGATGTAGCTGAGAGTACATTTGATGCTACTGTAGTAATTGTAGATGACACTACGCCTCCAACACTATTTACAGTAGGCAATGCTGCAGTACCTCCTAAATCATTGGTTAGTTTTATTATTCCTTTCACACTAGATGTTGCATCTACTGCAGCGGATCCTCCCACTGCTGAAGAAACTTCATCAATAGTAGCCAGTCTTCCACTTGTAGGAAATGTTACGTTTGTATTATCAGTAGTAGTTATAGTAGTTGTAAAATTCCCTGAGGTAATAAAATTACCAGCAGTTGTTAGTGCTCCACCTAGTACAATGGATTTGCCACCAATACCAACTACTGTTGGCGAACCCGCAGACCCTCCTAAATCTCCTGTTAATTGAACCTTACCTTTTGTATTAACATCCGCATCTGGCGTAGCACTACCGCCAACTGTTGCTTTTACAAAAGCAGTTGTAGCAATTTGTGTTGAGCTATTTGATGGATCAGCAGTTACTGCTGTTGGTGTCCCAGTTAATGCAGGACTTGTAGATAATACTAATAACCCAGTACCTGTTGCAGTATTGGTTCCTGTACCACCACTTACAATACTTAACGGCGTTGTTAAACTTAATGTACCTGATGATATTGCAGTAGCTGTAATGGTACCAGCAGCAAAATCACCACTACCATCTCTTTTTACAATCGTGTTTGCAGTATTTGTTGAAGTAGCGGAGAGTACATTCGATGCTACTGTTGTAATAGTGGATGAACTTACTCCTCCTACACTATTTACTGTTGGTAAGGCTGCTGTTCCACCTAAATCATTCGTCAATTGTATAATGCCTTTTGCAGTTGAAGTTGCATCGGTTGCTGATATGGTTCCTGATGCTATGGTTATACCTGCACCCGCTGTTAAGGCTCCTTGCTTTGCATTAAGTACTGCATATTCTGCGTTACTTAATAATCCTGCTGTTGTTCCTGTTACTGATGCGGATGGTATGTTTAAGGTATGAACCGTTCCACTTGATGTAAACGATGGTGCATTACTTGTTGCAGCGGTTGTTGTTGAAAATGTTTGTGAAGCTGCAGTGATACCATTTAGTGTATATAAACCACTACTGTTCCATACTGCATTCCCTGTTCCATCTGTTGTTAATACTGCACCAGTTGCTGTATAGTTACCACTTGTTACTTTTAATGTTTCTGTAGAAATCGCACTAAGTCCTGTAACATTGGTATAGGTTCCTCCAAGGCTCATGGAAGTAGACCCTAACGTAATTGCACTATTGGCAAGTTGCCCATTGGTTATACCTGCAGTAGCAGATAAATTACTTGATGTAATGCCAGTTGCTGATATCGTTCCACCTGATATTGATATACCTGAACCTGCAATTAATGCTCCTTGTTTGGCACTAAATGCTTGATAGTCTGAGCTGGTTAATAATCCCGTTACCGTACTTGTTGCACTTGGAATATTAGTAGCAATTGCATTTGTAATTCTTCCTTTACTATCTACTGTGATAGTTGGAACACTTGTAGAAGTTCCGTACGTACCACTAACCACTCCACTGTTTGCAAGTGTTGCAACTCCAGTCACATCTGCTGTTCCATTAAACGCTCCACTTGTATAAGTTACATCTCCTGTGGTTGTTATGGTTCTACCGGTTGTTAATGCATTGGCATTAGATGCAGTACCACTTAATGTTCCTGTAATAGTTCCTGTTGAAAAACCACCATTAACATCTCGCTTTACGATTGTGTTTGGTGTATTATCTGATGTAGCAGAGAGTACATTTGATGCTACCGTAGTAATAGTTGATGAAAGTACTCCTCCAACACTATTCACGGTAGGTAAGGCTGCAGTGCCTCCTAAATCATTGGTTAATTGAAGCTTACCTTTTGTATTTGCATCTGCGTCAGGTGTAACACTTCCGCCAACTTGTGCTTTTACAAAAGCAGTTGTAGCAATTTGTGTTGAATTACTTGTAGCATCAGCAGTTACCGCTGTGGGTGTCCCAGTTAATGCAGGACTTGTAGATAATACTAATAACCCAGTTCCTGTTGCAGTATTGGTTCCTGTACCACCACTTACAATACTTAACGGCGTTGTTAAACTTAATGTACCAGATGATATTGCAGTAGCTGTAATGGTACCAGCAGCAAAATCACCACTACCATCTCTTTTTACAATCGTGTTTGCAGTATTAGATGATGTAGCTGAGTTCACTGAAGAAGCAACTGAAGTGATAGTGGATGATGAAACTCCACCTATACTATTAATGGTAGTAGTAAATGTTCCTGTGCCACTGCCACTTACGTCTCCTGTCAAAGTAATTAATTGATCCCCTGAGTTCACACCACCAATGGTTACATCACCTATAACTGTTAATGTTGTATTGGTACTAGTTCCACCAGCAATTGAAAAACCAGTTGCTAGGGCAGTTGGTCTTACGCCATTAATAGTTTTATTAGTAAGCGTTTCCGTTCCACTTAATGTGGCTAATGTTCCACTGGTGGGTAGGGTTACATTTGTATTGTCGGTAGCAGTTATGGTCGTTGTATAATTACCAGCAGTAGTTAAAGTACCACCTAATGTGATAGCCTTCCCACCAATTTTATTAACAAGAGGTGATTCTGCAGTACCCCCTAAATCTCCTGTTAATTGTATAATTCCTTTTGCACTTGATGTAGCATCGGTTGCTGATATCGTACCTGAAGCTATTGTTATACCCGAACCTGGAGTTAAGGCTCCTTG